>JARRQF010000059.1:0-14075 GCA_037382065.1 Candidatus Thiodiazotropha sp. | reverse complement strand
CATCCGCGTTGTTGCGCGCCTTGGAAAGGGAGAAGCCATTCCCGGCGGCACGCGCCTAGCGGCTAACCGCTTAGCGTCACGCTATCATCGTCAATTTGTATGAAGCACCACACTAGGAGGGAATGGCCGTAAAATCCTGTGAATTCAGCTGTGATGCTCATCCCGAACAGATTAATATGTCGCTCTGTTATAACTTGAATGGAGAAAAATGATGCTGATTGAGGGCCCTTTGAAAATCGGTGTACTGGATGATCCTGGTCAGCCCGGTCGTGAGCTGCATGTTGACTTTACCTCTGAATTTCAAGCGCTTGGACAGGAGGGACAGGCCGCGACCTTTTCAGACTATTTAAAGACTTTGCAAAACAATATCACTAAGTTAAGTGAGGCAGATCCTAACCGGGCCGGAATGTTAATCGTGCAACAGGTGGCTGAGCAGTTATTGCCACACTTGGCAAGTGGCGATTTGGAGTTGTCAGAGACGATTATTGTCGAGATGGGACGAGATTACGCAAGTGATTCTCTGATGGGATTGCTCAATTCATGACGAAACTTAATAAAACCATTGGTTTCGTGTCACTGGGCTGTCCTAAAAACCTAGTGGACTCTGAGCGTATACTCAGTCGAATACGTGCCGAGGGTTACGAGCTCTCTATCAGCTACCAAGAGGCTGATCTGGTTGTTGTGAATACCTGTGGGTTTATCGATTCCGCCGTTGAGGAGTCCCTGGATGCGATTGGCGAGGCGCTACATGAAAATGGCAAGGTAATTGTGACGGGGTGCTTGGGTAAGGACGAGGCGCGAATCCGAGCAGCCTATCCTCATGTGCTTGCGGTAACCGGTCCTCATGCTTATGAAGAGGTAATGGAAGCGGTTCATCAGCAACTACCTGCCCCACATGATCCATTTACCAGTCTACTGCCTCCAGAAGGTATCAAACTCACTCCCAGGCATTATGCCTACCTGAAAATTTCTGAAGGGTGTAACCATAGCTGTAGTTTTTGCATTATTCCCAATTTACGTGGGCCGTTGGTCAGTCGACCGTTTGGAGAAATTATGCAGGAGGCTCAGCGTTTGGTTGAATCTGGAGTACGAGAGCTACTTGTGGTCTCTCAAGATACCAGTGCCTATGGCGTGGATCTGAAATACCGCCCCGATTTTTGGCAGGGCCGTCCAGTGAACTCCAAACTCAAGGATCTCGCCTCTGCTCTAGGGGATCTTGAAGCCTGGGTGCGTCTGCACTATGTCTATCCCTATCCACATGTGGATGAGTTATTGCCGATTATGGCAGAGGGTCACATCCTGCCTTATCTTGATATGCCGCTTCAGCACGGCAATATACGGGTATTAAAGGCGATGAAGCGTCCAGCAGCAACGGAGAAGGTATTGGCGCGTATAGCCCGTTGGCGTCGGGAGTGTCCCGACCTGACTCTGCGCAGTACCTTTATTGTCGGTTTTCCTGGAGAGACAGAAACCGAGTTCGAAGATCTGCTCGAATTTTTGCAAGAGGCGCAGCTAGATCGGGTTGGCTGTTTCGCCTACTCGCCGGTTAATGGTGCACAGGCAAATCTGCTACCAGGAGCCTTGCCAGATGAGGTTAGAAAGGAGCGACAAGCCCGGTTTATGCAGCTCCAGGCGGAGATCAGTCGCGAGCGGTTAAAGGGCAAGATCGGACAGGAGATGGTTGTGCTAGTGGATGAAGTAAATCAAAAGCAGGTTGTGGCACGTAGTCCAGCGGATGCCCCTGAGATTGATGGTCGGGTGTTTATACCAGGCGGCTGGGAATTGGAGCCTGGGGATTTCATTAAGGTACGCATCACCGAGGCAACCGCACACGACTTACAGGCAGAACCTATTGACATCGATGAGACGGAGGAAGATGAGGGGGTAGGGATATAACGGTGCATCCTTGCACCTTAAATCCTAGGTTAAAATGCAGCGCCGCTGCTTTTACCCATCTTTTTTAAAATAAGAGCCAGTGGACAGAATCCAGTGAAGGCAGATTGAAAAAGATTGAGTCCAACAAAGGCGGTGAAGTACAACCAATAGGGGTGGTGGTAGTGGGAAAGGATTAAGCTCAATAGGATTGCAAAGCCGGCAAAGGCGAAAACAATACGGTCAATATTCATGATTTGCCTCGAAACTGTCACTGTTAATCCATCAGGTATCGCATCAATATGATATCACTAGACGGGCTAGAAGATCGTCGCCTACAGCCTACGATCAAAATTTGCGCTATATTAGCATCACCTAATGCTTAGTCAAGGGATGTGCACACTATGACTCCAACTGTTACAGAACTTGATGATCAAAATCGCCTGATTCAACAACTGTTGAGTCATCCGCACTGTTTTGGTCATGCAACGCATCATGTCGAGCATATAGAGACCCATATCTCCCATCTGTTACTGATTGGTGACTACGCCTATAAGATCAAGAAACCGCTAAACCTGGGTTTTCTGGACTTTTCTACACTGGAGAAGCGCCATCAATGCTGCACAGAAGAGTTGCGGCTCAATAAGCGAGCCGCATCGAATCTTTACCTTGAGGTGGTAGCTATAGGTGGGAGTATTGATAACCCACAATTGGCAGTTACCGAGAAGCCTCTTGAATATGCGGTGAAAATGCGTCGATTTCATCAGCAGGAACTGCTAGATCGATACCCCCTTAAGCGGGAGATGATTGATCGACTCGCGCAGTTGATCGCAGATTTTCACCAACAAGCAGATGTCACCAGAGATCCGGTTTTTGGTATGACTGAGCATGTAGTACAACCCATGCAAGCGAATTTTCGTACCATCCGAGCATTAAGACAGCCGCTTTTGGAAGTCGAGCGTCTCAATAGTTTGCAAACCTGGACAGAGCAGCAAGCCCGGCTGCTGGAGCCTATCTTCGAAGAGCGTTATCTCGCCGCTAAAATCCGTGAGTGCCACGGTGATCTCCATCTTGGAAATATCACACTTTTCGAGGGACAGATAACTCTATTTGACGGCATTGAATTCAACTCGGATCTGCGTTGGATCGATACCATCAGCGACCTCGCTTTTCTACTAATGGATCTACAACACCGGGAGTTGAATCAGATCGCAGATCAGTTGTTGAATCGCTACCTGGAAAAAACCGGGGACTATGCTGGTTTACGCCTGCTGCGATTCTATCTGCTTTATCGTGCCATGGTCAGAGCGAAGGTTTGTGCGATAAGAGCCTTCCAGCCGGGGCTGCTACAAGAGGAGATGCAACAGCAGATTGAAGCCTATCGAAGTTATCTTGCATTGGCGGAATCGGTAATCCGTCATCCCCCAGCTTCACTGATTATCACGCATGGTGTATCTGGGTCGGGAAAAAGCACTGTGAGTGGCTGGTTTGCGGAACAACTCATGGCGATCAGGTTACGTTCTGATGTAGAGAGGAAACGGCTTTTTCCCGAACCGCAAGCTAAACAACGCTATAGTAATAGAGCAACGCAGATTACCTACAACCATTTAAGCGGTATGGCAAAGCATCTGTTACGGGCTGGGTTTTCCGTGATGATTGATGTCACCTGTTTGATGCAATGGCAACGTAGGATTTTTATACAGCTGGCAGAGAGTCAGCAAGCGCCAATATTAATACTCGATTGTCAGGTTAGTGAGGATCTGTTGCATGATCGCATCGAACAAAGAAATCGACAGGGAAAGGATGCCTCTGAAGCCGACCTTGATGTTTTGAAGTGGCAACAAGAAACTGCGGAACCCTTCACTCAGGAAGAGCAAGCCCTGGTGATTTCAATTGATACCGATCATTTTCCGCCATCAGGTTTTTTAGCAACGGTGCTTCAGCATCTGATGAGATAGTAGATATTGAAAACGGTAGTAATAACAGAGGTGAAGATGCGCTTTGCACAACTTAATGTAGGCCAACAGTTCTCTTTTGAGGATAAGCGCTATACCAAAACAGGGCCCTTGACTGCCTCTCAGGATGGGACTGGTAACAGTCGCATGATCAGGCGTTCTGCTGAAGTGATGATTATAAATGATGTGCCAACAACAGAGACTATTGAACAAACCAAACAGAGTTACAGTCGGCAGGAAGTGCTTGAATGTTGTGGTGCCTACCAATCCACACTGATCCAAGAGCTACAAAAGTTGACTGATGATAAGGGTAGCGTGCAGGTCGAAGATGTGATTTCAATCATGAGTGAATTGGATGCTTCGGAGTTCATCTAATGGAATAACTCATAACGTACGATATGAGCATATTATGTAGGATGTGGTGAGGTACGAACCGCATCATTAATGTTCGTGACTCACTGCAAGCTGTTATTGATGCGGTTCGCACCGCTCACCGCATCCTACGCAATTACAAATTTTATCGCGACTTCAAAAAGAGTTACCTACTATTTTATCACGAAGGGATCGAAGGATTATATTCTTTGTGGTGAAATTTTTGGAGTCAATGTGATGGAATAACTCGTAATGTACGATATGAACATATTATGTAGGATGTGGTGAGGTACGAACCGCATCATTGATGTTGGTGACTCACTGCAAGGCGTTATTGATGCGGTTCGCACCGCTCACCGCATCCTACGCAATTATAAATTTTATCGCGACTTCAAAAAGAGTTACCTGCTATTTTATCACGAAGGGCTCGAAGGATTATATTCTTTGTAGTGAAATTTTTGGAGTCAATGTGATGGAATAACTTATAACGTACGATATGAACATATTATGTAGGATGTGGTGAGGTACGAACCGCATCATTGATGATTCATGAATCACTGCAAGCTGTTATTGATGCGGTTCGCACCGCTCACCGCATCCTACGCACTCACAAATTTTATAGCGTATTCAAAAAGTGATCTTTTTAGGTTCAAGGTAGTTTTTTCGGGATATCGACAGCCAGGCAATAGATACAAAAAATACCATCGTAGAATGGGGCTACTTGGGAATCTCAACCAATCCCTCATCCCAGTAGGGTCGGTCACCAAACTGCTCGCGTAAATAATCTGCTAGCACTCTTACTCGTTGCGGGATGAAGCGGCGATTAGGGTAGATCGCATAGGCGGTAGCAGCTGGTAAAGTATATTTATTTAGAATAGGCAATAGTCGTCCTTCCAGTATGGCCTGATAGGCCAAAAAGGTGGGGGAGAGACAAATGCCATGCCCCGAAGCGGCTGCCTCAAGGAGTATCTGGCCGTTATTTGCCTGCATGCGTAGTGGGATACGCACCGTTAGGTGGCGTCCTGTATTTTCGATGAAGTGCCATTTTTGTGGTTCAGCTATATTGCTGTAGCAGAGTCCTTGATGGTCAGCTAGTTCCTGAGGTGTTTGAGGGGTGCCATGGCGAGCAAGATAATCTGGACTGGCGCATAGCATGAAATGTATCGGAGCCAAGGGTATCGCTACCATCGTAGAGTCATTGAGTTGGCCGATGCGTAATGCCAGATCAATGCCCTCTTGAATTAGGTTTACTTCATTATCATTAAAGTCGATGTCGAGTATCACCTTGGGGTGTCTGCTGATGAAGGTGTTCAGGGCAGGTGCCAGGTGAAGCTGGCCAAACGAGAGTGGTGCGGCAAGATGGATGCGTCCACTAAGGTCAGTTTGTGCTCGGGAGACCGACTGTTCGGCTTCTGCCAAATCCTCAAGAAGTTGAACTGAGCGGGGGTAAAATTCGCGCCCTGCGTCAGTGAGAGAGAGGCGCCGGGTAGTACGTTGCAGTAGTAAAGCCCCAAGGTGTTCTTCGAGTTCCGAAACCCGTCGGCTGATGACTGACTTTCCGATACCGAGGCGTTCGGCCGCCGCGCTGAATTGACCCAATTCTACCACGGCAATAAAACTTTCCAGACATTCCAGACGGTTCATCTAACTTAGACTCTCATTTAACCTAAAAAGATCAGTTGGACAGTGTGATTCACCCAGTAGGTGACCATAACCATCGAAGCTATTTTCTTCAAAATCAGATACCTCTTATTAGAATGGAGCGGTCAACTGATTTTTTAGGTTTAATCATTGTTGCAAAATAAGCAACAGTGTTTCTCATTATTTACTATTTATATATCAAAAATGCAATCTAGACTCTCTCTATAACCAATCAAATTGGTAGGTTTAGGCAAGGGAGACATTTATGTCTGGTGTTTTGAAACAAGTTCGCTCTGTTCAGCGGTCGCTGCTCGGGCAAGAGACTGCCGACGGTGCCGGTGTGCGTCTGACGCGTTTGATAGGTGGTCCTCAGTTACCACAACTGGACCCATTTCTACTGTTGGATGACTTTCGTTCCGATGAACCGGAAAATTATATCGGTGGATTTCCAGCCCATCCTCATCGAGGTTTCGAGACAGTCACCTATCTATTGGCGGGGCAGGTGGAGCATCGCGATAACGCCGGTCACACAGGCGTGCTGCAGGCGGGGGGTGTGCAGTGGATGACTGCTGGTAGAGGCGTGATTCACTCCGAGATGCCTCAGCAGAGAGAGGGGCTTCTGGCCGGTTTTCAACTTTGGGTTAACCTGCCGGCGAAACATAAGATGACAGCTCCGCGCTATCAAGAGTTTGAGCAGCAGGCAATTGCGAAGGAGTTGCGTGGTGATGGGGTAGAAATCCGCGTGATAGCTGGTGAAACCTCTCAGCACACTCGTGGACCTGTGAGCGAGTTAATAACGCCAACGCTTTTTCTCGACATTACAATGGCAGCAGGAGCACAACTTAGTGAGCCGCTGGCATCTGACTACAATGCCTTTGTCTATCTGGTTGAAGGTTGTGTTTTCATTGAGGAGAGTCGGCTTGAGGTGGGTATCTTGGGCGTGCTAGGGGAGGGTGATACGGTTGAAATAAGAGCCCGTGAGCCAAGCCGTTTTATTTTAGTTGCCGGCCTACCCCTTGAAGAGCCCATCGCCAGACGAGGCCCTTTTGTTATGAATAATGAAGCTGAATTAAGGCAGGCATTTTCAGACTATCAAGAGGGACGTTTCTGATGAGAATTTTTAACCTAAAAAGATCAGTTGGGCAGCGTGAAGGGTGCGTTTGTGGTGGTACAGGGCAAGACGCAACGACGCGGAATAGCCCGCTATTCCAAGGAGTTGCAACGCTGCCATGTGCCGCCACAAGCGTGCCATTCACGTTGTAGCGTGATTCACCCAATAGGTGACCATAACCACCGAAGCTATTTTCTTCAAAATCAGATACCTGTTATTAGAATGGAGCGGTCAACTGATTTTTTTAGGTTTAATGACAAGGAGCGCTATGGCGCTGTTGCCATCAGTTTTCATTGGCTGGTAGCCCTGTCGGTCTATGGCATGTTTGGTCTGGGACTCTGGATGCGCAGTCTGGGGTACTACGATAGCTGGTATCGACTTGGACCTTGGTGGCACAAAGGGATCGGCGTGATGTTATTTCTGCTGCTGTTATTGCGGCTTGTTTGGCGTTTTTCCAATACCCAGCCAGACCACTTGCCAAACCATAAACCATATGAGCGGCTGGCGGCAGTTGGGGTACATGTTCTGCTCTATTTACTGCTATTTACTGTGATGATTAGTGGTTATCTCATCTCGACGGCAGATGGTAGGTCACTAGAGGTGTTTGATTGGTTTGTCGTACCAGCAACCATCAGCGGTTTCGACCATCAGGAAGATATTGCCGGCAAGGTCCATCTCTACCTTGCCTGGAGTGTCGTTGTGCTGTCTGGATTACATGCGCTAGCAGCACTGAAACACCATTTTATTGACCATGATCAGACACTCTTGCGTATGTTTGGTGCGAGTGGATCAACTGCGGATTCTAGGTTTAAGTCTAAATCGACATCAAAATAGTTTTTATAAATATCCCGATAGGAGGGTCTATTTATGTTTTACAAATCATCGGTTCTTTTTATGTTGGCAATGGTGTTTGCCGCACCACTTAGTGCGGAAGAGTATATTATCGATAATAAAGGGGCGCATGCCTTTATTCAATTTCGTATCAAACATCTGGGGTACAGTTGGTTGTACGGACGTTTCAATGATTTTGGTGGCCGGTTTACCTACGATGAAAAAGATCCTTCAGCGGCTAAGATTTCGGTGGATATCAAACCGGCGAGTATTGACAGTAATCATGCTGAGCGTGATAAGCATCTTCGAAGCGAAGAGTTTTTGTATGTCGATAAATACCCAATGGCAAAATTTGTCTCAACCTCCTTTGAAGAGAGTGGTAGTGACAAGGCCACTTTGAAAGGCGATTTGACCTTGCGTGGTGTGACAAAGCCAGTGGTTATTGATGTAACGCATGTTGGTCATGGTGATGATCCTTGGGGCGGTTACCGTCGTGGTTTTTTTGGTACCACCGAAATCTCTTTGGCCGATTTTGGTGTTCCATTTGATCTGGGGCCAGCCTCCCGCATGGTGCAATTAGATCTCTCGATTGAGGGAATTCGTCAGTAACGTAGACACTACCAGCTTCCAGCAAACAGCTGGAAGCTAGTGTGGTGCTTCATACAAATTGACGATGATAGAAGCCTGCTCAGGCCAGGAGACAAGGCGCAATGCGCAGGGAATGGCTCGCCCTTTTCAAGCATTGCAACGCAGTATCCTGGTCTGAGCAGGCTTCCCTTCGGGCGAGACGCTAAGCGGTCATCCGCGTTGTTGCGCGCCTTGGAAAGGGAGAAGCCATTCCCGGCGGCACGCGCCTAGCGGCTAACTGCTTAGCGTCACGCTATAATCGTCAATTTGTATGAAGCACCACACTAGGTTAGTCACTAGACCTATCATCCTAAAAAAATCAGTTGATCGCTCCATTCTAATAGCAAGTTTCTGATTTTGAAAAAATAGCTTCGATTCACGCTGTCCAACTGATCTTTTTAGGATCATGCCGCCTGCTGATTTGCATGCGCTTGATTCAATGCGGAAAGAACCGCATTTAATGACGTGCTAACCATGTCCCGACTGATGGCGGCAGCTACGATGCGTCGGCCTAGAAAGCTTAAATGTACATAAGCTGCGGCCTCAGCATCAGCTCCTTCTCCAATAGCATGCTCCACATAGTCGATGACCTGTATGACATTTCCATGGTGATTTGACAGGGCATTTATAAACGCGGATATCGCGCCTTCCCCTTCACCTTTGAGAAGAAGTTCTTGTGCTTGATAAGTAATCCGAGCTTCGATGGTCTCGTGCTCCCTTTGGTGATCGATTCGGTAACCAGCAAGTTGGTAGGGTCCTTGTTTGATAATAAAATGTTGCAAAAAGAGAGCATAGATCGCCTCACTGCTTACCTCTCCACGATGCTGTTCTGATTCACGCTGTACTATTTGGGCGAGTTCCACCTGAATCCAACGTGGCAGCATCAGTCCATAGTCGCGTTCCAGGACATAGGCCACACCGCCTTTGCCTGATTGGCTATTTACCCGGATTACTTCTTGATAGTTTCGACCTATGTCCCGAGGGTCAATAGGAAGATAGGCGACCTGCCAAGGCTCGTCTGCTTGCTGCTCATGCAGGCATTTGCGAATGGCATCCTGATGTGACCCGGAAAATGCGGTATAGACAAGCTCTCCAATCCAAGGATGGCGTGGATGAACGGGCAGGCCAGTGCAGTGGCGGTAGACCTGAATAATCTCATCCGGCTTTGATAGATCGAGGACTGGATCTACTCCCTGGCTGTAGAGATTCATCGCTAAGGTGACGATGTCCATATTTCCTGTTCGCTCTCCATTGCCCATTAATGTCCCCTCCACCCGCTCAGCTCCTGCCAGAAGAGCCAATTCTGCAGCTGCCACCGCGCTTCCTCGGTCATTATGGGTATGCACAGAGATGATGACCGCATCGCGCCGCGATATCTGGCGACAAAAATATTCCACCTGATCGGCGAAGCGGTTAGGTGTGCTGCTCTCAATGGTTGCCGGCAGATTAAGGATGCATGGCTTTTCGGGGGTTGGATGCCAGACATCGATAACGGCATTGCAAACTTCCACTGCGTAATCTGATTCGGTGTTGGAAAAACTCTCAGGCGAATATTCGAAAATCCACTCGGTTTTCGGGTAGTGTGCGGCTTCCTTCTTCAGCCATTCAGCACCCTCTACGGCAATCGCTTTTATTCCCTCACGGTCACTTTTGAATACCCGCTCACGCTGCACTGTTGAGGTGGAGTTATAGACATGCACGATGGCACGACGCACCCCTTCCAGAGCCTTGAAGGTTTTTTTAATCAGCTCTTCACGTGCCTGCACCAGCACCTGTATGGTGACGTCAGGTGGTATTCTGTTCTCCTCAATCAGTTCACGTACGAAGTCGTAGTCGGGTTGGCTGGCAGATGGAAAGCCAACCTCAATCTCTTTTATGCCCAGCTTGACCAGCAGATCCCACATGCGACGCTTTTGATCCACGCTCATTGGCTCCAATAGGGCTTGGTTACCATCTCGTAGGTCGACACTGGTCCAGATTGGTGGTGTGTCGATGGTGTTATTGGGCCATTGCCGGTTGTCTATTGGTGCCACCTGGTTAGGGCGGTATTTTCGGTGATCAAAGCGTTTCACAGTCAGCTCCTGATATTGTGTTTGGGTCCATGTCAGCTGTTTCCGGATTGGAGTAGCTGTTAGGGCCTCGGAAAAAATTAAGTGCATTGTTGGATAATTAATTTTTACAAGGCCTTTAGTTCGCCATCAGACCCTTGTGGGGTAATTGGCATTTGCCGGAAACTTGTGGCTTCGGGCTTTTTTAGGTTTCTAAGCGGCTTGTGGCCGATGGTGAAAGAATAGTGCAGATTGATTGGCAGATGCTTGCGAAGTTGGCTGTAAAACCCTAAAAATAAGCATATAATGCTATTAAATAATTAAAATTAGGCATTATCTGCTTATTTTATGTGGTTTAGAGGCAATCGAATGACATTAGATCGCTATGACCGGCGTATATTGGACCTGCTTCAGCAAGAAGGGCGGATCAGCAATCAGGATTTGGCAGAGCGTATTGGCCTCTCCCCCTCACCCTGTTTGCGACGTGTGCGTGCCCTGGAGGAGGCGGGAATCATTGCAGGATATCGCGCTCATCTGGACAGTCGTAAGCTAGGCCTGGACCTAATGGCCTTGGTGCATATCTCAATGGATAGGCATACCCCAGAGCGATTTGAAAACTTTGAAAAGGTGATTCATGGCATGACGGAGGTATTGGAGTGCCTTTTGATAACGGGTCAGGATGCTGACTATCAGGTTAAAGTGGTGGTGCGGGATATGGATGATTATCAGGCGTTACTACTGAATAAGATTACCCGTATTGAGGGTGTGACTGGCGTGCACTCCAGCTTTGTATTGCGTCGTGTTGTAGAAAAGACCGCCTTGCCTTTGTGAAAAATCCCAGAGTACCCTACTGTGTTATCGATCCTGTTAAGGGCATTGGCTATTGCTTACGAGCTGCGCTTTGATTTGAGCTATTCTTGTAGCCCTGAGTGTTGAACCTAAAAAAATCAGTTGACCGCTCCATGCTAATAACAGGTTTCTGATTTTGAAGAAAATAGCTTCGATGGTTATGGTCACCTAGTGGGTGAATCACGCTGTCCAACTGATCTTTTTAGGTTGAAGTATTTATCGTAAGCAACAGAAGCTAATTCTTTTAGGTGGATCGACAGTAATGAATGGACGAGTAATGAATAGACAGTTATTAAACGACCGTCAGATGGAGTTGGGGGAATTACTTGACTGGCTGGTTGAAGATGGATTGATAAAAAAGCAGCTAGCCAAAACGGTTCAGGCAGTCAATGTGGGGGCTAGGCAAACCAAGCATCCTTTGGTTCTGATCGCCGAACATAAATGGACTGATGAACGGAATCCACGAACCATTCTCGATCTTGGCCTGTTAACTGCTTGGTTAGCGAAAAGAGTGGGCTTGTCGATGGTTCATATCGATCCGTTAATGATTAATGTGCCCGCAATCACCGCCGTGATGTCCTACGCCTATGCTAAACGATTTAATATTATTGCACTGGAGGTTAAGTCGGATGAGGTGGTTATCGCGACTGCGGAGCCATTTTTTACAGAGTGGAAACGAGAGCTAGAACCTATTCTGAATAAAGCGATCACTCGAGTGATCGCCAATCCAGTTGAGATAGAGCGCTATCTGGTTGAGTTTTACAGTCTTTCCCATTCTGTTCGGGCTGCCCATGATGATAATCAGGATGTAGGCCCATCGGGCGTACAAAATCTTGAACAGCTTATGGAGCTTGGGCGCAGCGGCAAGCTTGACGTCAATGATCAGCATGTGGTGAATATCGTTGATTGGCTGCTGCAGTACGCTTATAGCCAGCGAGCAAGTGATATTCATATTGAGCCGAGTCGAAATCAGACCAATGTACGCTTTCGTATCGATGGTGTGATGCAAATGGTTTATCAGATACCGCCCTCAGTAGGTACTGCTGTGACCTCTCGCATTAAAATATTGGGACGTATGGATGTCTCGGAGAAGCGTCGCCCACAAGATGGTCGGTTAAAGACCCGAAACGGTAACGGTGAAGAGGTAGAGTTGCGGCTATCGACGATGCCCACCGCATTTGGCGAAAAGCTAGTATTGCGTATTTTTGATCCTGAAGTGCTGGTTAAGGACTATCATGCATTGGGTTTTTCTCGTTCTGAAGCAGAGCAATGGAGCGGCTTGATTAGCCGCCCGAGTGGGATAATTCTGGTCACTGGCCCAACTGGTTCAGGTAAGACCACGACGCTCTATACGACACTCAAAGAGCTAGCAAGACCAGAAGTGAATGTCTGTACCGTAGAGGATCCTATTGAGTTGGTTGAGCCGAGCTTCAATCAAATGCAGGTGCAACACAATATTAATTTAACCTTTGCAAGTGGTGTGCGGACCCTATTACGTCAGGACCCTGACATCATCATGATTGGTGAAATACGCGATAAGGAGACAGCAGAGATGGCCGTACAGGCTTCGCTGACTGGACATTTGGTATTTTCTACATTGCATACCAATGATGCGCCTTCCGCAATAACGCGTTTGTTGGAAATTGGTATCCCTCCCTATCTGCTTAAGGCGACTCTGCTTGGTGTGTTGGGTCAGCGTTTGACTCGCACACTGTGTCCCCATTGCAAGGAGGAGGTGCCGATTAACGAAGCGATGTGGGAAACTATGATTACACCACTTCGCGCAAAGAACCGACCCAAGAGCGTGTATCAACCTGTAGGCTGTCTCGAATGTCGTCAAACCGGATTCTTTGGACGTGTGGGTCTCTATGAAATGATGACCATTTCTCCTGCCATCAAACGACTGATGACCCTCGATTGCGATCTCAATCAACTACGCCGACAAGCTATTAATGATGGGATGCGTCCGCTAAGGCTCAGTGGTGCACAAAAAGTTGTGAAAGGTCTCACTACTATCGAAGAAGTATTAAAAGTAGCCCCCCCTGAAAGCATCGAGATTTAAAAAAGCAGGGATAAGCTAAAAAGAGAGATAAGAAGCCCTATATTTTATGTAGTATTAGGGGGCTGTTAATGATCCTTGGGTCAAGTCTAGCGAGGCGAGAAAAACTTTTTGAGTGATTTAGAAAGCCAGCTGCCTTTGCTCCGAGTTTTAGTAATCGATAGAATTTTGCCTTTAACGGCTTTTACATAAGCGGCGTCATCGTTGCGTATGTGATTAAATAGCCATCGTGCGAGTAGGTCATTAAGCTCTTCTGATATATCTTCTCCATCATTAAAGCGTTTCTGGAATTCCGAAATACGACGAATAAAAAGTTCGTGGACTTTTTTGTGAGGCCGAACAAATTCATAACCTGCATCTTCAATTAGAGCTTCTTCAAAACTGAAATGGGACATGGTGTAGTCTACTGTTGCAGAGATGATATCGGCGACGCCAGCCCGGTCGTTGTTGGTGCGGGCGTCATGAAGTTTATTTATATATTCAACAATGCGTATATGCTGGCCGTCAATGACATCGATGCCGGTTTCTAGGTCTTTTGTCCAAATCAAACGCCCCATAGATCATCTCCTACTACCAATCCTGGATAATACAAAACCTAGTGTGGTGCTTCATACAAATTGACGATGATAGAAGCCTGCTCAGGCCAGGAGACAAGGCGCAATGCGCAGGGAATGGCTCGCCCTTTTCAAGCATTGCAACGCAGTATCCTG
>JARRQF010000058.1:0-14442 GCA_037382065.1 Candidatus Thiodiazotropha sp. | reverse complement strand
CTGCTCAGGCCAGGAGACAAGGCGCAATGCGCAGGGAATGGCTCGCCCTTTTCAAGCATTGCAACGCAGTATCCTGGCCTGAGCAGGCTTCCCTTCGGGCGAGACGCTAAGCGGTCATCGTCAATTTGTATGAAGCACCACACTAGGTTTCATCGAGCACGGCAACCGTACTGTCATCAATGACCAAAAGTATATATCCTATAGCGTGGATTTTAGGTTTAACCTAATTCCATAAATCCCCAACGGTGATCTATTAAATTATGAAACTCGCCATATCCAAAGCTGAACTTATCATTATTCTAGGCAGTCTGACGGCTTTGGCCCCACTCTCCATCGACATGTACCTACCGGCATTCACCTCACTGGAACGGCTATTTACCACCGATACGGGGCACGTTCAACTGACACTCTCATCCTTTTTCGTCGCATTCTCCGCTGGGCAGCTTATCTACGGCCCACTGGCGGATCGTTATGGGAGAAAAGTGGTACTTTATGCCGGATTATCAATTTATGTCGTGACATCGCTCTGGTGCACATTCGCCACGACGATCAACGAACTCATCATACTGCGATTTTTCCAGGCGCTGGGGGCAAGTGCGAGTGTTGTTATCGCCCGTGCTGTGGTAAGTGATCTTTATACGGCGAGAGATGCTGCGGGGATCTACTCAGCTATGATGCTGGTAATGGGAGCAGCCCCGATGCTGGCCCCTTTGATGGGTGGTTATCTGATGGAGTGGTTTGGATTAGACGCCATCTTCGAAGCCCTGGCGCTGTTTGGGGGATTGGCACTGTTATTGGTACACTACCGCCTCCAGGAGAGCCACGGCGCAGACCCGCAGATACCATTGACACCCCACACTATCCTATCGCGCTACCTCTCATTGCTGAAAAACCGCCACTTTATCGGCTACACCCTAGCGGGAGGGCTCTCCATGGCCTCGCTATTCGCCTATATCGCCAGTTCACCCTTTATTTTGATCGACCATTTCGGCATTGAGGTGGAAAATTTTGGCTGGTTTTTTAGCACCAATGCTATGGGCTTCATTCTCTTTGGACAACTCAATGGATGGGCGCTCAAGTACAAAACACCCTTGCAGATCATTTCAGTCGCAATCATCGTTCAACTCACAATTAGTCTTATTTTAATGCTTCAATCATGGATGAGCGGGGAGCTATTTTCAGTGCTGGTGCCGCTGTTTTTTCAAATTGGGCTACTTGGGTTTCTAGTACCGAATATGACGGCTCTCGGAATGGCTCACTTCAAAGCCAATGCCGGAGTCGCATCAGCCCTTATGGGAAGTACACAGTTCTTGATTGCGGGGATAGTATCAATGATTGTCAGCGCCATCCACTCAAACGCTCCAGAAACACTGGCTGTAACAATGCTTGCCTGTACTGTTGGGGCATTCTTGATCTTCCAGTTTATGTGCCACCATGTAGCATCAAGAGAAACCCTGATACCAACGACCAAGAACTCAGTATAGGCAATTCACCTTGTAGCCATGCTGGCGAAGCAGAGCAATGAGCCCCTCATCCCCAATAAGATGGAGCGCTCCAATAGCAATAAAAACTTTCCCCCGACTAAGAAATGGCTTCATCCGCTCAAACATATGTTGATTACGTTGTAGCAGCATCCGAGTCATGACCTTATCCTGGAGGGCGGAGTCTGTACTGATAGGGTTTGCAAGACTGATGTCATTAATTTTACCAAGGTCTCTTGCTAAATAGGCCTCAGTTAGCCGCTCAAACATACGTGGATATGTTTGATATTCATCGAGCACATGACGCAATAATGACTTCTGCTCATCAAGAGACAGGGATGATAAAATCGATATCTGTTCTTCTGGCGTCTCCAATGGGTGAAACTGCTTTCCAGAAGCAACCGCTCTGTCATACAGTTGTTTATCGAGAAACTGACCACTCTCCATGCGTGGCATACTCAAGGTCATAACAACCGCCCAAGGCTTTAGCATCTCGGTTACACTTGGCGGGATACCCTTTGACTCCAATGCCTGTGAAGCCTCATGGGCCAGCGATACACCAATCTGTTTGCTGAGCGTTTCTTGCGGTGCCTGCATCATCAGGGCTGCAACGCTCGCGGTTGTCGATTGATCAAGAGCGATCTCTAACATCAGGGTATCGGCCTGATTATAATGGCTCTTAACTATAGCAGGCAGCTGGGTGATACGCGGATCATCGCTATGCATAGTACCAAACAGATAAGAATCATCCCCTTTACCACTAATCCGCCATAACAGCCCTTTCTCAGCGGCAACACTGACCTGCATCAGCAATAGACCGATACATAGTACACTAATTGTTATGATTGAAAATCGTCTCATCCAACACACCTATTTAACTCGTAACATGCGGTAACTATTACGACACTCAGGGCTACAAGAATAACAACACATATCCTGTAGCCAGGGTAATCTGCATAAATGCAAAGGGTGAAGCCCTTTTTATAAAATCGACAAAGGTTAGTTTTAACTGATATTTGTGAATGATCGTTGCAGCAACAAGGGTAGAAGCACTGCCAATCGGCGTGATGTTACCACCAAGGTTGGCACCAAATACGACAGACCACCAGAGTGATGAATCACTAGGCGTATTTAGGCTTGCAAGAATCTTAGCCAACATTGCTGACAAGGGAATATTATCTGTTACCGAACTGAACACTGACGATGTTACCAATAGTGCAGCAGTGCCTAAATTACTAATGCCATCACCAATCATCCAGCTGACTCCCTGGCCTATCAACTCAAGGACTTGAGCGTGCTCCATAACGCTGATAACCACAAACAAAGACATAAAAAACAGGATAAGATCCCAATCTATAGCCTGGTAAAATTCATTCACATCGTGTTTGAAGCGCAGTAATACGATTACCGCAAAAGCCATAGCGACAAACCCCATGCCTAAATCCTTAACAACAGGGGTTATTGATGTAGTAGCAATGGCAAGAATAAACGCTATTAACACGACAGATGAGAACCAGAAAAATGGCTGACTTCTTATCCCATCGTTTTCATCAAAACTTTTGATTAAGTCAGCAGCAGTTTGTCGTTCACGATCAGATTGGTGAGAACGAACCCCAAAAAGCTTAGCACCCATCACTAGTGTCGCCACGGTAGCTACTAGAACATAGGGGCTCGCTTTGATAAAAAATGCAATAAAACTAATGCTAGCTGTATTACCGACGATGATATTGGGCACTGAGCTAATCAGAGTCAGCAGGCCTCCAATATTGGTCAATAAACCTTCAATCAGCAAAAAACCCAATAATAGTTTATTTTGACCAAGCTTATTGAGCGAGACACCCGTCA
Source organism: Candidatus Thiodiazotropha sp. (assembly GCA_037382065.1). Taxonomy (GTDB): domain Bacteria; phylum Pseudomonadota; class Gammaproteobacteria; order Chromatiales; family Chromatiaceae; genus Thiodiazotropha. The sequence continues at coordinate 11,116 of JARRQF010000058.1, read as the reverse complement.
GTGAACCGATAATAATCATGGCAGTAACATTATTCAGTACCGCAGAAAACAGCACAGTCATTGCGCCGTAGTACCACAGCAACTTGAGTGGATCACCAACTGATGCTTTGGTTAACTTTATGGCTATCCAACTGAACAGACCTGAACGAGATGTCACATCAACAAACAGACTGGAGCCTATGATAATAGCGATCACTTCCCAATCAATAGCTTCGATGTATACAGGGAGATGCAATCGAATACCACCGGGAATAATAACATCGCCAAAAGGCACAAGCCCAAGAATAGATGCCAGAAATAGGCTGCCAACAGCAAAAACACCAACAATAATTGACTTTTTTGCGTGCAATCGCTCTTCCATTGCTAACGCGATAATCATACTTGCCAGAATAGCCGCAAATAGATAGGTGACGCCAGCAGAAACAGTGTGATGCATTGATTCCAAATTATTATCCTCAGAGTAGAAGCAGAGGTATTTGGCGCAACTCTACGGCGAGTGGATAGGCCAAACTATGCATGGCATTCTGACGAGCATCTTTCGCACTCAGAACCAATAAATCTACTTTTCTTGAATTTATCTGATGACGATACTCATTAACCAATTCACTAAAAATAACAAGTGAACTAACTTCTAACCCAGGATTCTGTTTTTTTAAAATCTCGGCACAAGAGAGGAAATACTCTTCAGGCTCTTTCAGCAGCTGCTCGCCCAGACGTTTGCGAGCCGTATTGGTATCCATGACCTCAATCTTGGAAATGGCATCCATATACCGATCAAATACATGAACATCTTCTACATGAGTCAGATAGAGGTTGCCATTGGGGTTAGTAAATGCGGCGGCGTAGTTGATTAAACGATCATTCACCGCCAACATGTCGGTTACCACCATGACATCGCTGGTATCATGCAGTGCATGCCCTGCTTGGTAGTTTGCCTGTGGATGAGGCAATACCATCACAGGCAACTCGGTCTTTTGCAATATCACATCCAAATGCTCACCAAGTGAGTGTGGAAATCGCCATGCATCGCTATGCAAATTTCGATAGGTAGCTATCAGATCAGGAGTATATTGTGATAATAACTCCAGCAAATCATTCGTCGTCTGGTATTCATCCCCAGTGATTACAAAAAACTGGCGGTCAGCGTCGTTTTCAGGGTAGCGAAGAAAGGCCATAATCTCATTTTGAAATAATTGAGCAGCCTCGGCTTTCAGGTCTGTTACAAGCAGTACGCTATTAATTTCGATCTTGTGGTATTCGTAGATGTCCTTTAAAGCCGAACGAAATACGCTTTCGAATTGGTCAATATTTGACAATGATCATCTCCAACAGAGCAGCATCAGAATGATACATACCAATCTGAGCATCAGTATCTCGACACTCAGGGCTACCATAATGACTCAGATCAAGGCATAGGTCGCGTCCCACAGGAAGTGCCCTTGGGGTGTCTGCGATGGCCGCTCCTTATCAAGCGCACAACACCGAATCGAGCCATTCTTGTAGCACCTAACCTTTTGAAACTCAATAAAAAACATTTTACTGCTTAAAATCTGCAGCAGAGAGAAAATAAAATTCTTTTATTATATAGCAATCTTCTACTTTCCTTCTGTGATCAATTCCCGTATATTTAAATCAGCTTAATTGATTAAGCCTTTGCACACCATGGAACTTGGGAATGCAAAGTACTATATGGAAAATAGGGAGATAGATCATGGACACGCAAAAAAGGAATTTGCTGGTGCTACCAAGCATAGCACTTTTTATCGCTGTTTCACCGCAACTTCATGCGGCAAAAATAACATCCAAGGATTCGACTCATACACGAGGCGGACAAACTGCAACTAACGATCTAGGGCAAGACCTCAGCCCGATCATCGATGGGATAATGTCATCCCACCAACGCGCCGAATACACCCACCCACTCTGGGATGACCACTACTCCTGGAGTGGCATGATGATGGCCAACTCTATGAGAGACCCTTCTTTCATGGCAATGCTCAATGTGGTCAACAAGACCTTCATTCGTTATGTCAATGCTCATGATGGCGATCCATCTGACTCAGATTCTGATGTAGCCTTACTGCTTGATAGATTGGGGTTAACCGGCATCGTAACAGAGCGTGATGCCAATGGCAGACTACAACCAGAAGAGCATATTCCAGTTATTGCAGATCTCTGCTTACGATGCCACACACCTCCAGGTTGGCTGGAAAGTCATGTAGAACCCTTCAGCATAAAATCTCCACATCTTAAAGGGCAGTTTTGGGGTTCTGCAATTACAGACCACCCAGGCAAACCGGGAGCACCAAGTTTATGGAATCCTCTTGCTGAATCTGAAGCTGAGATTGATGGCATCCAGTGCGATGTATGTCATCGTATAGAGGATAACTACAAAGTGCCATCGAATTATGATGGCTCTATGATGCCGGCAGGCAATGCTGGATATTTCATGAGTCACAATGACTATTTGGATCATACAATAGAAGGCATGTCGATCCTCACTCCTAATCACGATTTTCTCAAATCTGCTGAACTTTGTGGGACTTGCCATAATGTCACTAACCCCATCTTTAAAACAAAAACTGAAATCAATGGCACTGTACCAGACCTATTACACCCGGTAGAGCGAACTTATACCGAATGGTACTGGAGTGATTTTGGGCCCTATGGACCAGAAGATAAGCAGGCCACCTGCCAAAACTGCCATGCGCCAATGAAATTCCTAGGTGCGCAGACCTGGTTAATAAACCCAGGACTCGGTGACTTGTGGGGCAAAATGGATAAGGTCTGGACTGAGGCTCCCTTTTTTTATGACATACCCCCAGATCGTACATCACCGGTATTGAACCCCGATTGCGGTGATTCGACTGACCCGTCATGCTGGCTGCCTGGCGCCTACCCCGCTGCCGAGACACGCAATCGTGAGTTCATGAAAAGAGCTGCAACAATTGAAATCATTAACTCACCAGCGGCCATTGAACGAGACAAGACGTTTAATGCAACCGTTCGAGTGACAAATTTAACAGGCCACAAACTACCGACTGGCTATCCAGAGGGACGACGGATGTGGATCGATATTCAAGCTGTCGATTTAAAAACCGGGTGGACGATATATCGAAATGGCAGTATCAATAGAGGCAGTATCAGAAGACCAGAAGAAGCCAAAATTTATGAAATGGTCAGTATTGCAGAGGGCTATGATGACCTCACGTTTGAAGGCCATAACATCCTTGACTTAAACAAGAATGGCAGGGTCTCTCATCAAGAGAAGGAGTTTCATTTTATTCTTGGGAATAAAGTAGAAAAAGACAATCGCATTCCTCCCGCAGGCTTCAATAAAGATGCGTATATGGCGGATGGCGCATTTATCGTTCCACGTGACAAACTGGATAACGACTATGCTTCTGGACAAAACTGGGATGACACAAGTTATGAGATTGAGATTCCAAGATGGGTTCAGGGCCCTCTTGAGATTACCGCAACACTAAAATATCAGACCTTCAGTAATCACTACGCCAATTTTCTTCACATAGAAGACGATGAAAAGAGTCAGAAGTATGGGGGGCGTGCTCGTAATATTCCTGAAACTGGTCAATTCGCTAATTATGAACAGTGGGGCAAAGTTCTTTATGACATATGGAAAGGAAATAACCATGGTAACCCTGTTGAAATGGCGGCGATCACTCAAGTCATAGACGTCATCAAATAATCGACATGAGCGGTGCAAATAAGCACCGCTTTTAAACAATGTGACTGTAAATCTTTAAGCCTAAAAAATCAGTTAGACAGGATGATTATTTATTTCCCCGGCCCTTATTATTTTCTTTGTAATTAATCTAGCATTTTATTACCGATTCATCTATTTTTTCGACACTAAGGCTGGCGTGATAAGCCTGCGTTAGTGTAAAAGAGAGAACATCCATCGTTACCGGTTTAATCAAAAAATCCGAGAAGCCCGCATCAATGATGGTCTTACGTTGCTCAGGGAATGCATGAGCGGTGATCGCAATCAGTAGGGGGGGTGATGCAAATTCCGTACGAACCTTAGCTGCCACCTCAATACCGCTAATATCAGGCATCTGAATATCCAATAGCACGATATCATAACGCTCTTGGTGCAACCGCTTCAAAGCTTCAGCGCCGTTGGAAGCCTCGGCAAATGGGGCGCCCATCTTGGTTAGGAAGGCGCTAAATAACATACGGTTAATTTTATTGTCATCAACAATCAATACTTTGACCTCACGCCATTGTTCTGCTAATAAACAGGGTTTGAATGATTGATTGGTTACTGCCTTAAGTTTTCTCCCTACTACGAAGCTCAATTCACAACTAAAGCAGGATCCGATTCCAATCTCGCTTTGCACATCAAGCCTTCCCCCTAGCTTATCGACTAAATTCTTTACAATGGCCAAACCTAATCCTGTGCCCTCAGTTCGCCGTGTCTCGAAACCTTCCAACCGAGTAAAGTTATCAAAAATAGTCGCCAGGGCATCGGCAGCAATCCCTATTCCGGTATCCTTGATATCAAAGCGCAAACCTGTTCGATCAATCTCGTTATTCTTGAGAGTGATATGCAGACTCACACCACCGGTTTCGGTATATTTCAAGGCGTTAGAGAGTAGATTTCCGATAATTTGGCGAATACGACTGATATCACCGATTAAATTATTCTCCACCTCATCATCAATCAGCAGCTCGACCGATAACCCCTTCTGGCTAGCCATGGGTTTCAGCATAGAGACGAGATCACTCATTTCAGAGCGCAAAGAGAAGGGCTCTTCATGGAAACGAATATGCCCCGCTTCAATGGCGGTGATATCCAGAATATCATTGACGATATTTAATAGGTTTTTTCCTGCTTTTCCAATCTGATCGACAGGGTGCTTATAACTTGCCTTTAGTGGTTCGCTCTGGAGTATTTCAGTAAATCCCATAATACCGTTCAGAGGGGTACGCAGCTCATGACTGATTGTAGCTAAAAACTGACTTTTTGCTCTATTAGCCAGTTCCGCTTGCTCCTTGGCTTCGACCAATTCGCCTTCGATGACTTTTCGATATTCGATCTCCCGAGTCAGGTACTGATTGGCCTCCTTGATCTCAGTGTGGGACTCCCTCAGCTCTTCGACCAGCACTTCTTTATCCAACCACAGCTGCATATTACGATTAATAGTCTCACTATAGACCTTTGCTACTGAAAGCAAAAATACGATATATATCATAATCATACCAAGCATACTGTCGGAGACAGTTGTATTCTGCATTGCCAGAGAGATTGAAATCGGCAGTAAGATTGCGAAAACAGATATCACATAATTCTTGAATATTGCGGCACGGGTAATAATCCTTCCCGCTGTTATGCCACCCAACATAAACAGGGTTAACATACGATAGACTTCGTTATCTATCGTGAAACTCATAGGACCAATGAAGCCCCATGGAATATCATGGATCAGCACCAGATAGGTGTAGATTCTCAGCCATCGAGATGAATTTTCTTGTGTCCCATTGCGTTTAAACCATTGCGCAACAAGCAGAAACAGGGTGGCATTGAAGTAGTTCAGAGCTACCCAGAAAAGCAACATAGGTGAGGAGAGTTCCCCCCAATAAATATAGGTAACAAAGGTCAGTAAAACATAAAAGATTAGGCTAGATTTTGTGGCAAGCTTGTAATATTCCTTAGCCAATTCCAGGTCTCGTTTCATATTCAATCCATTGTCTGGCGAAATACTCTCTATCCAATGAGTCAAATCTAGCAAACCCTACATTTACTATATTATCTAGTGTGGTGCAAAATAAATTTCTACCCGCATCCATTTGGCACCACAAATGTGCAATTCACATAATAACGCAACACACCCAATAGAGCCAAGTCTATCGAACAATTTTTCTGAAAAACAAGATATTTGGCAAAACTATCATCTATCTGGTTACCCTGCTAATCAAGACGTTTCTTGAATCTCAGAGAGGCCACAGCCAGTCCACCCAATGTAAACAGTGCTAACCAGGAAACATCAAACGCCATATTAAAGATTTCAACATCTCTCAATACCACACCACGAATCAGGCGCATGAAGTGTGTTGCAGGCAACACCTCGGCAATATATTGCGCTATGACCGGCATGCCTTCATAGGGAAACATAAAGCCAGATAGAAGAATGGATGGCATTAAAACAAAAACCGTCATTTGTGTGGACTGCAGTTGGTTTTTGGCGACGGTGGAAATAACCAGACCTAATGTCAGGCTTGCGGTTATAAATAAAAAAGTGGCAGCAGCCAACTGCAACAGGCTCCCATTAATAGGGATATGAAAAAGAATCTTGCCAAGACTTAATATGATACTGACCTGAATAATACCAATAAAAATATAGGGAATGATTTTACCAATCATTAATTCGATCGAACGTACTGGGGTGGTGATCAGCATCTCCATATTCCCCCGCTCCCTTTCTCGCACAATGGCCGCCGAGGTAAACATGATCATGGTCATTGTTAAAATAATCGCCACAAGACCCGGCACGATATTCACAACACTACGTTGTTCGGGGTTGTACAATAGGGTAATCTCAAAAGTCGGGGTACTACGGTTAGGCGGTCTATCCAGTAATTCAACCAATGGCATACCTCGCAGACTTTTAATGGCACCCGCAACGATCGTATCTGAACCATCGACCAACCACTGCGCAACCGGTCGACTGGTCTCCTCATCACTAGAAGGCGGCAAACCAAAACCAACCGTAGGATGGCGCACCAACCGTTGACTCACATCATCCGGGATAATCAGTACTGCTCGTATCTTGGCATCGGCTATCGCAGCCTGAGCACTCTTCACGTCATCAAACTGTTGAGTGAACCTAACCACCTGAGTAGCATCAATTGTCTGCATTAAGATCCGGCTCAGTCCGCTTTTGCTAAAATCCACAACCCCAACTGGGATGTGGCGGATATTGGTATTAATCGCATAGCCAAACAATAGCAATTGAATCAACGGAATCATGACAATCATGCCGAATGTCATTTTATCACGCCTGAGCTGAGTCAGCTCTTTAGCAAATATGGCGCGAATACGGAGTAATGAATTCATTACTGGCTAGCTCCCGTGCAGGTCACAAACACATCCTCCAGACTGGGACGTACCAGAGACATACTATCTGTCGAATCAATGCATGGCTGTTGACTAAGATAGGCTACTGGATCAGAAATACGTTTCTTTACCAACACCCGCAGGCGAGCACCCAATTGCGCCGCTGAAATCACATCAGATAGCTTTAGTAGTGCCGTTTTTAGCTGACGCAGATTAGATGATGAAATTTCGACAACCTGCGCATTCATATCCCGCATGAGTTCATCAGGTGCACCATCAGCACGTTTAATTCCAGTTTCTAAAATAGCCAGTTTGTGACAACGTTCAGCTTCATCCATATAGTGTGTTGATACAAGAATGGTTGTCCCTTGATCACTCAGGTCAAATAGTTGCTCCCAAAAATCGCGGCGATTTTCTGGATCTACCGCTGAGGTTGGCTCATCTAAAAACAGTAAATCGGGTTTATGCAGTGTTGCTGCAGACAAGCTGAGTCTTTGCCGCTGTCCACCACTCATGCTACCAGCCAACTGATCTCTTTTACTCTGCAAGCCATAGGTATCAATTAGCTCATCCACACGTTGCTTTTGCTGACGCCTGGGCAAACTATAGATGTTGGCAATAAACTTTAAATTCTCCTCAATGGTTAAATCATCATAGAGTGAAAATTTTTGGGTCATGTAACCAATTTTCAGTCGCAACTTCTCTGCGCCTTTGGGTAATTGATACCCCAATACCTCTACATCCCCAGAACTCGGCTGTAACAGACCAATTATGGTACGCATTGCGGTAGTCTTTCCGCATCCATTAGGACCTAAAAATCCATAGATACTACCTCTTTCTACCTTAAGGTCCAGCTCCTGTACCGCTTTGATTTCTCCAAAATGTCGGCTTAACTTTTCAGCCTTGATAACGTAGTCTGTCATGGCAGCTCAACCTGCACTGGCACCCCATTTGGTAATCCTGCCTCACTATCTGGTAATTGAACTTCAGCCCGGTAGACCAAACGAGAGCGCTCTTCCTGATTCAACGCATAATAGGGTGTAAAGGCCGGCTCTGTAGCTATCCAACGCAGTTTTCCGGTAATCGGCTTTTCAATACTATCTACATGCACAACCAACTCATCGCCAATCTTTAATTTTACTCGATATGGCTCTGGCACATAGATTCGTGCATAGGGCGCTTTACCCGCAAGAACAATGGCCAATGGACTCCCTATGGTGACACGTTCACCAAGATTCCAGGGAAGATTATCCAAAATACCATCACGGGTCGCGATGATTGATAAATCGGCTAAACGCTTATCCTGACTCGCCAGAGTAGCGAGTGCGGAGTTTAGCGATGCTTCCGCCACACGTAAATCCTCTTCACGTGTGCCGTTGGTCAGAGTCAGCAAAGCCTCTTGAGCGCTTTGTAATTTCGCTTGGCTAGCATCACGCGCTGCCAGTGCTTTATCGAGATTTGCCTGGCTAACCAGTTTTTGCTTTTTTAAATTCAAAATACGTGCATAGTTCGCCTCACTTTCAACCAATCCTGCACGTGCACCAGCCACTTTAGCCCTTGCCGATGCAACCTCCTCTTTCCTGGCACCATGCCGTAACTTTTCAAGATTGGCCTGCGCCTGCGCAACTTGGGCGCTCGCCTTATCTACTTCCGCCCTTTGCAAAGTATCATCCAGCTTTACCAGCAACGTGCCTTTTTTTACCAGCGAACCTTGCGGAATAGGAAGCGCCACCACAACCTCATTGGTGGTGGCTGTATGAGCAATACGGTCTCGTTCTAAAGTGCCAAGGGCTATATTATGAGAGGCCCCATCGCAAGCCATCAGCAACATTAAAACAGTGCAAATAAATAAAATGCGCATAATAGAAATCTCTAATTTATTAAATCGCTCGGTAAATAGCACTACTAAAATAACGATGATAATCACATTAGCCATATTCATCAGCTTATCAGCATAGGATTACCTAATTATGTCTGAGGTTCAGCTATTGAGCTACTGGTTATCAGACACTAAACCCGATGTAAAACAAGGAGATACCGCTTTAGTGTAAGATTAGGCGCTGCTGATTTGAAGTCTCTGTTGAACATACTCAGCTCTTGAAGATGCGCTATTTTCCTTGTTGCACAGCATACACCAAGCCGCAAATTGACTAGGGTCGATGAGTACCTTTCTGGGATTAACACCCGATTTCTTAAGATCCTCGAGAGCTTTATTGGCAATAACTTCCCACTCTTTGAATGTTTCTTCAAAGCGATCAGGATCAACCGCCGTGCTTTTTACTTTCACCCACGCGTCCGCCGTGTACCACGTAACCCCTAACACCATTGTACTTTGAAATTGCTTTTTCATCAGATTCTACGCGAGAAACCCCGTTCTTCAGATCGGGGAGGGATAGCGTCCGCCATCAGGCGGCCAGTCTCGCTGCCTCCTTTTTATTCAAGCTGGTTGTGGGAAATAAGCATAGCCGTCACTGCATTGTAGCTATATGCCGTACCGATGGCTAATACCCTGGAGAACGCTTTATCAGTGGATTCTTCTGTTTGTTCAAAACAAAAAAGGCTATAAACACTCCTTGTTAAAAGATGCCCTTACGGGCCTTGTAACGGGGGTATTCGCCCCGCTCCCCTAGCAGCAACCGGCTTCCGCTGGTCAACCCAGCTTACTTAACAAGCTCCGTCCTTTAGGATCGGGGTAGTTAACTTATGAATCACTTGTTTAGCTATGTCTATTATAACTCAAGTTTTTGAGTTCAAAAACTACAATACCAAAGATCAGACATAGTGATGTAAGCTGCGCTTACGCTATTTTTATATCCCCTCACCCTGGCCCTCTCCCGCAAGGGGAGAGGGGATGCGGGATTCGAACCCTGGTGTGAACAAGCCCTTGGGTGCCACACAGCACGATTGATGCGGTTCGCACCGCTCACCGCATCCTACGCAATCACGAATTTTATCGCGTATTCAAAAAGAGTGACCTATCATCAAAGCACTTCCTTTCAGGCAAAAATATCGAAATAATCAAATGTAAAGGTAGTTACGAAAATCTATCTTCTATAATATTTAAAATAGATAATACGAAATTAATCTATCAGTATATCGATAAAGATGACCGTGAATCAGAGACCGTATTACATCAGTTATAATCGAGATAGAGAGAGTATGCACTCTTAACGTGACGTGTTGATTTTATTGCTGAACGTGTTATCTTGAGAATCTATAAATGGGACCTGCACGCTGTAGATGGAGAATAACTGGGAGTATTTGGCCTGACAAACAGAACTGAAGCATAAAGTTGGAGCGGGTTCCCAGTTGCTACGGGAGATGGCGACCTATTCAGATAACCATCAAAACCCATTATTTTTAAAAATGAAATATATCAATAAATCAATAGCAAGCATTGATAATAAAATCACTATATTCAATGGCACCTTAATTCCACTGACAATGGCAGCCAGTATATTTCTATTTGGCTGCTCGTCATCACCTTGTATACGGGAAGCAAGCAATTTATCCACGCATCAACATCACAAAAGCAAGTTATAAAAACCTCTTTAGATAATCCATACTGGCATAAACGACTTATTTCAACTAGAAGAATATATTGACATCACTTGATAACTAACTTTTTTCAAGGCACTTAATTTAAAGCATACTTGGGCCGCTTACCATCCTGATAGAAGAGATGCTGACCAATCTTAGTTACCATAGTCAGCGCTTTACTCCACTTGGGCGTTACATATTCGGCGTGATACCAAAGTGCACCTTTCGTTGGGTCGCTAACATCTCCTGCTAATAGATCATAAGCCCTTTCCACAGATTCCAGCCAAGCCCTACGATTTACCGGCACATCGGATCTTCCATCGCACCACCATGAAAACTGACACTGATTGCGCCTCTCTTCACCACCCTGCTTAACAACTTCACAGATTGAATCTGGAAATGCATTGTCCGCCACTCTGTTTAATACTACATATCCAACTGCATTCTGCCCTTCAATGGTTTCACTACGTGCTTCAAAGTAGATATTCAAAGCCA
>JARRQF010000057.1:0-14356 GCA_037382065.1 Candidatus Thiodiazotropha sp. | reverse complement strand
GGTGAGGGGGATATAAAATAGCGTAAGCGCAGCTTACACCACTATCATGAAATGTGTCATGCGAATGCTTGGCGCTTTCTGAGATTGAGTGGGTATCTCGACGAGTCCCATAAGATCAATGTAGTGCAATTGCCCTGCCCTTGCCCTGCACCACCACAAGCGCACTCTTCACGCTGTCCAACTGATCTTTTTAGGTTTAATAATTCCGTCAAGCGCCTCGCGGATGTCTGCAACCGGCTCCTGCTTGTGCTGGTTAACCCAGCTTATTTATTTAGGGCGGGGTAGTTGACTATGTTTGTGAATGGCAGAATTCAGTTATTGATACGGTTTTATACCTCACTACATCTTACGTAGACTACCATGCGTTTTGCACTTCAGCTTGATAAACAAAATAAATTGTCTAGTGACCAATTACCAGCAGAAATCTAACGTGAAGTAATGAGGTTAGGTATTAAATATTGAATTACCGCTACCCATTGGGTGACTCTCGTCATATTGTAATATATTCCCCTTGCGCTCTAGTTAAGCAAGGGGAAATATATGTGAAGAGTATCTTAGTATTCCGCTTCATTTTCTGCTTGTAAATTCTGTGCATTGATCTCATTTCGATTGGTGTGCAACATTAACAGAGCAATGATGGCAGGAAGAAAAAATATAAAAATCATAATTACAGTATTAATCATGGCAATTTCTTTATGTTCGACTATGAAAAGCTGCGCATCCATGCGCCACTCCTAGTAAGGTTAATATCAATTGGCATTCATTAACAATATATCTCATCATTGAGAAAGAGATTGATAGTGAATAGAGGAGGTAATCTACATGAAGTTAATAATCAATTTATTGACGTGAATCAAATGATGGGTTTATTACTATTTACCATTATCAGATTAAAGTGAATTTTCTTTATACTTTTACTGCTCTACAAGTCATTAACTACCGCATTAAAATGAACAGTGAAATAATGATTAATAAATTCACATGAAATCCTATTGTTTTTCTAAAAATACCATGCCATCTATCGAAGGTGATTATTTGAGGCGGAGAGAGTGTCAGAGCTAAAGTATGATTGCAAGATAATTAAATGGACATTGTTATAACATTTGTTATTTGGGTGTAAACAAACAGAACAGGAGAAATACTACGTAATTTCAATGCTAAGCAATTACAAATCTTTTCTCCTACTATTTAAAGATACGCTGATTTTTTTCGAATAATCGTGCAGTGCTTGATTTAAGAGTATCCAAGGTTAAATAGAAGATATTGGGCTGTTTCAGGGTGATGATTTATGCGCATGTGTATTATCGGATGTCAAGCTATCTACAAATAATAACGAACAAAGATCACAATCCTAATTTTTATTCCGCTACTCTCTCCATTACCATAAATGTATGGTAAATAGTGTTTAGCTAACTAATTGATTTATGTCAATATGTTAATTAACTACTTCATGTAGATTTCGGGCTGCATTTCTTTCAATCTATATTTCTGTGATATGAAAAGTTGTTAAGAAATGTTCAGTTATCTTAATGTTTAGGAGTGGGGTATGGATGCGCAACTTTTTATGCCAAAGGATGAAAACTGTATGAAATACCCAATGGAGGATAAATCATGCAATATAACAACAATATTTATAAAACTATCATAGTTGCACAGTCACTGATTATATTGAGTTCGCTTTCCGTATCTTCGTTGGCTGTGGCATTTGACCATGCATCTTTGATCTACTTCTGGTATCTATCACTGAGCGGTATTATTTTGATAATAATAACGCCGATTACAATAGCTATCACTCGAATATTTATGCGTAGTTTAGATAGTCTAAATGCTATAGTCAGCAAGCCTAGATGTGTGCGGGGTTAGCATTTATTTAAACACAAATTAAGATTCCTATTTACAAGCCATTCGGAACTGATAGGGAACGTGCTGGAAATTGTGTACTGGGCCATCTCGGCCCACCTGATCCAAAAATCGTGATTTACTCGAAAGAGCGCACAGATCGAAATGCTGTTTCAGATGATCTTCCAATATGTTTGCCATCGCTTCCACATCAATTTTCCCACTGCTTTTCTTGAACCTAAAAAATCAGTTGACCGCTCCATTCTAATAGCAGGTTTCTAATTTTGAAGAAAATAGCTTCGATGGTTATGGTCACCTACTGGGTGAATCACGCTACAACGTGAATGGCACGCTTGTGGCAGCGCATGGCGGCGTTGCAACTCCTTGGAGTATCCTAACATGGGGAGAAAAGGAGCTACCTCCAATTCCTTCAAGACCTTGTGGGAAATGCGGCGAACTGGCAAAATCAGATAGACATGGTTGGCGAATTCAATTTAGGGGGTGAGTTGTTACCTGAAGAGTTAGGTATACTGATAAGGAGTTGATTATCACCTGAAGGAGAGAGTACATAAGTGTTTTTTTATGATCGATAAACTTCAACAAATTTCTCAAGCTATCAGGATTCTACTGATTCCTTCCATTGCAGCTGGATTATTTTGTCTGTATGCAGTTATCTATATTGTATTTTCATCGACAACACATAGTGGTGACCACTATCTAATTCCCAGTTTCATCGGCTTGCTTTGGGCGGTAAGTACATACGCTTTCATTGTAACCTTTCGTACTGTGCCGGAAAGAGCGAATAATTCAATGAGTTTTTTTGGCAACATAAAACGAAAATTATCCAGAGGATGGTATTGGATAATAGGCATTGTCTTTATCGCCACAACACTGTCTAGCCTGTTTCTTACCTATCGAATGATATCAATTTGGATAAGAGATTATGCTACTTGATATTATGGCAGGCTTCATCCGATGTCACCTGGGTGAAATATCTGTGCAAGATTACGGGATATCATCGGCTGGCAATTACCCCAAGGGAATGGTGAAACAGCTTAGTTGATTGTTACGGACGTTGAAGCAAGAAGCCTCGCCCAAAGCAACTTGTTGCGGCGGGCGGGGAGTAGTCACCTATCCCAGGGCAATTGCACTACGTTGATCTTATGTGACTCGTCGAGATACCCACTCAATCTTAGAAAGCGGCAGGCATTCGCATGACACATTTCATGATCGTGATGTAAGCTGCGCTCACGCTATTTTATATCCCCCTCACCCTGGCCCTCTCCCGAAAGGGGAGAGGGGATGCGGGGATCGAACCCTGGCGTGAACAAGCCCTCGGGTGCCACACAGTAAGCTGATGTTTACGATGCGCTCGAAAAGTAGACTCCCTCTCCCTTTGGAGGGTGTCGCAAAAGTCATAGGGTGGGGTTCTGTCCCACCATTAAGGGATGAAATGTAGGATGTGGTGAGGTACGAACCGCATCATGGATGTTCGTGAGCCATCGCACTATTGATGCGGTTTGCACCGCTCACCGCATCCTACGCAATCACGAATTTTATCGCGTATTCAAAAAGAGTGACCTATCGGTTTAAATACGCCATGGAATATCTCACTCAAATATTGGCACAACATCGAAAATCATGATGCGGTTTGTATCTCACCACATCCTACGACTTTTGCGAATATTCGCGGCATGCTTTTACAACACCCTCCCTTGCGGAAGAGGGCCGGGGTGAGGGGGATCCAATAACCACTGAGCTTGCTAAACTTCTTAACCAAAAGGAAATGCTTTACAACATTTTTGTGGCGATTTGTTTCTATTATGCGCGAAAACGAGTCCTTTGTAGTGCAATTGCCCTGTCACCTATCCCCCCCGATATTATCGACAGAATGCGATAGTGGCGGTGGAAAGCGGGTTTAGCTGGCTGTTTGACTGCTTGGCGGTTTTTGATGGGTCTCCCCAAATATGATGAGAGTCCTCGAATAAATGGGTGTCCTCGAATATAATGCTTGAACATCATTCAGAACCTACCGTAGTAACCAAGTAAGGGCTTGCTCCTGTTTAGCGCGGTAGGAATCTCTGGCCTTTTGACCAGGGGGCGTTAACAAGGAACATCTTAGAAGATATTAATATGGATAAAAGCAACCGCCTAGCTTACCCGGCGCTTAATAACAGAGATCTTCGCCTGGATTTCATGCGTGGCCTCATCATGATTTATTTGGTGGTGGTTCACATGGAGTTCTACTCGTTTTTTTCATTGCTAGCGTGGGAGCGCCTTGGTATCGTCTCTAGCGCAGAAGGCTTTGTGCTACTCTCAGGTATTGTGGTGGGATTGGTCTATGGAAACCGCGCCAAGACTGAGGGATTGCTACCAACAGCAAAAAAATTATGGCAACGGGCATTCAAACTATACCGTGTGAATCTGTTTGTCATCCTGAGTATCCCAATCTTGGGTTTGCTGCCATTTATCGATATATACGATGTGAGTCATTGGTGGGTGCCAGTAACTCGATCAGAAGTATATTATCTCTATCCGGCCTCTACAGCCCCGTGGTGGATGTGGATATGGCAAGCAGTGATGCTACAGATTGGCCCCCATCAGTTCCAGATCATTGGCCTTTATGTCGTGTTTCTAAGTCTAGCGCCAATGGCTATCCAAGCCTTAATTCGAGGCTATGCAGGTAGACTCCTATTGATATCCTGGGCCCTATATATCGCCAATCTATTTCTATCGCTTCGTATTACTCCAGCCCGATTCGAATTAGGATTTCCTCTCTTAACCTGGCAGCTACTGTTCTTTAACGGCCTGGTTATCGGTTTTTATCGAGAGCAAGTATTGGGCTGGCTAGTGGCTGAAAAAAATCGCTGGGTAGGATGGCTGGCAGCGATACTCTGCCTGGGATTTATTCTGCTATCCTTCAGTGCGCAACATCATATTTTCTGGCCCTGGGAAACTGGGTCACTAATCTCCGGTGAAACTTATCAGTATCTGCGCAGATACTGGTTTGGAAAAACGTCTCTTGGGCCGGGCCGTCTGTTGAATAATGCTGCTTTGTTCATCACCATGTATATTCTATTAACCCATTACTGGGTGGTCTTTAACAAAGCCTTGGGTTGGCTACTGATTCCTTTGGGACAGGCCTCATTGTATGTGTTTACTTTACATGTTTATGTGATTCTTCTGGTAAGCAATCTACCAATTCCGCTCCAGGATAACTTTATCTGGGGCACCATTGTACATGGTTCGGCGATTACGTTGATCTGGCTGATGGTTAAAAATCGTATACTCTTTAATTGGATACCGCGTTGAGATGAGCGCTCTGCTATCCAGGTCTTCCTATTTCAGGGTTAGCTTGATATTGATCTGTTAGGCGTTCATATGAAGTGGAAAATAATAAAAGAGATTCCAAGGAAGTTTATAGATGAATCCTACTATTTAAAAGCTGAATATAATTGTTCAGAAGGTACCATTATCTTGGAAATAGATTGGGCTCAAATCATGTATGCTCTGACCGTTTAATTAGTCCGGAGCACGGGTGATTCTGAGTTGATCTTTGATAGTATGATTTTTTATGAAGATCGAATAGAAAAGTACGGACATTAAGTAATGAGAATTACGGAAAAATCACCTATAAGTAAATTTAAAAGATTAAATATACTTCAAAAAGACGGTGTGTTAAATCATGTTTTAAGTGAAAAATATAGTGTAACGTATAGATCCACATTGCCAGAAAAGAAAAATACCTAACAAGTTGTCATGGAGCAGCCTCGACATGTTTAGCGTATACGTTATCGGCCGTAGTGCGGTGAAATACTCTGAAATATGGGCAGAGTATCATAGCAAATAAGATTTTTTATGAAATATTTAATAGCATTATTCATGGTTTTTCCTGTGGTTTGTTTTTCTCAGGCCAAGGATGTTGCTGAATTTCAGAAAATAATGGCTGAAATTAGAAGGAGTCATATCGAGGGTAATGTGCCAAGTCAAGAAGATTTTGATGCATTTCTTAAGAGAGATCTTAAGATTTACTTTGAATCATATGGTGAAAACATATCCGTAAAATATCGATTTCTGAGAGACGGACCTACACAATCTGGGGTTTCCACTCCAAAATACTATGTTTGGGTTCAGGTGATTGAGGGTGGTAAAGCTATACAAGAGGGTGCGGCACGAGTTTCCGCAGTAGAGAAGAAGAAATTCGATGTTTTGGATTTTATTGCAAAATCAGATGTTATAAAAAATCCGAGTTGTGTGGAGCATGTTTTTCCCTCTGCTCTTTTAGTTACAATTAGGCAGTTATCAGGTATCTGAAATCGCCAATATCATGGATTTTAGAGGCGTAGACATATTTTATCTGGAAGAAACTATTTGGTTGGGGAGTAAATCGGTAGGTGTTCCTGCTTATGACTTTGCATTTGAACCATTATTCCATTGTCGCCGACCCTATGAGTTGCCTTCAAATAAGCAGCTTATTTGTAGAGTGGGAGCCTTTAATGGTTACGAAAAAGCATATTCTGATCTGAATGATATCGGTTTTAAGTTAGTAAATAGTGTGGAGGAGCACTTTCGAGCAAGTGAATTATCTCAATGGTATCCACTAATCGAAAAATATACCCCAAGAAGTAAGTGGTACGAACAAATCCCAGACGTTACTGAAATAGAAAATGAGTTTTCATATCCTCTATTTATTAAAGGGTCTAGGCAAACAGCTAAGCACAAAGAAAGTCTGAGTGTGGCAAGAAATAGAGATGAATGCGATTTTATTCTTAAAGAGTACCAACTAAATCCAATACTACATTGGCAACAATTAGTTTGTCGAGAGTTTGTTCAGCTAATGCCGGTTAAGGCTGCACAAACAGAAAAAGTGTCGCCTTCCTATGAATTTAGAAGCTTCTGGTACAAAGGGGTGTTAGTAGGCGTTGGTCACTACTGGTCTGAGTTCGTAAAATATGGCTGGTCTAAAGAACAAGAAATTTCAGCATTGAAAATAGCGAAGGAGGTATCAGATATCGTTAAAGTATCATTTTTAGTTATAGACTTAGCGCTTACTATTAATGGAAACTGGATTGTAATAGAGTGTAATGATGGTCAAGAAAGCGGATATGCTGGCATTGATCCTATTAGGCTTTGGAATAATATTATAGAAATAGAGCGTATATGATGACTGCGTCAGTTCACTCGAAAACACTGCTAAATCCAAAAAATAATTGATAAAACTATGAATTATTCTCCCGATCTAGAGCAGCTTAAAGTTTGTATTTCCAGCATGGCGATAGCTATGAAGATGGAGTCTTTGCCGGATGAGCGATGTGATAGGTTGATTAGCCATATTCTATATGCCAAGGAGTATGATGGCATTGAGGGTAAAAGCGGTTGGGAATGTTTGTGTAATAAGATTATTACAGAGAGAGAGTTAAGAGATTTACTCATGGCTCATTGTTCTACAGAAATATCCAGATTTAATAAATTAGAAGAAGTAGATTATGGCGCATATGCATCAAAGGCACTGAGTGATATGTTTGAAGTAGCACTTTTTCCTAGATAAGCCAATCTTCTTAAAGCCGATGTTCTGGATTTATGGGGAAAAGAGTGAAATTTTGCTATATTCGAATCTCGCAATGACATAGTTTCAATTAACAGCAATATAATGGTTGTCGCCGGTATTCATAGTGTGCGAAGGTCAGCTGGAATTTGAGCAGGAATGTTAAGATCTCCAACTACCAAGAAAATCATATCAGTACTGCTGCCTATTGGGACTAGTCGAGATGGAACAGCCGAGACCGCCACTCAATTTCAGAAAGCGGTTGGAATTCGCATGACACATTTAATGGTATCTTTTTAAAGTTAGTCCTGAGCAATTCATGGGCTGCTTTCTGCCATGAGTCACATCGATACGTTCTGTTATGAAATCACTTAGAGTTTCAAACCAATGGCACTGCAGTATAGTTATTCGTCGACCCGCTACTGTATCAAGCGCACTTTAAATCGACGCCCTTTGATTCTGCCTTCTGAGAGTAATCGTAGTGCTTTTTTGCGGATATTGCGGTCGATGGCGACGTAGGTTAAATGATCGAAGGTATCGATCTTGCCTACCTGTAGTGCAGGTACTGCGTTATCAGCAGTCAGGGCACCAAGGATGTCACCGGGACGTACTTTTTCTTTTCGTCCACCATTGATGCAGAGTGTTACCATGGGAGCGGTGAGGGTAAAGCCTTCAGGTAGTTCCAGGCTGCGGGGGTGTTCCATTTGTGGCGTCATCTCCAGGCTTGTCTCAATGGCATTCACGCGATTGGCTTCGGAAGCGCTGAACAAGCTGAGTGCGAGACCTTTACTACCAGCCCGACCAGTACGACCAATGCGATGGGTGTATATCTCAGCTTCTCGAGGCAGCTCATAGTTAATGACCGCTTCAAGCTCCTTGATGTCGAGACCTCGGGCGGCAACATCGGTGGCAACCAAAACAGGTGCACTACGATTGGCGAAGCGTACCAGGATTTGGTCGCGATCCTTCTGATCCAGATCGCCATGCAGGGCTAGTGCAGGGATACCCAGCTTTCGCAATTCATCCGTTACCTCTCGGCACTGTGCTTTTGTATGGCAGAAGATCACGCTAGAGACTGGTTTGTATTGTGCTAGCAATGCCGCAAGGGTTTTATTGCGTTTTCCCTTCTCCACCTCGTAAAAAAGCTGTTTGATTTTCATCGCACTATGTTGTGTATCAACTGTTACCTCCAATGGATCACGCTGGAATGCCGTACTTAACTTACGGATGGAATCGGGATAGGTTGCGGAGAATAGCAGGGTCTGACGTTGAGGTGGGGTGGTGGAGAGGATAGTGGTCATATCCTCATGGAAGCCCATGTCGAGCATACGATCGGCTTCGTCGAGTACCACGGCGCGAATAGTGTCGAGAGAGAGGGTCTGTTTATTCAAATGTTTGAGAATGCGGCCGGGGGTACCTACCACTATATGTGCCCCGTGTTCAAGCGAGCTGATCTGTGGGCCAAACGGCGTGCCCCCACAAAGCGTCACGATCTTGGTGTTGGCGCTGGTACGGGCTAGACGTCGAAGCTCCTTGGCAACCTGGTCTGCCAGTTCACGTGTCGGGCAAAGCACCAGAGCCTGTATCGCAAAAGAGTTCTGATCCAGCAGGTTAAGCAGGCCAAGTCCGAAAGCAACGGTTTTACCACTGCCGGTCTTGGCGCGAGCAATCAGATCCCGGCCATTGAGTAGGTGGGGCAAGCTCTCCGCCTGGATTGGCGTCATCTGGAGATAACCAAGGGTTTTGAGATTGCCCAGCAGTGCTGGGTCGAGTTTTAAGCGGGAGAACTGGGTGGTCACAGGATGCTCTTCTGGCGTGGGAGAATGTCTTGTTTTGTAGGGAGTGCCATGATCCTAAAATTACTTGGTTAACCGCGCCATCAAAATCGCAGGTTACTGAATATTAAGAAAATAGCTTCGATGTATATGGCCACATGTCAGGTGAATTACACAACAGGGTGAGTACACACTTTTCACAGTGCAGCATAGCAACTCCTTGGAGTAGTTGGGCTATTTGCATTGTTGCGCGTTGTGCAGGGATGATCCTTACTCTGCACCACGATAAGCACACACTTCATATCCAACTAATCTTTCTAGGATGATAGCATCTTCCCGGGGTGTGTTGAATTTTCACTTAAGTATATCCGTGATGAGCTGAAAAATGAGGGAATAGGTAACCTTCGATCTCCAGGTCTGTGAGAGGGGCACTGTGTAGGATAGCTCCCACACCCCTTCTTCTGGCGATGGCGCAAGTGTTTGGGCATTTTTTCATGGATGGATCTGGAATTCAGCTTGTTACTACCTCTACCCATCCCTAAACTAGGGCGTTTGTCACTACACATGTTAATGGTTTGATGCAATTTCAACTTCCCGACTTTAGTAAAGCACATGTTCTGGTTTTGGGTGATCTAATGCTGGATCGTTACTGGCAGGGTGCTGCCGCCAAGATATCACCTGAAGCTCCTGTACCTGTGGTCCATGTTCTTGATACCGAAGAGCGTCCCGGGGGAGGGGCCAATGTTGCCCTGAATATGAACGCCCTGGGTGCAGGGGTCGCTCTATGTGGGTTGGTTGGCGAGGATGAAGCAGGGCGACTGCTGTCTGAACAGTTGGCAAAGTCAGGCGTTCGTTGTTATTTCCAGGTTGAAAAGGGGCTACCCACCATCACCAAGCTGCGTGTGATCAGTCAGCATCAACAGCTGTTGCGGCTCGACTTTGAGCAGTCTATGTGGCAGGTGGATCTGGCACCACTAGAGGCGCACTACCGGCAGCAGTTGGCAGGAGTGAATCTGATTATCTTGTCGGACTATGCGAAGGGGACTCTGCAATACCCCCAACAGTTGATCTGTGAGGCTAACCAGCAGGGGATACCCATACTAGTGGATCCGAAGGGAAGTGAATTTGCGAAATATCGAAATGCCACTCTGCTGACCCCAAACCGCAAGGAGTTTGAGGCAGTGGTGGGGCGCTGTGAAAGCGACCAGATATTGAATGAAAGGGGTATCGCATTGCGTCAGGAGCTGAATTTACAGGCTCTACTGATCACCCTTAGTGAACGGGGTATGTTGCTTATCCAAAAGGATGCACCACCACTGCATCTGCCCACACAGGCGCGTGAAGTGTTTGATGTTACCGGAGCTGGCGATACAGTGATTGGGGTATTGGGTGCTGGTATGGCAGCAGGTATGTCGATTCATGACGCAGCCGGGTTGGCGAATGTGGCCGCCGGGTTGATGGTCGGCAAGTTGGGGGCAGGGAGTGTAAGCCTTGCTGAACTCCGGGGTACGCTACGTCGTCAAGGTGGTTTTCATACCATTCTAAGCCGCGAAGAGTTAAGCGATGTGACTGCAGAGGCGCGTTTCCAAGGAGAGCGGATTGTTATGACCAATGGCTGTTTCGATATTTTACATGAGGGGCATGTACGCTATCTGCAACAGGCAAAACAGTTGGGTGACCGTCTGGTGGTAGCGGTGAATGATGATGCTTCGGTCAAGCGACTGAAGGGGGAAGGGCGACCTATCAATCGTGTTGAACAGCGCATGGCGGTGTTGGCCGGATTGGCCTCAGTGGATTGGGTGGTACCATTTAGTGAAGATACGCCAGAGTCACTGATTTGCGAGATTAAGCCCGATCTATTAGTGAAAGGAGGGGACTACCAACCAGAAGAGATTGCTGGTTACTCATGTGTTGTTGAAAACGGTGGTGAAGTGCGAGTGCTGGAATTTCTCTCCGGAGCATCAACTACACGTATTGTGGAGGCGATGCGCCATGTCGACTAAAACCAATTCATCATCTGACTCCGGTATGACAGGTCGGGAGCTCTACCTAAGACTGCTGCAACGGGTGCGTCCCTATTGGCAGCAGTTTGGTGGTGCGCTGGCGGCTATGGTGGTGTTGGCAATGACCGAACCAGCTATCCCGATACTAATGAAGCCGATGTTGGATGGTAGTTTTGTTGAGAAAGACCCTGTGTATATATTCTGGTCGCCGATTTTGCTGATCGTGCTTTTTTCCATACGGGGATTAATGAACTTCGTCACCAATGTGGCTTTTGAGTGGGTGGCAGGTAAGGTGGTACTGGATCTGCGTAAAATGATGATCGAGCGGATTCTTACCATAGGGACCCCCTATTTCGATACTCATCCCACCGGCACCCTGATCTCAAAGGTGACCTATAACGTTAACCAGGTGACGATGGCCGCCACCAAGGTGCTGACCTCTTTGGTCAAGGACACCATTGTTGTTATTGGCTTGATGGCCTATATGATCTACCTGAACTGGCAGTTAACCCTAGCAGTGTTTCTCGCTATGCCGATCATTGTGATCGCGGTACGCTTGTTGGCAGTGAGATTGCGACGCATCAATCGCGCCTTGCAACACACCATGGGCGATATGACCCAGGTACTCGAAGAGTCGGTGCGTGGACAGAAGGTGATTAAGATTTTTGAGGGCCGCCCCTATGAGGAGAGGCGATTCCTGGAACGGGCCAATTGGGTGCGGCGCTACAATATGAAAAGTAAGGTGGCAGGCTCGGCTCACATGCCTTTGGTGGAATTTGTCGGAGCCTCGATGATAGCGGCGCTGGTCTATGTCAGCACACATCAGACGGCAGCTGGTGAGATGACCGTAGGTGGTTTTATGTCATTAATGATATCGATTGGTCTGCTCTTCTCCCCACTGAAGCGTCTTACCAGCATCAATCAGCCGTTACAACAGGGGCTGGCGGCTGCAGAGAGTGTGTTTGGTTTAGTAGATGAACAGCCCGAGATTGACAACGGCAGCCAGACTATGGAGCGCAGCTGTGGTCTAGTGACCTTTGAAGAGGTCTCTTTTCGTTATCCTAATATGGAAAAGGATGCGCTCAAGCCAACCAGTTTTGAGATGAAGGCAGGGGCTACAGTGGCACTGGTTGGTCACTCAGGTGGTGGTAAAACCACCATTGCTAATCTGATTCCCCGTTTCTATACCCCGACCGGAGGGCGCATTCTTATTGATGGTGTTGACATCCAGGATCTGACGCTGCTCAGTCTACGCAGGCAGCTTTCCTATGTGGGGCAGGAGTCGGTGCTATTCGATGATAGTGTGGCGGCCAATATCGTTTATGGTGCTGCAGGTGAGCCAACTATGGAGCAGATCATAGAAGCGGCTAGACGTGCTCATGCTCTGGAGTTCATTGAGCGTCTACCAGATGGATTCAATACGCTAATCGGTGAAGATGGTGTGCGTCTCTCTGGTGGTCAGCGTCAGCGGCTTGCGATTGCAAGAGCATTAATTAAGAACGCTCCGATCTTGCTGCTAGATGAGGCGACTTCCGCGTTGGATACTGAATCCGAGCGTCATGTTCAAGCGGCACTGCACACCCTGACTCAGGAGCGCACCACCTTGGTCATCGCTCATCGTCTCTCCACGATTCAACATGCCGACCATATTCTCGTGATCCATGAGGGTGAGTTGGTTGAGCAGGGGTGCCACCAAGAGTTGATTGAGCGCAAAGGGGCATATTATCAACTCTGCCGCCACCAGTTCAGTGAACAATTCGAATCGTTAGAATAGTCTCAGTGATCAATGCGATATCTCTACACACTTCTGCTGCTCCTGCTGGTTCCTTTCTATTTCTTGCGAATCTTTTGGCGGGGATTCAAAGCGCCAGCGTACCGGGAACGTTGGCTTGAGCGGTTTGGTGTTTTTGATTCATCGCTGAAGCCGGGTGGCATTTGGATACATGCGGTGTCTGTTGGGGAGGTACAGGCTATTGCTCAATTGGTTGGGCGTTTGCTCGATCAACATCCAACGCTATCCCTATTGATCACCACCACCACGCCAACTGGTGCAGATCGTGTCAAAGCTCTGTTTGGTTCAGAGGTAGAGCATCGTTATGCACCAGTTGATCTTCCCTGGGTAGTGCAGCGTTTTTTACGAGTCTACCAGCCCCGGCTGCTGATTTTGATAGAGACCGAAATCTGGCCAAACCTGATCTATTACGCCAAACAGGAGGGAGTCCCCACACTGTTAGCCAATGCTCGCATGTCGGTGCGCTCAGCTAGAGGTTATCATCGGATGGCCCGCTTAACTCGTGAAACCTTGCGTAATTTGACTCAGATCGCCCCACATGGCGAGGCGGATGCAGAACGCTTTCAAACCCTAGGAGCAAGACCGGAACAACTTGAGGTCATGGGCAGTATAAAGTTTGATATTCACCTGCCTGGCAGTCTGCTTGAACGAGTTGATGTCATGCGACGAGAGTGGGGTGGGCAGCGGCCGGTCTGGATTGCCGCAAGTACTCATGAGGGAGAGGATGAAATGATTCTTCGTGCTCATTCTCAAGTGCGTCGGGCGATAGGAGATGCCTTGTTAGTATTAGTTCCTCGTCACCCGGAGCGTTTCGACCAGGTAGCTCAACTGATTGAGGCGTTTGGTTTTCAACTGACTCGACGTAGTCAGCAGCTGCCTTGCAAGGAAGATATCGGGGTTTTTCTGGGAGATACCATGGGTGAGTTGCCCCTCTTCTTAGGGGCTTCAGATGTCGCCTTTATTGGTGGCAGTCTGGTGCCACATGGCGGACATAACATTCTGGAAGCCGCTGCTCAGGGAGTTGCTGTTGTGTTCGGTCCACATATGTTCAATTTCAGTGGAATCAGCGAACTTTTTTTACAGCAGCAAGCAGCTGTTCAGGTGGATTCGGTTGAGACTCTGGTCCGGCAGATCACACTCTGGTTAGGCAGTGCCAGTGAACGTAGCAGAGTTGGTGAAGCGGGCCGAGTGTTGGTGGAAAAGAATCGAGGCGCACTGGACCGCTTGACCCATCTGGTTAACCAGTTGCTTAATGATTGAGCCTAAAAAGATCAGAGCAGATTCTAGTGTGGTGCTTCATACAAATTGACGATGATAGAAGCCTGCTCAGGCCAGGAGACAAGGCGCAATGCGCAGGGAATGGCTCGCCCTTTTTAACCTAAAAAGATCAGTTGGACGGCGT
>JARRQF010000056.1:0-17538 GCA_037382065.1 Candidatus Thiodiazotropha sp. | reverse complement strand
CATCCGCGTTGTTGCGCGCCTTGGAAAGGGAGAAGCCATTCCCGGCGGCACGCGCCTAGCGGCTAACCGCTTAGCGTCACGCTATCATCGTCAATTTGTATGAAGCACCACACTAGATCCACAACGAGGAAAAGACAAACGTGGCAATCAATAGACACAAGACTCAAAGCGTTATTGTCGGAGGCGTACCGATTGGGGGCGAGTACCCAGTGGTCGTTCAGTCTATGACGAATACTGATACAGCGGATGTGGAATCTACCAGTAAACAGGTGGCTGAGCTAGCCCGCGCCGGATCTGAGTTGGTGCGTATAACAGTGAATAACGATGCCGCAGCAAACGCCGTCCCCTTAATTCGAGATCGATTGGATAAAATTGGGGTGAATGTCCCACTGATTGGAGATTTTCATTTCAATGGCCATCGCTTATTGAGCGATGTCCCCGCCTGTGCGGAGGCTCTGGCCAAATATCGTATCAATCCAGGTAATGTGGGAAGCGGTGAGAAACGCGATAGCCAATTTGCCAGCATGATTGAGATTGCCTGCCGTTATGAAAAACCGGTGCGCATTGGCGTCAATTGGGGGAGTCTGGATCAGGGGTTGGTTGCACGTTTGATGGATCAGAATGCAAATTCTGCCGCCCCCCTGGATGCTGATAGGATGACCCAAGAGGTGATGGTAATTTCCGCGTTGGAAAGCGCCCAGCGTGCCGTTGAGGTAGGGCTAGCAACCGATAAAATAGTGCTCTCTTGTAAAATGAGTGGTGTACAGGATCTAATCGAGGTTTACCAAGAGCTGGCACGGCGCTGTGATTATGCACTTCACTTGGGATTGACTGAGGCAGGCATGGGCTCTAAGGGGATCGTTGCATCCAGTGCTGCGCTCGCAGTACTGCTGCAGCAAGGTATAGGCGATACGATTCGTATCTCACTGACACCAGACCCCGGTGGCGCGAGGACTCAAGAGGTCGTGGTTGCTCAAGAATTATTACAATCCATGGGGATACGTGCCTTTAACCCGATGGTGGTTGCCTGTCCTGGATGTGGACGTACCACCAGCACTTTTTTTCAACAGCTGGCCCTGCAGGTACAAAACCACTTGCGGGAGCATATGCCAAGATGGCGTGAAAACCACCCTGGCGTTGAGGCGCTCTCTGTGGCAGTGATGGGCTGTGTGGTTAATGGGCCGGGAGAGAGTAAGCATGCGAATATTGGTATTAGTCTGCCTGGTACTGGCGAATCGCCTTCGGCTCCTGTTTATGTGGATGGCGTAAAGACGGTAACCCTAAAAGGTGAAGATATTGCTAATCAATTCATCTGTTTGGTGGATGACTATGTAGGTAATCACTATTGAGTTTGAACCTAAAAATTGAGGAGAGGATTATGACGCTATCAATAAATAAAACCGTCACCCTATTAACCGCTTTACTGGCTTCACAGATGCTTCTGGCAGATAATGAAGCATCACCTACGGTGAATCTCAAACGCCTTTCACTGGAGACCGCTAATCAGATTGCGCTTGGAGCAATCGCGGAATGTCGTAAAAAGGGTATTCAGATTGGCGTTACCCTGGTCGATCGGGATGGCACTGTACAGGTTACGATGCGTGACACCATTGCTGCTTCTATTACGGTGCCCATCAGTCGGCAGAAGGCGTTTACTGCGGTAAACTTCAATGCCGCAACATCAGCACTCGCAGAGCGTGCCGATTCACCGGTTGGGCGAATCGACGGCATCATTATGTCAGCTGGAGGGTTGCCTATTCAGGCCGGAGGGCAACTACTGGGTGGTGTAGGTGTCAGCGGCGCTCCATCAGGCGAGACCGATGAGTCCTGTGCTCAGGCAGGCATTGATCGGGTTCTCGATGATCTGGAAATGGAGATGTAGAATAGCTGTAAACTGACCCCATTTAGAGGGTTGGCATGATTGCTTCACTGTGGTGATCGTGATGGTGATGTTCTACTGCTGCAGGGAGTGGTTGGCCATCCACGACAGCACGAGCAGCTGTAACAGGGTCAGTTTCGCTAGTGCACAGAACTTGCACCTGCTGCTTAGTCAGACGTCTGATGAAGCCTTGGCCTGCGCTTCCAGTGATTAAAACATCAAAGCTGAAAAGGGGGTGAACCTCCCCCTTGAATTCATGTAATGACATCTCTTTTGGTAGATCAAGGCGTCCTGTCTCGACCAATTCACCTTGTTCATTCTGCTCAATGATAATAAACCTCCGACTTTTGCCGGCATGGCCGGTGATCGTGCGAAAGTTTTGACTGGATACGGCAATTTTCATCAGATTCTACGCGAGAAACCCCGTTCTTCAGATTGGGGAGGGATAGCCTCCGCCATCAGGCGGCCTATCTCGCTGCCTCCTTTTTATTCAATGCTATCGTTGGTTGTGGGAAATAAGCATAGCCGTCACTTTGGGGATATTTAGACGTGAACGATTAAACTTGGTATGTTCGCCCAGGCCGGTTGCCTGTCGTGTGTGGAATAAGGTCCAACGCGTCGTGTTGACGGCAGCCGCATCCTGCAATGAAGCTTTTGCATGGGTCTCGATGCGAACCAACCGGTCGGGCTTGTTCGCCAGATTCTTCTGTTTGTTCAAAACAAAAACGGCCATAGAGACTCCTTGCTAAAAGATGCCCTTACGGGCCTTGTAACGGGGGGCATTCGCCCCACTTCCCTCGTGGATGTCTGCAACCGGTTCCTGCTTGCGCAGCGGATAAGACCTTGGTGCTTTATCTTTCACCAGCATAATCCAATCCTTCCAGAGGTCGAGGCTGAGGAAGCACCCCGACGTGGGTCTTAACGACCTATTGCAAACCTAGCCGGTTGATGACGGCTTCCGCTGGTCAACCCAGCTTATTTAACAATCTCCGTCCTTTAGGGCGGAGTAGTTGACGGGTTAGATCCTGGATGTTCTTCTAAGAGTGATGAAGATTGATCAACCGAACTTGGGTTTACCAAAGATATTGCCCATTGTTCCATGAGTGCATTGGCAACCGGCATGGGAGCCTCAAGAAAGGATATGGTAATTTGCTCATTCATTTGGCATATGCCAATGGATCTCGGTCTGACTGCTAGCTGTTCTGGCTCCTGCAGGCTGAAGCCAAAACAGAATACCAGATTATAAGCGGCCACAATCCCCTCAGCGATTCGCCCCTCGGGCAGTTCACTGGTATGCTTCTTGTGGTCAAAAGTGCCGATAAACTGGGCGGCCCTGTGTCCAATAATCTCGGCTTTGAGGTAGGCGACAATCTCCTCAATTGACTCAAAACGACACTCAGTTCTATCGAACTGGAGTAAAAATACCGGAAGCCCTATTTCCTTGACAACCTGTTGCAAGTGGCATCTCCAAATACCATCAATATAGATGGGTGAAAAAGTGATCTACAGAAAGGTTAGGCTTGGAGGGGTATTAAGGCATTGAAAATGATCAATCCTCGGCAATTCTCTGAAGGTTTGGAATGTCCAGCAAAAATTGATTGGGGATCGTTTCGATAAGTAGACTCTGACGCTTGAATTCAGCAATGGTGCGGCTAGCAGTTTCAGTGGTGATTCCCAGCATTGCACCCATATCCTCGCGGGCAAACAGGCTGCATTGACTCTCCTGAGTATCTTTTACCAGTCGTAACAAGAGGCGAGCGACCCGCTGTTTTGCTGATCCAGTGGAGAGTTCAGTGAGCCAGGCGTCCGCTTCATTGAGTGCTCTTTGCCAGCGGTTAAGCAATTCGCGGTAGAGTACAGGATTGTCTTTGCTTAAATTCTCCACCACCCGTACAGGGAGGGCACATACCTCAGTCTCCTGTAGGACCACAGCATCATGTTGATAGGGTTCGCCGACAATACATTCAAGTCCAGTAATATCGGTGGAACGAATCAATCTTACGATACGTTGGCTACCGTCGGGTAGATACTGCACCAGTTTGAGGGTCCCAGTGCGTACCGTATACATACGCTCGCCTTTGTTGCCAGCGTGGTAGAGCATTGAGCCGGCGGGTAGGGTATATTGGTCGATGGGATCATGCAATTGCTCAAAATCAGCCTCCTTGAGGCCAGCAAACAGTACTGATTCCCGCAATGAACACCTCAGGCAGTCTGCTACACCATCCCTGACATCCTTGAAGGAAACATTTTTAACCATAATCTCTATTATAACCACCCAGTTTTTAAGGTAATTAGGTATCTAAAATATATATATCCCTTCAACCATACCAGATAGAGGATAGAGTGAAAGAGAATTTTTTTAGAATGATTGTGGAACCTATCGGTTCTGACGTGTATGGTTAGCCGTGAAGCTTATGAATAATAACAATTTACTACTGTTTTTGGGGGGTTGCAGGTAGCCGTATGGGTTGCTGTACTAATTATCCGGATTGCGAGGAACCCTCCTCTGTTCAGGGCAGGGATGAATAGCACAGACACGCTATCCAAATCGAGCGCGAGGTCGATGATTCGGTATACCCATTGACAGGCATGGTCAGCATCGATATGGGCATTGCTCTCCTTGCTATACTGAGCAATGGCCGCTATTTTTTACCGCTCAACGGCTTTAATCGCCAGGAAAAAGCCCAGTTAGCTTGTGTAGATACTTCGCCTGCTGTAGGGGGCGTTGGGCCGAGAACCCACCGAAGCGATTCAGGCTATCGCAGCCTGAGCACCGTAGGAATCTCCTTCCTTTAGGAAGGGAGGATATCAATAACCAACAGGAACAGATTTCAGTGCCACATATTCTGGTTGTAGATGATCAACAGGCTAATCTCGTCAGTCTCGAGCTGATCTTGAAATCCAAATATCGGGTCTCTCTGGCATCGGAAGGTAAGAAATGCCTAGAGCAGTTGGAGAGTGTCCATCCTGACTTAATTCTGCTTGATGTAGATATGCCTATGATGGATGGTTTGACTGTTTGTCGCATCATTAAAGCCAATCCTAGTACATCCATGATTCCGGTGATTTTCGTATCTGCCCTCTCCAGGCTGGAGGAGCGCTTGGCGGGCTATAAGGCGGGAGCCGATGATTATGTTTCTAAGCCTTATGATGTAGATGAGCTTCTGCTGAAAATTCGTATCGCCCTTAATAACCAACACGATCTTGAACTGGCGAAACAGCGTTCTACTTTGGTCAAAGAAGAGGTGGCAGAGTCACGAGTTGTATCAATGGAGTTGCAGGAGCTGGTCCAGTTTATCGATGACAGCCTGGAATGCGATGATGTGCGAACGCTTGGAGAGCGGATGCTTGCCACCTTTGAGCTCTTCGGTTTACAGGTGATCGTGCGGATAATCTCCTGTGGTCACTATTTCTCTCATGCTGGAGAGGTTGGAGTCTTGGATCAAGAGATGATGGAGAGTATGTCTGAAAAGGGCAGAATGATCGATTTTGGTCAGCGTACCTTGATTAATGCGAAGAGTGTTTCGGTTTTAGTGCGTAATATGCCTATCCACCATCTCTCCCGCTACCAACGTTGGAGGGAGAATCTCAACCTATTGGTCGGGGTGGTAAACATGCGGCTGTTGGATGTGCAACAACTGCACAACAAGCAGGGAGCACGTGAGCGGTTGCAACCGCTGATATCTGGTATTCAGCAGCTTATTGATAAACTACAGAGCACCGACTTTGAACTGATTCAAGAGCAGATTCCCCGTCAGATTAACCGTCTCCTGATGGCCTGGGAGTCTCAGCAATACTGATTCCGCTTGCACTCACCCCCCTTCTCTAGGTTCAATTGCAGCTTCTAGTGTGGTGCTTCATACAAATTGACGATGATAGAAGCCTGCTCAGGCCAGGAGACAAGGCGCAATGCGCAGGGAATGGCTCGCCCTTTTCAAGCATTGCAACGCTGTATCCTGGCCTGAGCAGGCTTCCCTTCGGGCGAGACGCTATCATCGTCAATTTGTATGAAGCACCACACTAGGCTGCGTTTCTTATTAATGAATCTTTCCGTGCCAGAACTAAGCTACGATATCCCTTACAACACCTACAAGCCCCCTTAATTGGACCTCAAGTGTATAGCCACCCTCAACCCTTTTTCGAGCATTATCAGACATTTTATTTCTCATGCTAACATCATTAATAAATGCTTCTATTTTATCACCCAAATCCATATGGCTTCCTGACTCAAAAAGCATACCAGTTACTTCATTTTCAATTGTTTCAACCAATCCCTGAAAATTTGAAGCTATGAGAGGCAAACCGCAAGATTGCATTTCTATAGCGGAACGGGGAAACGAATCCCATCCATTGGATGCAATAACCCCTAAATAACATTGAGGCATAATGCTTGGAAGGTCTGTCCGGTAACCACCAAACGTTATAAATTCTGAGGCTTTTGTACCCTTGAACCTATCTTCAAGCCAAGCAGTTTCCCCCTCTTTATTACCAAATAATAACAAGTGTATATCTTCCCTATTTCTATTATTAATTAATTCAGATACGGCATCAATCAGGACATGCACACCCTTCCTTTTATGCATATGGCCTGAATAAAATATTACTTTTCTATTTTTTGGAATATTGAATTCATCAAATATATTTACACCACCTCCAATTTTGTTAGAACACATATTATGATCCACACCTAGAGGAACAACACTAGTATTTTTGGCAGCAACCCCTCTACCATGTGTTGCCGTGTACTGCATAGCTTTTGATTCAAATATATAATGATCAGGACCATATATATTCAACTTCATTTCTAATTTTTTTAAGAATAATTTCAATCCACTATTGACGCTACTCATCGTGCATCCATAGTATGAAATAATCTTTTCAACTCCAGCAGCCCTAACAGGTTTATAAAACTGTTTTTTCGCAGGCAAATCAAACCCAAAAATATACTTAATGTTATTTTTCGATATATAACGAGAAATAGTATCAATTTCTTCTTTAGAATATTTATCAGACCGGCTGTTAAACACCACCACATTGGAAAATGTAGAAGGTAGAGAATCAGGCATACCTTTCTTCATATCCTGATATGAAAAATGAATCCTATTTTGAGGAAAACCCAATTCAGATGCCATGTTATAAAATGTTGTTTCTAATGGTGCAATTGCATAACCTATATTGGTACCATATTGCATCATAATCAGGATTGACTCTTCTCTCATAGTGGTTCCCTATAAGCAAATTAACTATATTAATCCTAGGCTTCTAGGCGCATAATTTTACAGTAATTTTCTAATAACTTGCCTAGTCTACCATTCATGAGGAGACATGCGGCTTGGTTTGCGATGGCGCTGTCCGATAAGGAGTTGGATCTGCAACGCCTGCTTCAATAAAACCTCTGGCCCGAAGGCGACAGGAGTCACAAACGCCACAAGCCTCTCCACTTTCCGAGGCCTGATAGCAGGATACTGTCAAAGCATAATCAACGCCCAGCTGTATACCGTGACGTATAATCTCTGCCTTACTCAAGTTAATCAATGGTGTGTGGATATGGAATGACTTGCCTTCAACACCCGCCTTGGTGGCAAGATTAGCTAGTCGCTCAAAGGATTCAATGAATTGAGGGCGGCAGTCTGGATAACCAGAATAGTCCACTGCATTCACTCCGATAAAGATATCGTGAGCATCCAGCACCTCAGCCCAACCCAAGGCCAGCGAGAGAAATACCGTGTTTCTGGCTGGCACATAGGTTACAGGAATCCCCTCCTCCATCTGCTCCGGCACCTCTATTGAACGATCGGTTAAGGCTGATCCGCCAAAGTCATCAAGGCCGATATGTATCACCTTGTGATCTTCTGATTGCAATACTGCTGCCACCCGGGAGGCTGCTATCAGTTCAGCAGCATGGCGTTGTCCGTAGGCCATACTCAGTGCATAACAGGTGTAACCCTGACTGCGAGCAATCGCTAAAACAGTTGCCGAATCGAGTCCACCGGAGAGTAAAACAACAGCTTTTTTATTCATCGCCCCGGCTGATCGCCCCATAACAGTTTGTGGAGTTGCATTTGAAACCTCACGTTCAATCTATCGCCTAGAATCCAATCTGCCAACTGGGTCGCCTCCTGCTTTCCATGCACTGGAGAAAACAACACTTCACAGCGCTCCGTCAAGTGGTGCTGTTGCAGCTGCTGCCGACTCCATTCGTAATCATTCCTATCACTAATGACAAATTTTATTTGATCATCCGCTCTCAAGTCATCCAAATTAGCCATTCTATTTTTACTGACTTCACCTGAGCCTGGCGTTTTCAAATCGATGACTCTTGCCACCCGAGGATCAACCGAACGGATATCGAGCGCACCACTGGTTTCAAGTGAAACCTGGTAACCAGCATCACAGAGTTGTGATAACAACACCTCGCACCCGGCTTGTGCCAGAGGCTCCCCACCTGTAACACACACCCATTTGGTGTGAAATTGACCGACCTGTTGCTGAATTGCATTCAGAGTCATTTTTTCACCCCCACTGAAGGCGTATTGACTATCGCAGTAGTGACAACGTAAGGGGCAACCTGTCAAACGGATAAAGACAGTTGGCAGACCCATGCTACGAGCCTCTCCCTGCAGGGAAAGAAAAATTTCAGAAATTCGCAGCTGTGACATTGATGAAATCATAACTCTAGATGCCGCAGTTGATCTCTATTTGTGGGCTTACTATCAGTAGTCTGTCGTTCAAAGCGACAGGAGTGGCTTAGATCAAGGCACAGCTCGCGCCCCGCAGAAAATGCCCTTGGGGTGCAGCCAATGGCCTCTCTCTTATCAAGAGCCGCAACACTGAGCTTAGCCATTCTTGTAGCCTCTAACCTTTTGAAATTTAATGATAGGCTGTTATTGTTGGCTCACTCAAAACTTACTGTAAGAGAGCCCTACAGTGGCGTTTTGATGCCTTGCCGTGAGCCAACACACGGCGGCTGAGTATTGGAATACTTATGGTAGTATCGTCAGAAGCAGCTTGTGCTAGCTGCTACTATCGTCCCTCTTTTGACAATCGCTGTAACCGTTTTTCAGCCAGACGAGCCTCCGTAGTTTCCGGAAAATTGCTTTGTATTTCACCCAGAATCCTCTTTGCCACTTCCCAATTCTGCTTCTCGTAATAGATATACCCCATCTTCAGCATCGCACCAGGAACCTTGGAGCTCTTGGGGTATTTCTTCGGGACTTTTGAGAAGGCTGTCAGGGCCGTATCGTAATCCCGATTAACATAACTGGCTTCTGCCAACCAATACTGGGCATTATCCTCATAATTTCCCCCTGAGTAATCTCTGAGAAAGGCGTTAAATGCCTTGATCGACTCGGAATAGCGCCCCTGCTTCAAAAGGTTGAAGGCCTCCTGATAGGCCATCTCCTCTTTTTTGGGATCGGGTGGTGTAACAGCAACAGCGGCAGGTACTGACACCGAAGGCTCAGCGGAATTAACTGGAGGAGGCGGAGTCATCTGGTCAGCAGCCATCGGCTGATAACCGGACACTGGTGGGGCTAGCATATCGGTTCCTGGTTGAATACGCGACAACCGCTGGTCAATATCCAGATAGAGATCGCGTTGCCTGCGGCTCATCGCATCCATAGTATGCTTCTGTAACTCAAGTTCTCCGCGCAGTTGCTGAACCTCCCGCTGAAGTTGCTGCAATTGCAAGGTAAGATCAGGGAGATTCTGATTTTGCAGCGTCCGTTCGATGCGTTGCAAACGCTGATCAACATCAGCTGCCAACACTGATGTGCTGACACCGAAACAGGGAACCAAGCAAAGGGCAACCAGCCTGAATAGTGAGTTCATTGTTTATCCTATCAGTAGATCAATTCAACACGCCGATTAAGCGCCAAGGCTTCATCGGTGTTGTCTAATGCAACAGGTCTCTCTTCACCATAACTAACAACCACCATTTGATTGCTTGAGACCCCCTGAGCCATCATCAGACTACGCACCGCATTCGCCCGATTCTCACCCAAAGCAAGATTATATTCCCGGGTGCCTTTCTGGTCAGTATGTCCTTCCACTCTGACAACCGCTTGAGGATTTGCGGCCAGATAATCTGCATGGGCTTGGATAATATCCATGTATTCGGCACGCACCGTACTCTGATCATAATCAAAATAGATGACTCGGGTCGCCAACATACTATTCGGATTCTCCAGCGGATCCCCTTTCCACTCTTCACCCTGAGCCGCTGCCGAGGTTGAGGCTCCCGCACCCGATTGTGCGCCATCAGCGCCAGTTGATTGCTCAGACACAACAGCCCCTTCTCCCTCCTCCAAACTTGGGTTGGATCCACATCCGATCATCAATAACAGCGAAAAAACTACGGGAACAGATAGTAGCAGCACTTTTTTCATGAAAGTTCTCCTCAATGAGTCGTGCGATTATTTTTTAAAAGGCGACCAAGCAGGTTCACGCACATCGCCTTCCTGCGAAAGACTCTGTCGTACCCGACCATCAACTGAGACAGCGGCTAACTCACCACGACGCCCCGACTTGGAGGCGAAAATGATCATGCTACCGTTTGGCGCAAAGCTAGGCGACTCATCCAAACGCCCCTGACTCAATACCTGCAACACACCTGTTTTAAGATCCTGCACCCCAATTCGGTAGTTTCCATCTTCTTGGGTCACTAGAGCCAGGAGCTTACCATCTGGAGAGAATGAGGCACGGGCATTATAGTTGTTTTGAAAGGTAACACGTTGGGCGCTTCCGCCAAAGGCAGAAATACGATAGATCTGAGGCTTGCCCCCACGATTAGAGGTAAATACCAGACTTTTACCGTCAGGAGACCAGGCCGCTTCTGTATCAATGGCGTAGTCCCGGGTGAGCTGTTTAAGCTTACGGGTACGTAGGTCATAGATATAGATATCTGGATTACCGCCTTTGGATAGAGTCAGTGCCAGCTTAGTGCCATCGGGTGACCAAGCAGGTGCACTGTTAATGCCCTTAAAAGAGGTGAGCTTTTCACGTTTCCCAGTGTAGACCCCCTGAGAATAGATGGCAGATTGACCGCCCTCAAAAGAGACGTAGGCAAGTTTCTGCCCATCCGGAGACCAGGAGGGGGACATCAATGGCTCACTGGAAGTGACAATAGACTTGTGATTATACCCATCAGCATCAGCAATATTAAGCGTGACGCTCATAGTGCCATCGGCCTGTTTGGTTGAAGAGATATATGCCACTCGGGTAGCAAACGCGCCAGGTACACCAAGTAACTTTTCATAGATCAGATCGGCTATGCGATGAGCGGTAGTACGCAGATTGCTTGCTGTAGTTGGGACGGTATAGCCGGTTAACTGCTCTTCCCGAAAAACATCCAACAGTTGGAACTGAATCTGATAACCACCGGCTCCATTTGACTCTATTTTTCCAACCACTAGATTTTCAACATCCAGGGCACGCCAGTTCTTGAATTCAACCTCACTGGCAGTGGCAGGCCGTGACAGCATATCAGCCTGGGGTATGGTCTGAAAGCGACCGCTACGCTGCAGGTCAGCATTAATCACCTCCGCAATGTCCACCTGGGGAGGAGTACCTTTTCCCTGCCAACTGAAAGGCGCCACAGCGATTGGCAGGGCGCCATCAACACCTTCGGTAATCTCAATGGTCAACTCGGCATGAAGTACCGGCTGCCAAATTAATATAGCTAAAAAAACAAATAAGATTTTTTTCATGGTCACAATGGATTATTTATTTATAAAGGGTAAATTTAGTATACGGAACGACTCAAACAGGGCTCCACTTGGAACCTGCAAAGGCGCCGCTTTATACACCGCACTTTCCACTGAGCGATCAAATACATCGTTGCCACTGCTTTGAATAATACTGACCCCACCAGGTATGACATCTCCCCCAGGCATCAAGCGAACCCGTACAACACAGGAGAGCCCTTCTGTATTCCGAGGTTTCCGCCATTTGCTATTGATTTTTTGACGGATAACAGCTGTATAACGCTCTATTTCACGGCTATTTTGTTCTGAAGCGAGCTGCTCCTGTAAGGCACGCTCACGTTCAGCCTGAGCTGCTTCTGCCCTGCGTTTTATTTCATCTGCCTTTCTCTTGGCCTCAGCCTTGCGTTCTGCCTCAGCCTTGCGTTCTGCCTCAGCCTTGCGTTCTGCCTCAGCTTTGCGTTCTGCCTCAGCCTTGCGTTCTGCTTCAGCCTTGCGTTCTGCCTCAGCCTTGCGTTCTGCCTCAGCCTTGCGTTTCGCCTCGGCATCCGCTTTGCGTTTGGCCTCAGCCTGTTTCTGTTGCTCAGCTTGGCGCTTTGCCTCAATCTCACGTTTACGCTGCTCTGCCTTTTTTTCAGAAATACGCTTCTGTTCCAGTGCATTACGCCTTTTCAGCTCGGCCTGGCGTTTCCTTTCCTGTTCGCGTTTAATGCTTTGTTCTGACTCAGTCTCTCGCTTTATGGGTTTGGATTGTTTGAGCTCTTTCGCATCCACTGTATGAGCTTGAACAACATTGACCTTGGGTGTTGCTGGCTTTTGCGGACTACTCCAGTCAACGCCATATACCAGAAAAAATAGAATCAGACCATGTAGCAAAACGGCAAACATAACTGATACAGGATTTCGTTTGAACATACCAAACACGTCTAAGACTCCGGTGGCTCTGTAACCAGGCCTACACTGGGAGCACCACCCGCCTGTAGTAGAACCATCGCCTCGACAACTCGACCGTAGACGGTTCCTGTGTCCCCGCGCACCATAATCGGCGTCTTCGGTTTATGTTTAAGGACAGCCCGCACCCGATTTACCAAGGCATCAGGATCCACTGGCTTGTTTTGGCCATCTCCAATATCGATAAACATGTCACCCGTCCGGTTGACGGTCACCACCAAGGGTTCATCAGCATCACTGGAGAGCGGTTCGGCATCCGCTTGGGGCAGATCCACCTGAACACCTTGAGTCAGTAGTGGCGTGGTGATCATAAAAATAACCAGTAGCACCAACATCACGTCGATATAAGGCACCACATTAATCTCTGACATCGGACGACGACGATTCTTATTGCGACTCATAATCTCATTCGTCCACTCAACCACCAGCCTGACGCTGTAGAATAGTTGCAAACTCCTCCACGAAATCGTCATAGCGATTATTCAATCGTTCGACATCGTTTGAGTAGCGGTTAAAAGCAACCACAGCAGGAATCGCCGCAAAGAGACCAATTGCGGTAGCGATCAGCGCCTCAGCAATACCTGGAGCAACCAGCGCCAGCGTCGCCTGTTTCACATTACCCAAGGAGGTGAATGAGTTCATGATGCCCCAAACCGTACCAAAAAGCCCTACATAAGGGCTGGTAGAACCAATTGTTGCCAGCGTGGTGAGATGGTTCTCCAAACGATCCACCTCACGATTCAAAGAGACCCTCATGGAACGTTGCGCACCTTGTACCATGGCCATGGGATCCTTGTGACCCTTTGTTCGAAGACGTGCAAATTCACGGAATCCGGCGCGAAATATCGCGGCCATTCCTGAGTCACCTTCATTCTCACGCTCAATCTCTCGGTAGAGCTCAGCAAGATCTCCTCCAGACCAAAAGCGGCTTTCAAATTCATCGGCGGCCTTTCTAGCCTTCTTTAGGACTCGCATGCGGTCGAAAATCATGCTCCATGAACTAAGCGAGGCAAACAGCAGCATGCCGATCACAATCTTTACTACCGGGCTGGCATTCAGGATCAAATGAGTAATGGAGAGGTCATTGGTCATCCGCAATCTCCAGGCGAATTCTTTCAGGTATAGGTGAGGGACGCATAGTATCTTTATTCAGACAAGCTATCTTGATCTCGCCTTTGCACAAAGTTTGAGAGTCCTCTGGGCGCACCACTTCCTGATGAAGGGTAAGGCTGGCGTGGCCGATTTGGGAGAGATGAGAAATGACTTCCAGTGCATCATTGAAGCGAGCCGGCTGATGGTATCCCACATCCACTTGACGAACTGCGAAGATGATCCCGTCTTGCTTAGCCAATTGATCTTGCTCAAAACCATGACTCCTAAGCCATTCAGTGCGTGCACGCTCCATGAATTTCAGATAATTGGCATAGTAGACGACACCACCAGAATCAGTATCTTCGTAATAAACTCTGATTGGCCAGATAAAAAATTGTTTACCGCTGCTCATATCCCTTAACCATAGAATCCGTTGTTAAACAGGGATTTGTGGAAAATCCCAGCGTGCAACATTAGATATCAGCGAAATCTAGGTTAACCTCAACACAACTTCATCACCAACTGGATCAAAAAAACACTTTGATTGCTTCATGTTACCTGAGTTCAAAGAAAAAACCCCTATTGCTTACGAAAAATATCATCCTCAGGCGGCACTTGTTCATCCGCCACAGAGGCAAGGCCAAAATGTTGATAGGCAGCTTGCGTCACCACCCGCCCCCTTGGGGTACGCATCATAAATCCCTGCTGAATTAAATAGGGTTCAATAACATCTTCAATAGTACCCTTCTCTTCACCAATCGCCGCAGCCAGATTATCGACTCCAACCGGGCCTCCATCAAATTTTTCAATCACCGCAAGCAATAGATGGCGATCCATATTATCAAACCCGATACCATCCACCTTAAGCATTTGCAAAGCCTGGTCTGCCAATTTCGCTGAGATGTAGCCATCCCCTTTGACCTGGGCATAATCCCGTACCCGTCTAAGCAATCGGTTTGCAATTCTGGGAGTGCCCCG
Organism: Candidatus Thiodiazotropha sp.; assembly: GCA_037382065.1. Lineage (GTDB taxonomy): Bacteria > Pseudomonadota > Gammaproteobacteria > Chromatiales > Chromatiaceae > Thiodiazotropha. Next base: position 2,937 of record JARRQF010000056.1, on the reverse strand, counting down.
TGATCGACGTGCCACTTCATCTGCTCCGGCGGCATCGATTCCGATATTTAGAATACCGGCAGAACGCGTCACAATACGCGATAAATCCTGGCTACTGTAGAACTCCAACCGTTGCACAATACCAAACCTATCCCTTAGGGGCGAGGTCAGTAAGCCAGCTCTGGTAGTCGCCCCCACCAGAGTAAATGGAGGCAGATCAATTTTGATTGAGCGAGCCGCTGGGCCATCACCAATCATAATGTCGAGCTGAAAATCCTCCAGTGCCGGATAGAGAACCTCTTCCACCACTGGACTCAAACGGTGAATCTCATCAACAAACAACACATCGTGAGGTTCCAGGTTGGTTAGCAACGCCGCTAGATCACCCGCCTTCTCAAGTACGGGACCAGAGGTCTGACGCATATTGACCCCCATCTCATTGGCGATGATATGCGCAAGAGTGGTCTTACCCAGCCCAGGAGGACCAAAAATCAGTACATGGTCGAGAGCCTCACCACGCCCACGCGCTGCGGGAATAAAGATTTCCATCTGTTCGCGCATGGCAGTCTGCCCCACATAGTCGCAAAGGAGCTTGGGACGAATAGCGCGATCAAGGACTTCATCATCACCTGCCGCTTCACCATCAATTAATCTGGATTCGTTGTTCACCGGGTATCCTGCTATCTCTTTGCAGCCCCCTGAAGGGCTGCGCGTATCAGTGATTCACTGTCCATATCTTGTTGCTCGACAGACTTAACCATGCGGCTGGCATCCTGAGGCTTATAGCCCAGAGCAACCAACGCTGCCACCGCATCAGAACCAGCAGAAGCTGGGAGAGAGACTTGGCCGGCCTTTAGTGGTTCAGCGGCAACGGAAAAACCATCCAGTTTCGCCAGCCGGTCGCGCATCTCAATAATTAACCGCTCTGCTGTTTTTCGACCGACTCCCGGTAGACGAACCAGAGAGGCAACATCTTCGCTCTCCACACAGCGGACAAACTCATCCGTATTCATTCCAGATAGAATGGCCAGTGCCATCTTTGCACCCACCCCGCTGACTTTCAGCAGGGTACGAAATAGGGCTCTCTCGGTTTCACTGCTAAAGGCATAGAGAACATGGGCATCATCACGAATTGTCAGGTGGGTTAGTAAAGTGACCTTCTGACCTATCTCAGGCAGGATGAAAAAGGTGGAGAGTGGGACCTCCAATTCATATCCCACGCCATTGACATCAAGGAGCAGATGTGGCGCCTGTTTGCTGGCAAGCTCTCCTCGCAAACGACCTATCATCCTAGACTCCGCAGCTGGACATGTGCATCAAAGCTATTTTCTTCATAATCGAATAACCTGTCATTAGAATAGGATTTAGAATCATTATCTATAACTTCTCTTTACTGCTGCTGATTGGCCCAATACCGAGGTGCTGGTGTGGGCATGACAGAGTGCAACCGCCAATGCATCGGCAGCATCAGCCTGAAGCTTTTGTTTCAGGTTTAGCAACATCCGCACCATGTGCTGAACCTGTGTCTTTTCCGCCCGGCCGGTACCCACAATGGCCTGTTTAATGCCTCTGGGTGAGTATTCTGCAACAGGTAACCCGAGGTGAACAGCCGCACAAATAGCAGCCCCCCTGGCTTGTCCCAGCTTAAGCGCAGACGATGGGTTTTTAGATACAAAAACCTCTTCGATGGCCATAACATCGGGATGGTGTTCATTAATCACGGCAGTGATGCCAGTAAATATCTGGCCCAATCTTGGCGGTAACTCCTCACCAGCCAGTCGCAACACACCATGGTCCAGATGGATGGAACGCATCCCATCCGATTCGATCAGTCCAAAGCCTGTTATACGGGAGCCGGGGTCAATACCAATAATACGCAAGGTTTAACCTAGAATCCGCAGTGCTCATCGAAGCTCTTTTCTTCATTATTGTAACCTGCTATTGGAGATGGAGTGATCAACTGAGAAATCTAGGTTCAGCCGACTGCATCAAGGATTTCATCGGAAATTTCTGCATTGGTGTAGACGTCCTGCACATCATCCAGATCTTCCAGCATATCGATCATTCTCAATAACTTGTCGGCATCCCCCTCATCTAATACGGCATTGGTCGAGGCTGTATAGGTGATCTCATCATTGTCTGGCTGAAAGCCTGCCGTAATCAGCGCATCTTTAACTTGAGAAAAACTCTCTGGGGCGGACATCACATCAATGGTGCCATCATCATTCGTGGTCACATCTTCAGCCCCTGCCTCAATGGCAGCATCGATGATGCTCTCTTCATCCAAACCTGCGGCAAAACTGATAATGCCCTGCTTGCTGAAGAGATAAGCAACCGAGCCATCGGTCCCCAGATTGCCACCCAGTTTGCTGAAGGCATGACGCACTTCAGAAGCCGTCCGGTTGCGATTGTCAGTCATACAATCAACCATAACAGCGGTTCCCCCTGGACCATAGCCCTCATAGCGAATCTCATCGTAATTATCGCCATCAATCCCTCCGGCACCCCTTTTAATAGCACGCTCAATGGTGTCTTTGGGCATATTGGCACCGAGTCCCTTGTCCATCGCCAGACGCAGACGCGGATTGGCGTTTGGATCTCCGCCGCCCATCCGAGCAGCCACGGTGATCTCACGGATCAGTTTTGTCCATATCTTGCCACGTTTTTTATCATTCGCGGCCTTTTTATGCTTGATATTGGCCCACTTACTGTGTCCTGCCATACAAACCTCTCAAAACAGAAAGTCAAACCCCGTATTCTAACCTAGAATCAGTTGTGAAACATGGGTTTGTAGGAAATGCCACGGCCACCATGCAAACCTGACCTTGATGGATTAAATTACTAGTGTGGTGCTTCATACAAATTGACGATGATAGCGTGACGCTAAGCGGTTAGCCGCGTGCCGCCGGGAATGGCTTCTCCCTTTCCAAGGCGCGCAACAACGCGGATGACCGCTTA
>JARRQF010000055.1:2192-24117 GCA_037382065.1 Candidatus Thiodiazotropha sp. | reverse complement strand
TCATTGAACTTAAAGCGGCTGGACTGTCGTTTTCGCTTGTGGAGTCTGTGTGATCCAATCATTCACTTGATTGTTACGGACGTTGAAGCAAGAAGCCTCGCCCAAAGCAACTTGTTGCGCCGGGCGGGGAGTAGTCACATTAAAACATCCTATCTAATACTCAGTGCAACCTGATCTTTTTAGGTTAATGCTTACGCGCAGCCATGTCATTAAATGGTTTTTCAATAAAAATATAGCTTAATGTGGAAACGGCAAATGTCACGACCATTACCAAGATTATACCAACAGCAAACCAGCTTGGTTCACCTATCCCTTCTTGCCAGTTATCTCGTAAATATTTAAAGACGATCCAGATAATAAATATGTGAAAAAGATAGGCAGAGTAGGAGACTTTAGCGATAGGGGTTAGCATCTTACTGCGCAGAATCGTGCTGAATGATATGGTGGATGAAGCGGGGTGGATGGCAATAAGTAGTAGTATGGCGACACTAAGTGAAAATAGATTTCTATGTTGACCAAGAAACAGTAAATTCCCAAGATGCCCAATATGGCTGAGATAATCCATTTGTACCATATGGACAGGAAGTGTCAGTATGGTTAAGAAAATAGCAAGTGCGAAACCTATTATGAAGAGATAGCTTTTGTTATAGCTATTGGCGAACCGGTCTAGTTTTTTGCCATGAAAGTTATGTATGACACCGGCCGTGATTCCTAAGACGATGGGGCCTGCTCTTGTATAGAGATGAATGTATAAGGTATCCCACCAGGCGGCCAGTTTTTTTGTGTCGAAAAGGATCTCATAGAATGGCATATTATTCAGGTTGTCGTATAGAGCAAGTATGAATTGCCGTAGCAGCATGCAACTGATAACGACAACTGTCATGACGAGCAGAGGTTTTTTGGATCTTGTGATCAAGGGCAGAAGTAGCAATGGAAACAGGATATAGAACTGTACCTCCACGGTGATTGACCAACTCCAGGGTATGAATAGCGTTGCGGGGGGTTGCAGATTGCTTACGAAGAGTAGATTTCCCCATATCCACTCCCTATTTGGCATATCTACGAACCAGGCTATCAAGAGTAATACCAAGTAGGCAGGTAGGATGCGCGCAATACGTCGTATATAGAATTTCCTAATATCCACTCGTCCGCTATTTCGATGCTCTTTCAGTAGTAGCATGGAGATGAGAAAGCCTGAAAGCACAAAAAATAGATCGACGCCTTTGTCTCCCTGCCACACCCAATTGAGCCAGGGGGACATATCCAGCAGTAATTGCGATCGTTGTGTGGGCTCAATTGAGGCGTAGTTGAGATAAAAGCAGTGGAAAAATAGCACGAGAAGCATTGCGATGGCTCGTAATCCATCCAGTGCGGGGTAGCGGTTCGGACTCTGCTGGAAAATATCGAGGAAATTAGCAGAAATCATGGCCGATACTTTTCTGCTTATTGCGCGAACGGTTGTTGGCATTGTTTATTATCCTAAAAAGAGGCCTGGATATGCTTCTTGGTCTGTCCAATAGTGAGGGTATTGGGTATTATTGCTCTAGAATCCACAGGTGACCATGGCCATCGAAGCAATTTTCTTTAAAATCAGGAGCCTGCTGTTAGAATGGCGCGGTTAACTGAATTTTTAGGTTATAAACGAGACGCTCTGCACACTGAATTTTTACCAATGGTACTGACTTGTGGAATACGATTTCCAACTTGATATAAATGCTGAGAATAATTCTCATACTCAATTAGCTAAGCGTATTCCTGAGGGGAGTCGTGTCCTGGAATTGGGTTGTGCAACAGGCTATATGTCGGATTACTTGCGCCGCAAAAAGGATTGTTATGTGGTCGGTGTCGAATACGACAAGAGTATGGCGAATAAGGCGAAAAAGGTCTGCAATAGGGTTATTATCGCTGATGTACAGAAAGGCCATTGGCTGAAAAGCTTGGCAGATGAGCGATTTGATATCATTGTCTGTGCCGATATTCTTGAGCATCTCCGTGAACCTATCGGTCTGTTAAAAATGTTGCCAGGGCTATTAACTGAACAGGGTTGTCTACTGGCTTCTCTACCTAATGGTGCCCATGCTGCTCTGCGCCTGGAATTACTTGAGGGGCGGTTTACCTACGAAGATACCGGATTACTAGACAGGACTCACCTGCATCTCTTTACCTATCACTCGTTGAGAGAGCTGTTTGCCCGAGCTGGTTTTAGGGTGGAGGAGCTCTCCTACACCTTTCATGATATGGCAGACTCAGAGATTGTTTCCCGCCTTAAGAGGCTTGGTTTCCATGCTGATGAGCGCGGCATGGCTATTTTTCATACGCCTGATGCTGCGGCCTTTCAGTTTATCGTTTCTGCAAAAGCTGATGACAAGGTTTCAGCTGATGATTTTCCCTCTTTGACTGATAAACCAATGGCGTCCTCTGTTGAAGTCTACCGAAATCTTCTGGATCAGCTCCATCAGGCTGGGGAGGCGGCTGCGACCCGCCTGGAGATGGTGGCGGAACGCGACCGGATATTGGAGGTACAGCAGCAGCACTTGAAGGCTTTTGGTGAAATCCGTGAACAAATGACCAAACAGCAGGAGGAGCTAAGTAAGGCATTGGCTGAGGAGGGTAGCAGGCGAAGTGATCTAGAGCAGGAGGTAAAAAGGAGCGAAGAGTGCCTGTGTGCCATGCAGCAGGAGTTGAAAATGAGTGAAAAGGCCGTTCGCGCCATGGAGCGGGAGAAATTTTTACTTAAAATGCGATTGGCTCAGCATAAGGAGAGTTTGCACAATATTACCCACAGCCGGGGATGGCGTATCTATATGGTCTTAATGCTGCCCCTGCGCCTGCTACGCTGGTCAAGGCCTGTTGTGCAGCAGCTGATACGCCAGCCAAGGCTTCTTAAAGAGTGGTGGCGAGAAGCTAAGATGCTCTATAAGGCAGGAGGAGTATCCGCAATTAAGGATAGAGTCGTGAATCAGATCTCTCCAACCTATACCTATTTAGAGTGGATTAGAGATGTTGAATTCGTCGGCCTGCCAGAACAAGATGTTATCAAGGCGTTAAACGAGCGTGAGGATAGACCGCTTATCTCGATTGTCATGCCGGTCTACAACGTAGAAGAAGCATGGTTGCGTGAAGCCATCGACTCAGTTTTGGCTCAGACCTATGATGATTGGGAGCTATGCATTGCCGATGATGCTTCGACAAAGCCACATGTGAAGCGTGTATTGAAGGAGTATGAAAAGCGCTTTAGGCGTATTAAGGTGGTTTATCGGGAAATAAATGGACATATATCGGCAGCGACAAATTCGGCATTGGCTCTGGCGACAGGCAAATTTGTTGGCTTGATGGACCATGATGATGTTCTAGCGCCATATGCTCTATTCTTTGTTGCACAAGAGATTGTACTGCATCCGAACGCCTCGTTGATCTACTCTGATGAGGATAAGATAAACAGTGAAGGAATTCGCTACGACCACTACTTTAAACCGGATTTCAATCCGGATCTGATGCGCTCGCATAATATGATTTGCCACTTTGGCGTCTATCGCCGAACCCTGCTGGAGAAGATCGGTGGTATTCGTGAAGGTTATGAGGGGGCGCAGGATTACGATCTGGCATTACGCTGTTTACGAGAGATCGATCTGCGCAAGGATGTCCGCCATATTCAATGGGTGCTCTATCATTGGCGGGCTATTCCAGAAAGTACAGCATCGGGTGCTGAGGCGAAATCCTATGCGATGGAGGCTGCGATCAATGCCGTCAAAGATGATCTCAATGCTCGAAATATTGAAGCTAAAGTAACCGAGTCTGACCTAATTGATGGCATGATCAGGGTGCAGTATCCGGTGCCGAAAGAGAGGCCTTTGGTATCGATCATTATTCCAACAAGAAACGGTGAAATCTTGTTGAGGCAATGTCTAGACAGTATTCGCAAGCATACTGATTACAAAAATTATGAGATCGTGGTTGTCGATAATCAGAGTGACGAACCCAAGACACTCAGTTATCTCTCTCAGCTGGAAAAAGAGCCTGGGGTAAGCGTACTGCGGTATAACCATCCCTTCAATTTCTCAGCAATTAATAATTTTGCGGTAGAGCAGACAAAAGGCGAGATGGTCTGCTTTATGAATGATGACATCGAGGTAATTGCCTCAGGATGGCTTGATGAAATGGTCAGTCAGGGGGCGCGTGCAGAGATTGGCGCAGTGGGTGCTCGCTTATGGTACCCTGATGGCCGCCTTCAGCACGGCGGTGTGATTTTAGGGCTCGGCGGTGTCGCTGGGCATGCGATGAAATACTCTTTCAAAGGGGAAAGGGGCTACATGGGCCGGTCTCTACTGATTCAAAACTATACAGCCGTAACTGCAGCGTGCTTGCTGGTCAAGCGGGATGTCTTTAATGCTGTATCTGGGTTTGATAGTGAAAATCTGGCTGTTGCATTCAATGATGTTGATCTCTGTATCCGCATTTACCAGTTGGGTTTTTATAATGTTTGGACGCCCTATGCCGAAATGATTCATCACGAGTCCGCTTCCCGAGGGTTGGAAGATACACCGGAGAAGCAGAAGAGATTTGCTCGTGAAGCTGAATATATGCTTGATGCATGGGGTCCACTACTCATGAATGACCCGGCATATAACCCAAACCTGACTCGATGTAGCGAGGATTTTTCCCTGAATTGGAAGGGGGTTAATGATGAGGATAATAAATGACCGATAAAAGTAAGCAAGTTGCTGAATTCACTGCCTTGGTTGAGCGGTTTGTTAAATTGGCGAATGAGATTAAGGAGGAGGGGAAGCCAATAAATATGATCAGTATGGCGCTAATGTCTGCATCAGCAACATATGGAACATATGTTGCTGCGGGTAATGAGGGCTACTTAAAGCCTAGCGGGGTTGATAAACTTGTAGAGCTTTACCGAGCAGAGATGACCGGGATTCAGGAAATCAAGCAGCAACTCGCTAAGGATTCAGGTAGGCACGATGCTTAGGGCTTGGATGATTATCTATTTTCCAGCCCTTAGTCTAGCGGGTTAGACGCTTCAGACTATAAAACGATCTCCCTTTATGAAACTGATTATCTCCATCGTCTATTATGATAGCGGTTTGCAAACACTAGAAGAGACTTTGAAGAGTATTGTAAAGGCACTCGATCATGCAGTCGACCATATTGATGCTCTCAGTGCTAAAGTGGTAGTCGTCGATAATGGTAGTATTCTCAATAAACTAAGGGATTTTGTCTCTCGAATAGTGGGGGTAAGCCGTCATGATTGGATGGTACTGGGAACAGGCGGCAATATTGGATATGGGGCGGCACATAATCTGGTTATCCTGAATCAGAAAAGTGACTATCATCTCATTATTAATCCCGATGTTGAGGTTGTTGATAATGCATTTACTGAGGCGATTGGTTACATGGAACAGCATCCAGAGGTTGGTCTTTTATCCCCTTATTCAGAAGGTCCAGAAGGGCGAAAACAGTATCTATGTAAGAGGTATCCGGCCGTTTTGGATCTATTCCTGCGTGGTTTTGCACCCCGCAAATTAAAGCGATATTTTGCTGTGCGCATGCAAGAGTATGAGATGCGCTATGAAATGAATGAACAAGCCCTTAGTAAAGAAGCCATGGCTAGTGGTTGCTTTATGTTTGTACGGCATCACGTGCTGGAAAAGATTCGAGGCTTCTCCCCCGAATTTTTTGTCTATTTCGAAGATTTTGATCTCTCAATCCGCATTGCCAGGCTTTCTAACATCGCCTATGTTCCTAAGGTACGCATCATGCATGGTGGCGGAAACGCCTCTAAGAAAGGCCTGAAACACATTATTATGTTTGCCAAGTCAGCATTTGTTTTTTATCGTATTCACGGCTGGCGCTGGGCCTGATAACAGGGAGCGTCTGAAAGTGATATCTCAAGTTTTGCCGTGCATCATGAAGGCTGCTGACCAGCACGATTATCGATGAACTGGGTTATTTCTTCTAAACTCACAGGTATCTGATGAGCAGTAGGCAGAAAGAGCTGACAAGTGGCAGTCGTCTGGCAAAGAATGTTGTCTGGAACCTGTTCAGTGTAGCGGTTCCGTTCCTGGTGGCGATTGTCACCATTCCAATTTTGATCGAAGAGATCGGAACAGAACGTTTCGGATTGCTGGCTATCAGTTGGATGTTTGTTGGTTACTTCAGTCTGTTTGATTTTGGTTTGGGACAAGCGCTTACTGTATTGGTGGCAAAGTGCCTGGGTGAGGGGCGAGAGAGTGATATCCCCGCACTTGTCTGGACCGCCATGAGCTTAATGGTGGTGTTGGGCGCGTTGGGTTTTTGTATCATTTTGATTTCATCTCCCTGGTTGGTTGGTGACGTATTGAATGTGCCATCTGAGCTGCATGATGAGGCACTCAAGGCATTCTATCTCCTCTCTATCTCTATTCCACTGGTTATCGTGACCGCTGGCTTGCGTGGTGTGATTGCCGCTTATCAACGCTTTGATCTTTTAACTGCAATCCGAATACCGATGGGTATGCTGACTTTTCTGGGGCCAGTGGCGGTTTTGCCTTTTTCAAGCAGTCTCTATCCTATCGTGGCAGTATTAGTGGTAGGGCGTCTGCTTGCATCGTTTGCCCACTTGCTACTGATGTTTCGCGTTATTCCCGATATTAAAAAGTGCTATCAGTTCGACCGGAATCAGATTAGACCGTTGCTGGGGTTTGGAGGTTGGATGACAGTCAGTAATATGGTGGTGCCGTTGATGGTGTCAATGGACCGCTTTGTGATTGGTGCAGTGCTAACAGTTAGCGCCGTGGCATTTTATACCACGCCTTACGAGATTGTATCTCGCCTGTTGATTATTCCCAGTGCTTTTGTTGCCGTATTGTTGCCTGCCCAGTCTACAACGCTGGCAAGAGGCAGCACTGAAGATCGTCTGCATTCAGCGCGACTCTTTGTGAAAGGCTTGGATTATATCTCGGTTGCGTTGTTTCCTATGGTGTTGCTGGTTATCGCTTTTGCATACGATGGTCTGAATCTTTGGGTGGGTGAGGAGTTTGCCAATCACGGATACCTGGTGATGCAGTGGTTGGTAGTTGGGGTGTTCTTTTATGGATTGTCTCTGGTTCCTTTTTCACTGGTACAATCTGCCGGACGGCCGGATTGGTCAGCCAAATTACATTTAATCGAGTTGCCACTCTATCTTCTGGCGCTGTGGTGGGCGTTAACTCAGTATGGGATATTAGGTGCCGCTGTAGTATGGACGGGCAGAGCATTTCTGGATGCCGCTTCGCTCTATGTGATGGCATTGGTATTGATTCCAGAGTGTCGTGACTCAGCAAGGCACTTTATTATTTTTGTGGTCGCAGCAATGGCACTTTTCCTGATGATGGCGCAACTTGATGGCTTGCTTCTCAGGGTTATTACTCTCTCTAGTCTACTGCTGCTTTTCGTATTGGGGGTCTGGCGTTATGTTTTTCATCCTAAAGAGCAGGAATGGATTTTAGCTGCTCTGAGATTGATTTTTATCTCATCGACTTCCATTGGCACTTGCCGCACGAGACGAAGGATATGAGGTCTGCATTGCTACTCCGCCAGGTGATGGAGTGGAACATATTGAGGCGGAAGGTTTTAGGCATTTCAGTGTCCCCCTGAGTCGCAGTGGCGCCAACCCGGTTGCTGAGCTGAGGACCATTCGAGAGCTGTATAAACTCTATCGTACGCTGCAGCCAACCATCGTTCACCATGTAACAATCAAGCCGGTACTCTATGGCACACTGGCAGCGCGTCTTGCCAAGGTGCCGGCGGTGGTAAATGCAATTTCTGGCCTTGGGTTTGTGTTTCTGGCTCAAGGGATGTTCAGCTCTGTTGCCCGGGCTGCGATATTGAGTAGCTACCGCTGGTTGTTTTCACGTAAGCGTCTGTGGGTCATTGTTCAGAATCGGGATGACTATAACTATCTCCTTGATGAAGAGTGTTTGAGTCGAGAGAAGATCGAACTGATCAAAGGCTCAGGGGTCGATTTAAACCATTTCGCCATGCAGCCAGAACCTGATCAGATACCACTGGTGGTACTGCCTGCCCGTATGCTTTGGGACAAAGGTGTCGGTGAGTTTGTGGCAGCGGCTGAGCAATTACACCGGATGGGGATTAAATCGCGCTTTGCGCTGGTCGGGGGTATTGATCCAAATAACCCGGAGTCGGTACCCGCCAGAAAATTGGCTGACTGGGCGCGTGAGAGGGGTATTGAGTGGTGGGGTAATCGTCAGGATATGTCTCATGTCTTAAGTCAGGCTAATATTGTCTGTTTGCCCTCATATCGGGAGGGTGTGCCGAAAGTATTACTGGAAGCAGCGGCTTGTGGCCGGGCTATTGTCACCACCAATGTTCCTGGTTGTCGGGAGGTGGTGATAGAGGGGGAAAATGGGTTGTTGGTGCCGGCTCGGGAGAGCGAGCCATTGGCAGTGGCCCTGAAGCAATTGATTGAACAGCCGGAACTGCGATACTCAATGGGGCAGAACGGCAGGGCCATGGCTGAGGCCGAGTTTTCCATCAGTCAGGTGGTTGAACGGCATTTATCAATCTATCAGCGGGCGCTAGGGTCATGAAATATTGGATTAAATAGTGAATTTTAACCTTACCCGTTGGGTGAGCCCATTATGAAGGTACTAGTTACTGGCGCGAATGGCTTTATTGGCGAACATCTCTGTGCCCATTTGATAGCACGGGGAGATTCAGTGCGAGGAGCGCTACGCCAAAATCGCCCTGATTGGAGACTCTGTGAGCAGGTGGTGATTGGGGATATTGGTGCCGAGACTGACTGGAGTGCGGCACTGGAAGGTATCGAGTGTGTGGTCCATTTGGCGGGTAGGGCGCATGTGATGCAGGAGTGCGAAGCGGATCCATTGGCGCTATTTCGGCAGGTGAATGTGGCGGGCAGTCAGAAACTTGCCCGGCAGGCTGTGAATGCCGGGGTTAAGCGAATGATCTTCATTAGCAGTATCAAGGTGAATGGGGAAAGAAGCGGCCATCGACCTTTTCACAGTGACGATATAGTGGCTCCCGAAGATCCTTATGGCCAGTCGAAATGGGAGGCGGAACAGGTGTTGTCTGAGGTTGCACAGGAAACGGGTATGGAGTTGGTCATCCTCCGTCCAGTGCTGATCTATGGACGAGGTGTGAAAGGAAATATGCAGCGTCTGGCTGCCTTGATATCTCGTGGCATACCTCTGCCTCTAGGAAGGGTGAATAACCGGCGCAGTCTACTTAGCATTGAAAATCTCGTCGATTTTATCAGTTGCTGTATGGTTCATCCGGCTGCGGCAGGCGAGCTGTTTTTGGTGGCGGATGGTGAAGATCTCTCGACGCCGCAATTGATCAATAGACTTGCCTATGCGATGCATCGACCGGTCCGTTTATTACCTCTGCCTATCGGTCTGTTGCGGATTATCGGACGTTTTACCGGGCGCGCATCTGAAATCGAACGACTATGCGGCGACTTACAGGTGGATATTGAAAAGAATCGACAATTACTGGGGTGGACTCCAAAGGTTTCAGTTGCTGCTGCTCTGAACGATATGTTCAACCAGGAAGAGACCACATGACCGCCCCTTCGGCGTGGCCTTGGATAGTCGGTTTGGTATTTTTGCTGTCGGCTCTTTTGACCGGGGTGATGCGTCTGTATGCTTTGCACCATGGCTTGATGGATAGACCTAATAGCCGCAGTTCGCATATTGTGACTACCCCTCGTGGTGGCGGTTTGGCTTTTGTTTTGGTCTATCTCAGCGCCCTGTTCTGGGCACAGCAGTTATCTCTGCCAGGTGTTGAACAGGTTGGTCCGCTCTTTTCGGTGTTGCTCTATGGCGGCGGGTTGGTCGCTGTTATCGGGTTTGTTGATGACCATAGGCATGTCTCCGCCTGGATGCGCCTATTGGTCCATGGCTTTGCAGCTGGGCTGGCTGTTTGGGTATTGGGAACGCCGCAAATGACGCTTGGCGGGTGGTTGGTGCCACAAGGTTGGTGGCTGAGTCTATTGTTTATTGTGGCCTTGGTCTGGTTGCTGAACCTATATAACTTTATGGACGGCATTGACGCGATTGCCAGCTTACAGGCGATTAGTGTTTTGTGTGGTGTGACACTAATCTTGATTCTGAATGGAGTAGCTATGGTGTCGCTGTTATGGCTTATCCTATTGATTTCAGGGGTCGCTGGTTTTCTCTTATGGAACTGGCCGCCAGCCAAGATTTTTATGGGTGATGCAGCAAGTGGCTTTCTCGGTTTTAGTCTCGGCGTGTTCGCCTGTTACAGCGTGCAACACTACCCCATATCACTCTGGAGCTGGTTAATCCTGCTAGGATTGTTTGTGGTCGATGCTAGCTGGACATTGGTGGTACGAATGCTAAACGGAGAGAAATGGCATCAGCCTCATGCCAAGCACGCCTATCAAATCCTTACCCGCAAGCGACAGGCTTTGTGCGAGAAACAGGGGCTGCCCCCTGAATCAGCGCGAGCTAGAGCCCACCTGTGGGTTGTACTGAGTGAGCTTGGGGTCAATCTTCTCTGGTTGACTCCGATGGCTTGGTTGGCATCTGTCTACAGCGACTATGGTGTTGCAATTCTTATATTGGCTTTTGTGCCGTTACTCATAGCGGAATGGTGCTTAGGTGCGGGGAAGTGAAAAGATCAGTTAGCTAGCCCAAACCATTCCCCTTAGTCTTGTTTTGGTTCCGATTCCTGCTTTCGCAAACGGTACTGGATCTCCTCCAGCAGTTTTCGATTGACGCTCAATAGGTCGGCGATAAACGCCACCAGAAAGGTCTGAAAGCCGATACCCATCATGACCCCAGCGAGGACTACGGATTGAATATGCCCTTGACCATCATTGGTAATATAGTAGTAGAGAAAACGCAATCCGAGTATTAATCCCATACTGAAAAGTGCCATGCCCATCGCCAAGAAAAAGCGGAATGGCTTATAGACAACAAAAATCCGCAGGATGGTGATGATCGATTTTTTAATATAACTGCTGATGCTCTTGACCAGCTTTGAGGGCCTCAGATCCTCGTTTACCTCAACAGGAACGGAAGTGACAGCCATCTGCTTCATGCCTGCCTGGATGATGGTTTCGAGCGTGTAGGTGTATTCATTGAACACATTGAGTTTCATGGCGGCATCGCGACTAAAGGCTCGAAATCCGCTTGGTGCGTCGGGAATGTCGGTATGGCTGACTTTGCGTACCACTCCGCTTCCTAACTCCTGCAAAACCTTTTTTGTAAAAGAGAAGTGCTTGATTGTGTGGATGGGCCTGGCTCCGATAACCATGTCAGCCTTACCATCCAGAATAGGTTTGGTAAGGTTGGGGATATAACTGGCGTTGTACTGATTATCAGCATCCGTGTTTACAATGACATCAGCGCCTTGTTTGACACAGGCGTCCAGGCCCAGCATGAAACCTCTCGCCAGTCCCTGGTTTTTAGTGTATCCCACAATGTGGTCAACGCCGTTTTCCAGTGCTACCTTACGTGTGTTGTCTATACTCCCATCATCGATTACTAACCACTCGACTTGATCGAATCCTGGGACCTCTCTTGGTAACTCCGCCAGTGCCAACGCGAGGGTCTTTTCTTCATTGTAGCAGGGGATCTGTATTATCAGCTTCATAGCATTAGCTCTTGCTTGCTCTTATTATGTTATCAGAATTTAGCAGTTAACTGCAGAATCTAGTGTGGTGCTTCATACAAATTGACGATTATAGCGTCTCGCCCGAAGGGAAGCCTGCTCAGGCCAGGATACTGCGTTGCCATGCTTGAAAAGGGCGAGCCATTCCCTGCGCATTGCGCCTTGTCTCCTGGCCTCCTGGCCTGAGCAGGCTTCTATCATCGTCAATTTGTATGAAGCACCACACTAGGCTAATAGTACCACTTGTTGCTACTCAGGAGCGTAGATGGTTTGATGGTATATTGCTGTTATTCTCTTAGCAGACATACTAAAAATATTGAGATTCTTTCTAAAAGGCACATATTTATATATTGATGGGCTTTTTTTCCACAAGTATTGACTGCAATGGTCGCTATGTATTCAAGGAGTAATCGGTTAATTCTTACTTATGTCAAATATATCGCAATACTATCTTCTACTCTTTCGCCAGAGCCTCCAGCGTGTGACTGGGAGGGCTGGCTTTTATGATGGTTTTTACAATAGCTTTATGAGTCAATCTGAGGAGATTGCCGAATTTTTCCTTAACAAGGATAGGCAACAGATTAAGCACAAGCTGGAGGAGAGCCTCAAGATGTTGGCCGAAACAGCAGAAAGTCTCCCTGGAACCCGTCTCTATATGGAAATGCTTGGGCGTATCCATCGACGCCTCAAGGTGCAGCGTAAACACTTTGACCTTTGGGAACAGGCGTTACTGGAAACAGTAAAAGTCTATGATGATCAGTACAATAGCCAGATTTTAGCCGCCTGGCTGGATGTTATCGAGGAGGTTGTGTCGATTATGTACCCTTCCTGTGTCGTTAATCACTCAAGCAAATCTGAGGATAGAGCTGCTTCTTAAACTTTAGGTCTTGGCCCTGCTGCGGTATCCTTCCGCGATTGTCGTATACATTCTTCTAATTGGGCCAGAACATGCAAAATCAATACAATCCAGCTGTCCTTGAAGCTGAGGTCCAGTCAAGCTGGGTAAATAACAGAACCTTCGAAGTCAGCGAAGATCCGAACAAGGAAAAATTCTACTGCCTCTCCATGTTTCCCTACCCTAGCGGCAAGCTCCATATGGGGCATGTACGAAACTACACGATTGGTGATGTGATTGCTCGCTATCAACGCATGCTGGGCAAAAATGTCCTGCAACCGATGGGTTGGGATGCCTTTGGTCTGCCGGCCGAGAATGCGGCCTTGAAAAACCGGGTCGCTCCAGCTGGTTGGACCTACGAAAATATTGAATATATGAAGAAGCAGCTGAAGCGGCTTGGTTTTGGCTATGACTGGCGACGTGAATTAGCCACATGCCAGCCCGAATACTACCAATGGGAACAGTGGCTGTTTATCGAACTCTTCAAAAAAGGTTTGGTATATCGAAAGAATGCGGTTGTCAATTGGGACCCGGTTGATCAAACGGTGTTGGCCAATGAGCAGGTGGTTGATGGTCGTGGCTGGCGTTCTGGAGCCTTAGTTGAGCGTCGTGAAATCCCTCAATGGTTTATAAAGATTACCGACTATGCCGATGAGTTGCTGGATGAGATCGACCAGCTTGAGGGCTGGCCGGAGCAGGTGCGAACCATGCAGCGCAACTGGATCGGCCGCTCTTTTGGTGTGCAGATGGACTTTGGCATTGAGGGGCAAACCGAGGTGCTCACCATCTATACCACTCGCCCCGATACTTTGATGGGCGTGACCTATGTGGCTGTGGCAGCAGAACACCCGTTAGCCTTGCGTGCTGCTGAGCAGAACCCTGAACTGGCTGATTTTATCGAAGCCTGTCGTCAGGGTGGTACAACAGAAGCAGAATTGGAGACGATTGAGAAAAAAGGTATGCCGCTGGGGATTAACGCAGTACACCCGGTAAGCGGTGAGATCATACCTGTCTACGCAGCCAATTTCGTCTTAATGGGCTATGGCACCGGTGCGGTGATGGCAGTCCCCGGACATGATGAGCGAGATCACGCCTTCGCTATAAAATATAACATTCCAATCAAGCAGGTGATTCGCCCAAAGGATGGTTCGAGTCTGGATATTCAGGCTGGGGCCTATGTTGAAAAAGGCATATTGCAGGACTCTGGGCCATTCAGTGAGTTGAGTTCTGAAGAGGCGTTTGATGCCATTGCCGATTGGCTACAGGAGCGGGGAAAAGGCGCAAAGAGTAAGAACTATCGACTGCGTGATTGGGGGGTTTCTCGTCAGCGTTATTGGGGTACACCGATCCCTATGATCCATTGTGCACAGTGCGGTATCGTTCCTGTGCCGCAAGAGGAGCTGCCAGTTCGGTTGCCAGAGGATATCGTGTATGACGAAAGCACCATCAACCCCATCAAGAATAATTCTGAGTTTTCAGCATGCCGTTGTCCAAAGTGTGGTGGCGAAGCCGAGCGTGAGACCGATACTTTCGATACCTTCATGGAGTCGAGTTGGTACTATGCTCGTTACACCTCACCAGGGGCGGACGCCATGCTTGATGAGCGGGCGAATTACTGGCTGCCTGTTGATCAGTATGTGGGGGGCATAGAGCATGCCGTACTGCACCTGCTGTATGCCCGTTTCTACCATAAGTTACTGCGTGATGCCGGATTGGTGAAAAGTGATGAGCCTTTCACTCATCTGCTGACTCAGGGTATGGTTGTGGCCGACACCTATTATCGGGAAAAGGCCGACGGAAACCGAGACTGGTTTAACCCCACCGAGATTGACCTGGTCTGTGATGAGAAGGGACGGCCACTGACCGCTAAACTCAAAGCTGATAGTGAGCCGGTGGTGATTGGTGGCAATGAGAAGATGTCAAAATCGAAAAACAATGGTATCGATCCTCAGGCCCTCATTGATCGCTATGGTGCTGATACGGTTAGGTTATACACCATGTTCACCTCTCCTCCCGATCAATCTTTGGAGTGGCGTGATGACGGGGTGGAAGGTGCTTACCGATTCCTGAAACGCCTGTGGGCTCTGGTGGAGAGCCAACAAACAACACTTTCTACGCTGTTGCCGGGCGAGGTGGCATATGGAGAGTCGCAGAAAGAGAGCCGCCGGGAACTACATGAGCTACTGAAAAAGGCGCTCTATGACTATCAGCGTCATCGCTTTAATAATGTGGTTTCGGCCTGTATGGGGATGACCAATATTCTCTACAAGCTGGGTGGATCGAAGGCAGATATGGTGATTCTCAAGGAGGGGCTCTCCTTAGTGTTGCGTTTACTGGCACCGATTTCGCCTCATGTGGCTCACCACCTCTGGCGCGAACTGGGTTTTGGTGATGAGATTCTCGAAAGTGATTGGCCAGAGCCAGATGAAGATGCCTTGAAGCAGGAGAGTCTGGCCTATGTAGTGCAGGTTAATGGCAAGGTTCGTGCTACCATTCAGGTGCCTGCGGGCGCTGAGAAATCAGTTGCCGAACAGCTTGCTCTGGAAAATGAAAATGTGCTCCGATTTATCGGAGATCTGACTATCAGGAAGGTGATTGTTGTGCCAAACAAACTGGTCAATATCGTTGCGAACTGATCGAAAAAGTAGTCGGCTGACTGCATTCTCAATACTTTGGGTCGCATTGTTATTGCTCAATGGTTGCGGATTTTATCTCAAAGGCTATTCACACCCTTCTCAAGCGCTGAATGGACTCTATATTGTGGGCGGAGAGGCATACGGAAGCATGGCGGGTGTCTTGCAAAGCGATCTGCTTAGTAGCGGAGTGATTCTGATGCCGAGCAGGGAGTCTGCCCAAAATACTATTGAGATAACCCAAGAACAATTCTCACATCGGGTGCTTTCAGTAGATGCGAATGGCAAGGCTCTCGATTATGAGATGCGCCTCCAGGTAGCGGTTCACCTCATCCCGGCAGATAAGCAGAAGGATAAAGTATCGCAGAAAATGGAAATAGTACGACAACTCAGTTTTGGCGGTAGTGACGAGCTGGGACAGAGGAACGAGGCGGAGATGATGAAAGAGGATATGCTTCGCGATATGTCAGCACAAATTATCCGTCGTCTCGATGCGTACTTATCAACCCAGAAACAGAACTAGGCACTATCCCTGGCATGAGACTCCGCAACGATCAACTACCTGCTCAGTTGAAACGTACGCTTGCACCCATCTATCTTCTCAGTGGTGATGAGCCTCTGCAGATGAAGGAGGCAGCCGACCAGATTCGCCAGACTGCCCGTGAACAGGGATTCACAGAGCGGGAGGTTCTGGACCAAGGTATTGGATTTGATTGGTCGGCGCTCAATGTGGCAGCTGAAAGTCTCTCACTATTTGGTGATAAACGAATTCTGGAGCTGCGCCTGACCAGTGCGAAGGTTGGAGCAGAAGGGGGTAAGGCACTAACGGCTTATTGCCAGCGACCAGCTGAAGATACCCTGCTGTTGCTGATCTTGCCCAAACTGGAAAAGGTCCAGATGAATAGCAAATGGCTTCAAGCCATTGATCGTTCAGGGGTAGTCATCCAGGTCTGGCCTGTGGAGGGGGGGCGTCTTATACCCTGGATTGAACAACGCCTACGCAACGCGGGGCTTCTGCCTAGTCAGGGTGTTGTGGAGATGCTAGCTGATCGAGTGGAAGGCAATCTGCTTGCAGCTAGTCAGGAGATTGAAAAACTGTTGTTATTACAAGGTGAGGGTCTCATCACAACGGATCAGCTTGTGCAGGCCGTGGCAGATAGCTCCCGTTTTGATGTATTTGGCCTTCTCGATACACTATTGGCAGGGGATGCTGCTAAAGGTCTGCGAATGTTGGCAGCATTAAAAGCCGAAGCGGTTGCTTCCCCGATCGTCTTATGGGCTTTGAGTCGCGAGATCCGGGCATTGGCGGAGATGGCCTACGAACTGGAACAGGGACAAAATATTGCCCAAGTGATGTCTAGATTTCGAGTTTGGGAAAAACGTAAGCCATTGATTAAAAAAGCTCTCATGTCAGGTAAGAGCGCTCATTGGCGGCACCTGTTGGTCCGTTGTGCTGAGGCAGATCAGGCGATCAAAGGAATAACTCGCAGCGATCCATGGCTCTTATTACAGGGCATTGTTCAAGGCGTTTCCGGTTTTACTCCCCTGTGATGAGTTGCACAACCTGTTTTAGGGTTTCATCGCCTGGGAAGCTCATTCTGTCTATTTGTGACTAGTGTCACTCATTTTTTTCTGGTCTCATTGTCATACTATTCTTGAAGCAAAACAAACCTTTAAGAGGAGAATGAAATGATAATGAAACAGACCATCGTAGCCATAGCAGCAGCTGGCTTTTTCACAGTGGCAACGGCAGGAGATGCAAGCGCTTTCACCAAGCTGGATACCGATGGGGACGGCTATATTTCAGCTGAAGAGTCTACTGTTGATAAAGCGCTCTACAACGGCTGGGCTAAAATCGATGCGAATGCCGACGGCAAGGTCGATGCCGCAGAATTCAGCGCATTTGAAATCAGCACGCCACCATTAACTAAGTGATAAGAATAGCTCTTAACAATGAGTTGAGAGTAGCAGGCCAGTAACCAGCTCTTCTGGTTACTGGTATTAGGTTAAACACTCCACGATAAGACGCAAAAATAAGCCTCTAATTCAAAGCTTTATGTAAACACTCTTTATTTATTGTTGGGAGCTTAATCCTTGATTTGTGATGCTCTTCACCATTTTTCTTTTGCTTGCATAGTCTCATGGCATCACCAGAAGAGCTAAGCAGGAGATAGGTTATTTCTGGATAACACTTAAAAAATATCCGTAAAGGAGAACATGATGAAACTAGTGAAACAGGCTGTATTGGTATTGATTACTGCCGGATTTATGACAGCTGTAGTGGCAGGAGAAGAGGCATTCGTTGCTCTTGACAGTAATTCCGATGGCATCATCTCATCTGAAGAGGCAACGGCTAATGAGTTGCTTTATAAAAGCTGGGAAACAGCTGACACAAATCAGGATGGCAGTGTTGATGCCGCTGAGTTTAGTGCATTTGAAGCTAAGGTGATGCCAGCGGATCAGTAGTTATTTACCTAGGTTAGTGTTTCCGGCGGCCAGCGTTGTTGGTTGGTTGCCGGTCGCTATGTCAACCAAATCGCAGTTGCTCAACTGAAGTTGCGGTGGCTCAGCTGAGAAGGTGAACGGCGCTGTCTTCAGCAATGCACTCAGGCCTAGAATCTGGCGAGTAGTACCAGGAAAGACGGCTACCTCCACCTCTTCCAACAGACATCTCTCACCAATTAGTACATTTGTAACCGAATAGACAGGAACCCGCATTTCGCTGCCATTGGCTAAGACACCCCTTAAGTCACGTAGATAACGGGGGTTTCCGACCATTTTCAGTTTAGCCAGAGTGGCCTCATTGATTGTCATATAGCTCGATCCAGTGTCAACCATAAAGTCTGTGGGCGCCATATCCCCTATCTTGCCTGAGATATAGAAGGTATTAGCTCCTTTAGAGTGCATGGGGATATCAAACTGCAAGGGTTCAGCCGAAAGCTGGCCAATCGTGTTGGTAACCAAAATAACGCTTAGGATAAGATTTTTCATTGTATTTAGATCTGCTTAAAAGTAGTAATTCCTTACTTATTTGATCGGTCGAAAATGCCTGAACTTTAATCAATTTGAGGCAATCTCAAGATGATAATTCTTAGGAGTGACTCTTGCCCTGCACCACCACAAGCGCACTCTTCACGCTGTCCAACTGATCTTTTTAGGTTAAACTGTTAAACTCGGTTTACCCCTTATAGAGATGATTTGCAGAGCCATGCATAACAAGATTTCCAATGTCACCAGTTACATGAAACAAGTGGGGCAGCAGGCCCGTCAAGCCTCGCGAACCTTAGCCAGTATCTCGACCGCCAGTAAGAACCAGGCTCTTGAAGCCATTGCCAGAGAACTGGATAAGGCGAGAGATTTATTGATGGCAGAAAACAGGCAGGATTTGGCGTCGGGACGTGAAAAAGGACTTGAGACTGCTCTGTTGGATCGTTTGGAACTGACCTCTGAGCGGATAGATAGCATGATTGAGGGTGTTCGGCAGATCGCGGCTCTTTCCGATCCCATCGGAGAAGTTTTTGATATGAAGTATCTGCCTAGTGGCATTCAGGTTGGTCGAATGAGGGTTCCTTTGGGCGTTGTGGGGATTATCTATGAGTCTCGTCCAAACGTCACTGCCGATGCTGCTGCACTCTGTTTGAAATCAGGTAATGCGGCCATTTTAAGGGGCGGCAGCGAGGCATATCACTCCAATCAGGCAATTGCCCGCTGCATTGATGCCGGGTTGCGCGAGGCGGGGTTGCCAGAAGCCTCTGTACAGGTGATAGCAACAACAGATCGTGCTGTGGTCGGTGAGATGATTAGTATGCCTGAGTTCGTTGATGTCATCATTCCTCGAGGCGGTAAAGGTTTGATTGAGCGTATTAGCTGCGATGCCAGGGTGCCGGTGATTAAGCATCTGGATGGCATTTGCCATGTCTATATCGATGATGAAGCCGATGTAGGTAAGGCCTTTGATATTGCGATGAATGCTAAAACCCAGCGTTATGGAACCTGTAACACCATGGAAACCCTGTTGGTGGCGGACGAGATTGCCGAGGAGATGCTGCTGATGCTTGCAGCCCCACTATTCGAAAAGGGCGTGGAGATTCGTGGTTGTGCCAAAACCTGTGAGATTATCGATGGTTGTCTCCCCGCCTGTGAGGAGGATTGGGATACCGAATACTTGGCTCCTATCCTTTCTATCCGCATCGTTAGTGGGCTAGATCAGGCGATAGACCATATTAATACTCATAGCTCACAACATACAGATGCCATTGTCACAGAAAACTACACCCGTTCCCGGCGTTTTCTCACCGAGGTGGACTCCAGTTCGGTAATGGTGAATGCTTCAACCCGATTTGCAGATGGATTCGAGTATGGATTGGGGGCCGAAATTGGTATTTCAACCGATAAATTCCATGCTCGTGGACCCGTCGGTCTAGAGGGGCTGACTTCAGTAAAATATATTGTCCTGGGTGATGGGCACATTCGTAGCTGATTCTAATGATTGGCATCTTTGGTGGCACTTTTGATCCCATTCACTATGGTCACCTGCGTTCTGCGCTGGATGTGATGCAGATGGTCGATCTGGAAGAGGTCAGGTTTATTCCCCTGCACGCAGCCGTACATCGTGATCAGCCACAGGCTCCCGCCCAACTCAGAATGCAGATGGTCGAAGCGGCTATTGCAGAGCAGAGTGGCTTTGTCGCTGATGATAGGGAGTTACAACGGGCTGGTTATTCCTATAGTGTGGATACTCTGACTGAGTTGCGCCAACTGTTTCCTGAAAAGCCGCTTTGCCTGATGATGGGGCTGGATGCTTTTAACGGCTTTCCTAATTGGCATCGTCCCGATGAAATCTTGCGCCTTGCTCATCTGATTGTTATGCAGCGACCAGGAGAGGCTGAGCCCTCGATAGGGTCAAAACAATACCTCTCAAAGCGACAATGCCATGAGGTTTCTGAGGTGAAACAGCGCCAAGCAGGCACTATCCTGTTGCAGACCTTTACCCAGCTGGATATCTCATCTACCCAGATTCGAACCCTGCTTGCTCAGGGGTTACTGCCACGCTACCTGCTTCCAGAGGCTGTTTTGGATATCATTCAGGCCCATGGACTATACAATATTTCGTAAAACATATTCGTCACAATGGGTTATGATAGTTAATAAGAACCTGTAGAATCGCCTTCTTATGGGCAAATTGGTCATTTATTCTTAGTAACAGATATGGGATTCAATGCAGATAGAAACTCTTAAAGAAGTTGTCCTGGAAACCCTCGATGACATGAAAGCAAAGGATGTTGTGGTATTGGATGTACGCAGTAAAACCAGCATTACCGACATTATGATTATTGCCAGTGGAACCTCGGATCGGCATGTGAAATCAATCGCACAGACTGTGCTATTCAAGGCCAAGCAGGCCGGTGAAACACCGCTTGGAACGGAAGGATTGGAAGATGGTGAGTGGGCACTGGTCGATCTGAATGGCGTAGTCGTTCATGTGATGCAGCCTAAGGTACGTGATTTTTATCATCTCGAGCGGCTATGGTCTCTTGACGAAACGCACGCCAAGCCCCAGACCCTCTAATGTAATGCGATATATGCAGCTGTATGGATCGGTTCGACCGGATTTTTGAGCTCAATCGAATTCTGCGGGCGGCACGCTACCCAGTCTCCCGGCAACGGCTTGAAAAAGAGTTGGAGTGTTCCCGAGCAACGGTCAAGCGTCTTATTGAAGAGATGCGGCTCTACCTCAATGCGCCGATCGTCTATGACCGAAACCACAATGGTTATCACTACGATTCCAGCGAAGGGGAGATGTATCAGCTGCCTGGGCTTTGGTTCAATGCCTCAGAGTTACAAGCACTGTTGACCGTTCAGCAGCTTCTAGAAGGGATTCAACCAGGCCTACTCGACAGTCACCTACAACCTCTACGACGCAAAATTGATCAACTGCTGAGCCGACACCCTGGTCAGGGTAAATCACTCTCCCAGCATATCCGTTTGCTAAGGGCATCGGCAAGACCCACAGGGCCCTACTTCACCTTATTGGTTGGCGCTTTGGCTTCGCGGCATCGTCTTGCCATGGATTACTACAGTCGAGCGGATGATCAGGTAACCCAGCGTGAGGTTTCGCCTCAACGAATAACCCACTACCGGGATAACTGGTATCTTGATGCTTGGTGCCATCTGCGTGATGGGCTGCGTACTTTTGCCTTGGATGCGATCTCTGAGGTACGTGAATTGCAGTCACCAGCGGTTGATGTGGAAGAGGCGTTACTCAATAAGCATTTCACATCGGCCTATGGTATTTTTTCTGGTCAGCCTAAGCATGAGGCCGTACTGCGATTCAGTCCGCAAAGGGCCCGCTGGGTGGCAAAAGAGCAGTGGCATGAACAGCAGCAAAGCCGCTGGCTTGATGATGGTCGCTATGAACTGACGCTTCCCTATGGTAATTCAGCAGAGCTGATAATGGATCTGATGAAATATGGTGCTGATGTTGAGGTGGTATCTCCCCCGGAGCTGCGCGCTGAGATCGCCCAACGGCTGAATGATACGCTGGCTTACTATCAATAAGCCGTTATTTATGGTCTGCTTAGCTTTTACACTTCTTTTGCAATTCTTTAAAACGGCGAATGGCCTTCTTGCGCTGGGTGTGAATGATCTTTATTTCTGTTGAGAGGCGCTTGTGTTTGGTGTTATCTCTCTCTTTTTCCAACTTTAACTTGGCGGCCCGCTCCTGTTTTTTCAATTGCTTCAGCAGGTCTGC
>JARRQF010000055.1:0-2144 GCA_037382065.1 Candidatus Thiodiazotropha sp. | reverse complement strand
CTATTGAGCAGACGCATCAGTTTCTTCAATAATATTTCTGGAGGCATGACGACTATCCCTTATGGTTTGTTGCGTGTTGGATTCTCAGCTTCCACTTCATCGAGTATCTGTTCAAGCTCCTCTTCATCGAGAGCGATATCATGCTCTGCCTCTTTAAGTTCAAGTGCGCGTGTTGCAAATAGTATTTCTGCCATACCGATAAGATTGCTCGATATGCTATAGGCGTAGGAACTGTCATTCATGATTGAGGTGGCCATCTGCTCGGTGATCAGATTTTCTCGTATTAAACGGTCAAGAGAGCCATTGGCAACGACATCAATCTCTTGGATCTCAGCTTTCAATCCATCAAGATTAAGGATATTCATATTTTTTGGATCGACGGAGTGAAGGCGCATCTCCCCTAACTCTCTGAGTATAGTGCCGATTTGTGATCTGAATAGATTGTATTCTGCACGAATATGCGGATTGTCAGAGGTCATATAGACCAATAGATTTTTTCGCAAATGCTTGATATCTTTAAGTGCCTCTACAATATACCGGCCTGCCAGGCGCAATGAGTAGAGATCCTCTGAGAATTCTGATGTGATACGGGTCTGGGCCTGAGAAACATAACTGATGATCGCACCGTAAAGGACTTTGACATTACGGCCATAAACAGCATCAATATCAATTTCAATGATCTTATGGGGCTGCAGTACAAGCTGTGTCAGGTCTTTGTCAGAAAAAATGTCGTGCCGATGCAGGCTGATGCCATGAGCAATGACTTCCAGGGCATTATCATACAGATGCAGGGTTTCTTTACGCACTGATTCCATGACAGTATCGGGAAACTCCATGGTGGCATCTGACAGGTATTTGGGCCCCACAGTTGCCACTGGTTTAGACTGTAGCATCGCTTCCAAGCCGGTGACCAGTTTACCAATCAGTGGAGACATAAATGCTACGCCAGTAAGGTTAAACAGTGTATGGAATACTGCTAGTTTGAGTGTGTAGTCATTGTCAGCGATGCCTGTTGCTGCACTGATACTCTCCACTCCCCAAAGAAACTGCTTGATAAATAGAATCGCAATGAGGCCGGTGACGACATTGAAAATCAGGTGGGCGACAGCCAGGCGCTTTCCTTCCACATTTGAGCTCATGGAACCTAGGATGGCTGTGATGCAGGTACCAACATTGGCCCCGATGGCGAGCGCCAGGGCATTTTCATACGTAATCTGATGTGTAGCGAGTGCCGTAAGAATAAGTACCAGAGTGGCGTGACTCGATTGCATGACAACAGTAGCAAAGATGCCAATACCAGCGAATAGAAGTAATCCAGAAAAGCCTGATATAGCGAATTGGGTTAGATCAATACTGGATTTAAATGCCTCAAAACCCTCTTTCATATAGTGGATTCCGAGAAATAGAAAGCCGAGACCAGCAAGTATATAGCCGAGCCCTTTTAGGGAATTAGATTTTTGGAAAATCATAATAATACCAAATACCAGCATTGGCATGGCATAGGCAGAGATTTTTACCTTCAGGCCGAGTCCTGCG
This sequence comes from Candidatus Thiodiazotropha sp., assembly GCA_037382065.1. Classification (GTDB taxonomy): domain Bacteria; phylum Pseudomonadota; class Gammaproteobacteria; order Chromatiales; family Chromatiaceae; genus Thiodiazotropha. The sequence continues at coordinate 608 of JARRQF010000055.1, read as the reverse complement.
ATTAACCAGGCCCCTGTTGTTGTACCAATGTTAGCGCCAAAGACTATGCCAATGCCGGCGGTAAGAGAGATTAAACCGGCGCTGAGAAAAGAGATGGTAATGACGGAGACCAGCGAACTGGATTGCATCACCGTGGTGCTCAGGATGCCAAAACTAAGACTCTTCCAGTAGCGATTGGTACTGTTGCGTAAAAGTGTTTCCAGAATGCCGCCGGTAAAAGCCTTGAAACCCTCTTCAAGGGAGAGCATTCCGAATAGAAAGATGGCGACACCGGCTGAGATCTGCTTGAAATCGGGACTGATCCAGAAGCCATACGCGAGGACCAGTAAAATTGTTGGAAGCAGAATTTTTCTAATCATCAAGGATTATTACCGGCAAGTTGCTTAGTTATTTTCATTTAACCTCAGACGTAATCAGGTAGAATTAAGCGCGACCACGATTCTGTAACCCTAAAAAAATCAGTTGACCGCTCCATTCTAATAACAGGTATCTGATTTTGAAGAAAATAGCTTCGATGGTGATGGTCACCTACTGGGTGAATCACGCTACAGCGTGAATAGCACGCTTGTGGCGGCACATGGCGGCGTTGCAACTCCTTGGAATAGCGG
>JARRQF010000054.1:0-21082 GCA_037382065.1 Candidatus Thiodiazotropha sp. | reverse complement strand
ATCTTTAGCTATAAAGTCAAGAGCTATGGATAAAAGCGACTCAGTACAAAGAAAATCCCTGCTGTGGCAAATTCGAGCCCGGTTTGAAAACCGACCTGATACAGAACACGAACAAGCATTAATGCGGGTGCTCGTCTTATTGCTGGTACTGCTCTACCTATCTAGTGCGTCCCTTTTCAATGAAGCCTCTATAGCCACTCTGCACGGTCAGATTATCCTTAGTCTCTCTTTGATCATCGCTTTGGCGGTAGTTGCTGAGATTGCGATCAAACCAGGAATATCTATCACTAGGCGAGTGCTCTGCATGATCGGTGACGTGAGTGTGATCAGCTATCTCCTCTTTTACTACGGAGAGTTCATGACACCACTCTACGTTGTCTATCTCTGGGTTTCATCCGGTTATGGGTTGCGATACGGTAGCCGTTATCTTGTCGCTTGCACTGCCTTGGCAACGTTCGGTTTTTTTCTGGTACTGACCTATAGCGAGGATTGGCACTCAGATTCCACCACAGGTTGGGGTTTATGGATCGGCCTCATTGTTCTACCGATGTATTTCGCATCACTGCTGGCAAAAGTTTCTAGTGCTTTGGCGGCTGCCAAAGCGGCAAATCAGGCTAAGAGTCGTTTTCTAGCCAATATGAGTCATGAGATCCGTACCCCCATCAATGGGATGATTGGATTATTGGATCTGCTCAGTCTTACCCCATTAATGGAGAAACAGCGCTCTTTGATTTTTGATGCCCGGTCTTCAGCAGCCACCTTGCTGCACTTAATCGAGAATGTGCTTGATATCAGTAAGATCGAGGCGGGCCGCATTACACTTGCACGAACCTCTTTTGACCTACATGCCTTAATAAACGGGATAATGGGATTATTCGAATATGCGGCGGCTAATAAAAAGTTGCTGTTACGCCGCCGTATCGATCCGGCAACTCCCTATTATCTGTTTGGCGACGAACTTCATCTGCGCCAGGTATTGATGAATATGGTGGGGAATGCGATTAAGTTTACCGAAAAGGGTTATGTTGAATTACGTGTGTCGACTGTTCAGGTGGAGTCTGGTTGGGTTCGATTAAAAATAGATGTGACTGATACAGGTATTGGTATTTCAGAGCAGGCGCAGACCTATATTTTCGAACCCTTTAGTCAGGAAGATGAAAGGATTACCCGGCGATTTGGTGGTACAGGACTCGGCATGAGTATCGCCAAGCAACTGATCGATTTGATGGGAGGCGAACTCAGTGTGTCGAGTGTCGTGGGGCAGGGGAGTTGCTTTTCACTGGAACTCGATTTTGAGCGGGCAGAAGCGCCGAAGCGAGAGCCCAAATTGTATTTCCCCACAGGGGTGTGTGTGATTAGCCGAGATAGCCATCTAATCGGTAGGTTGCGTGACTGGTTTGGTAAGTGGGGCGTTTCCTGCACGGTTTATCTGGAGGTGAATGAAGCGATAACAGAATCTGTGCTACTGCTTGATTGGCGGTCGTTTGCCTATCCCTCAAGATTGGTCGAGGAGTAAAAAAATAGGCTGGGTTTTGATCCTATGGCTACAGGCTATTCCGGGGTCTTGCAACTGCCTTATGAGAAACGACAACTTTATCAATTGATGCACAGTTTTCAGGATGCTACTTTTGATGACAGTAGTTTACTGTTGGAGGATGAGTCGTCTCAAATTCAATCCATACCCATCAAGACGGGTAAAATTTTAGTGGCTGATGACCACCTGATCAATCAGCGAGTAACGCGTAGTTTTCTTGAGCATGCCGGCCATGTCGTGACTGTCGTCGATAATGGCAAAGAGGCTCTCAATACGTTAGAACAGCAGAGTTTTGATCTGGCTATCTTAGATATGATGATGCCTGGCCAAGGTGGGTTGGATGTGATCAAACGTTTTCGCCATATGGCGGGGAGCCGAGCAGGGATGCCTTTTATTGTACTCACTGCCAATGTCAGCGAGGAAGCCAAGGTAGCATGCAAGGAGTTAGGTGTGAAGTACCTGAGCAAGCCATCGTATGGTCATGCCCTGTTGGCAGAAGTGCAGGCGTCGTTGATTAATGACGATTTGAATCATAACGCAAGCCTTGACTCTCATGATACCCATGAATTTGTTGAGATAATAGGTGAGTCAGAGGTACTGATTGACGAAGAGATCTTTCAGGAACTTGAGCAGCTATTAGGTTCGGTATCCGGTATGTCTAGCTTAGTAGCGAATTTTAATCAGGATGTTGAAACCCTGCTGGAGGAGATGTCAAAAGCAGTAGATTTAATGGATTGGCTAGGAGTGGCCGATCATGCACATGGACTTAAAGGTTCGGCTCTTGGGATCGGCGCTCTAAAATTGGCACAAGAAGCGCGTACCTTGGAACAAGAGATGTTGGAGGGGCGTGTTGGGGATCAAGAAGACCCATTGGTTAGAGTCAAGCAGGCTTATCAGGCAGTCCGAGCCTTACTCAAAGAGCGGATTAGCCTGCCTGATGATTCTCCCTTCAACGGGGGAGAATAGTTTGATCGAGCGGAAAATGAACGGTATTCCCAGAAGCGGTCTCCTGCGTGAAAACCCATACCTCACGACACTAATTCAATACCCTATGCTTTCTCTTATTGATGCGGTTCGTACCTCACCGCATCCTACATAATACGCTTACCGCACGTTACGAGTTGATCTTTTTTCGCTAGCTTCTATCCTCTGATCGAGAATTTCCCCTACCGCTTCTTGTAATCGATATCCTCGTAGTGGTTTGGTCAGATACTTTACTCCTAGCGATTCGACAGATGTGCGTACTTCCTGACTCACATTGGCCGTTAACATAATAAAGGGTAACTCTGTATTGTCAGTGATCTGCCTATATAATTTTATGACATCAAGGCCGCTTTGCTCAGGCATCATCATGTCGACGATAGCTAAATCATAGTCATCAGATGTCAGGGCATCTAGAGCGGACTGGCCGTCACTAAATACAGTGACTGTGTGTCCAACCTGTTCGAGAAAACTCTGGGTAACTTGTTGGTTTACCAGATTGTCATCTGCAACAAGTATCTTGGCGGTTTTTTCTGGTTGAGGTAGCGTCTTACCTATTTGCTCTTCATTATCAAAAGGCGATCCTGGTAAACTGTGTATTACTCGATAGACGACTTCGTAGTCACTTGTATTGGTTATCAGTGCGTAATATCCAAGCTCCCATACGTCAAAAAGCAGTTCATATTCAGCGAATAATATGACGTCTTTGTTTTTCATCTCTGGATATTGAGTAAACAGTGCCATGATATCGGGTATCATCCTTTCATCGATAATCACAATAGATTCGTTTATCGTGGACTCGATACGCATATCAACCGTAAACTCCACCCCCCACTCTTTTAGGTTATTGCATAATCGGGAGATAGCTTGTGCTTTTTCACTTATAATCTTTATCCCGCCGAGGTGATTTAATGGTTTTATGGTAGTATTTTGAGCATACTTCATACTAAGCTCTACTGTGAACGTTGAGCCTACTCCCAGGACACTTGTGACTGTAATGGTGCCTCCCATCAGTTCGGTGAGCTGTTTGGCAATACTCATGCCAAGCCCCGTCCCCTTGAAGTGCTGAGATATTTGCTCGTCTTCCTGATGAAATGGCTCAAAGATCAGGGCTTGGGCCTCTTCCGAAATACCGATGCCGGTATCCTGTACCTGCATCTGTAGAGTTACATATTCTGCTGTCTTATCAGTAACTCTCAATTGAATCTCAACCCTTCCCCTATTTGTGAATTTTATTGCGTTGTCCACAAGGTTAATCAATACTTGACGTATTCGCAGCTCGTCTCCAAAAACTTGGTATGGGCAATGTGGATCGATCCTGCGTACGAAGTCTAGTTGTTTTTCTTTTGCAGCGTACTCAAACAGACCTGCGGCACCATTAACCAGTGCATGTAGATCAAACTCATCATTGAATGTGGTTACTCTGTCAGCCTCAATCTTGCTGATATCAAGAACATTACCGATCAAATGATGTAACGTTTCAGCTGAGGATTGGGCGCCATGAAGTAACGTGCGCTGCTTCTCCGTTAGTTGAGTATTTCCAAATATCTCTAAAAGACCGAGAACGCCATTGATAGGGGTACGTAATTCATGACTGATATTTGCTAGAAACCGACTTTTGGCGATATTCGCTGATTCAACTGCCTCCATGGCTAGAAAGAATTTTTTCTGCAATACGGCGAAATATATAGGAAGGAAGATAACACCTATCAAGAGACCTCTTCCCAAGCTTTGATCATTTTGCCAATCGCTATTGAAAGAAATAACAATAAAAAAGCCGATTGCTGCCAAAGCGGTTGTTGCGACGAGATAGCGAATACCGTAGCGTAAACCATAGCCGGATGATACCGAGAGGTAGATGATGAAAAACGGTGCTGCTGTTTCGCCATAAATATAGTGTAGGTATGAAATGATACTCATGTCACCGACCATGCAGATAATTCGGCGTGCGATTGAAATATCGGGATTTACAATGATTGCAGCAAGCATAATCAGTGAGAACAGTAGATAGAGTGAGAGCGTGAAAACTCCGTGAAAGATTGATTCTGATGCCTCACTGAATAGGGCTAGACCACATAAATAGAGCAATGCCACTAAAGCAATGCCTATCCTGATAAAGGATTGTTCATGTTCGGTGTCTTGTCGATTGCTGAATCTTGTTTTGAAAAGCTGTATCTGGGTTTTCAAGGTCATGCTATTTGATCCATCCATGGCAGATGCCAAGAGGTTTGAGGGTAGTTTAACCTAAAAAGATCTATTGAGCAGCGTGCCATTCACGTTGTAGCGTGATTTACCCAGTAGGTGACCATAACCATCAAGCTATTTTCTTAAAAATCAGAAACCTGTTATTAGAATGGAGCGGTCAACTGATTTTTTTAGGTTTAAATATCTAACAAAACAGCGATTAGTTCTTGGGCGAGTGTTTGAAAAATAACATTTGGTCCAACTTATGCATGCTAACTATTAGAACCAATTGGATATCACTTTTCAAAAATAGGAGCCAACCATGGATCGCATGCTTTACGTTGCCATGAGCGGAGCAAAAGAGACACTGATGGCTCAGGCGAGTAATTCTCATAATCTGGCCAATGTGAATACGCCGGGATTTATGGAAGATCTCAATCAATTCCGCAGCATGCCAGTGTTTGGTGAGGGTTATCCCACCCGTGTCTACGCTTTGGATGAACGCCCCAACATCAATTTTGACAGAGGCAGTTTACAGACGACAGGTAATCCTTTGGATGTTGCGATCAACGGTGAAGGTTACTTTGCGGTTCAGTCAGCCGATGGTTCCGAAGCCTATACCCGAAGAGGGGACCTGAAGGTGGATGCTAACGGCCTGGTGACAAACGGCCAGGGTTTGCCGCTAATCGGCAATAGCGGGCCGGTTGCTCTGCCTCCTTTCGAGCGTTTGGAGATTGCCCCAGATGGCACCATCACCATACAGCCCGAGGGTGCGACACCAGCAGCACTGGCTATTATCGATCGCATTAAGATGGTTAATCCTGCCAATGACCAACTCTACAAAGATGAAAATGGCCTACTCCGGTTGAAGGAGGGAGGCGAAGCAGACGCTGAAGCCAATGTCCAACTGGTTTCCGGCACGATTGAAAGCAGCAATGTGAATGTGGCTGACGCCTTGGTGAATATGATTGAGCTCTCTCGCAAATTTGAGATGCAGGTAAAGATGATGAAATCGGCAGAAGAGATGGACAATGCCTCGGCCAGTCTTATGAAGATGAGCTGATGTTGGCAGGTAAATTGCTGCTTAAATACTGAAGCAGACTGAATTTTATACTTACGAGGAAGAGACTATGTACCCGGCACTCTGGATCGCAAAAACCGGATTGGACGCACAACAGACCAACATGTCAGTGATTTCCAATAATCTCGCCAATGTCAATACGACGGGATTCAAGCGTGACCGTGCTGTGTTTAATGATTTGATCTATCAAAACCTGCGTCAAGTAGGTGCTCAGTCCTCAGAGAATACAGAGCTGCCGTCTGGTCTGATGGTCGGTACCGGTGTGCGCGTTGGGGCAACTCAAAAAGAGCATAGCCAAGGCAATATTGTCCAGACAGGCAACTCGCTGGATGTTGCCATTCAAGGCAAAGGCTATTTTCAAATCCTCCACCCGGATGGAAATATCGCCTACACTCGGGACGGCTCCTTTAGTCTGACTGCTGATGGCAATATTGTTACGACCAATGGCTATGAGCTACAGCCTTCAATGACTGTGCCAAGCAATGCTATTAGCATAACGGTTGGTTCTGATGGTGTGGTATCAGCGCTGCAATCGGGCAATAGTTCGCCGACTCAGATCGGTCAGATTGAGTTGGCCTATTTCGTCAATCCTCAGGGGCTCTCACCGATCGGTGACAATCTCTATCGCGAGAGTAATGCCAGCGGTGGTGTGAATACCGCCATTCCTGGTTTGGACAGTACTGGTACTGTTATTCAGGGGGCATTGGAAAGTTCTAATGTCAATGTAGTGGAAGAGCTGGTGAATATGATTGAAACCCAGCGTGCCTATGAAATGAATTCAAAGGCAATATCAACCACCGATGAGATGCTCTCATACGTTAATCAGCAACTCTAATGGGGTAACAGGCTGATGATTAGATTGGTTAATAATGGTTGGATAGTCGTGCTGATTTTGCTTTTGGCAGGTTGTCAGAGTAGCAATCCCGTGAAGGATGCCGCCTACGCACCAATAAGGCCTATCATGCCGCCACCTGCACCTCAGGGTAATGGAGGGATCTATCAGGCGGGTTACGAACAGGCCTGGTTCGAAGATATTCGTGCTCGTCGGGTTGGTGATCTGCTCACCGTTAATTTGGTAGAGAGCACCCAAGCAAATAAATCAGCCACTACCTCCACGGCTAAGAGTTCCAGCAATAGCATCACGAACCCGACACTGTTTGGACAGGCGATGCAGTTCGATGTGCCCGGCTTCGTCCCCATCGCCAATAATAAGGATGTTAATTTGGGTTTCGATCTTTCCGCAGCCAATGAGTTTTCAGGGGATGGCAGTGCTTCTCAAAGCAATGCCTTGAGTGGCAGTATCACCGTTTCAGTCGTTGAAGTTCTGCCTAATAAAAATCTCTATGTTCGTGGTGAAAAGCGCATCGGCATCAATCAGGGTACCGAATATGTACGGCTTGCCGGTATTGTCAGGCCAAGTGACATCTCTCCAACCAATACCGTTGAATCGACTCGCATTGCCGATCCCACCATTACCTATAAGGGCGAAGGTGCCCTCGCGGATGCCAACTCTATGGGGTGGTTATCACGTTTCTTCAATAGCGTGCTATCACCTTTCTGAGGTATATCGAGATGAAGGCTTTACTGAAAAAAACGTTAATCACCGGGATTGTGATCCTACTTACCACTCAGGCTGTGCAAGCTGAGCGGATTAAAGACATCGCCTCAATACAAGGCGTACGAGATAACCAGTTGATTGGTTATGGCTTGGTCGTGGGACTCAATGGCACCGGTGATAAAGACACGGACTCCCCCTATACCATTAATAGCCTGAAAAGCCTGCTCTCTCAATTGGGTGTGCAGATCCCTCCGGGCACAAACATTAAACCGAAAAACGTTGCCGCCGTGATTGTGCATGGTGATTTGCCTGCTTTTAGCAAGGTAGGGCAGAAGATCAATGTGACGGTCTCCTCAATGGGGAATGCCAAAAGTCTTCGTGGAGGTACCTTATTGATGACCCCAATGAAAGGGGCAGATGGCAATAACTATGCCGTTGCCCAGGGTAATCTGGTGGTGGGAGGATTGAGTGCTGAGGGTCAGGATGGTTCGAAACTTACGGTAAACATACCCAGTGCTGGACGTATACCTAATGGTGCAACGGTGGAGCGGGAGGTGCCTAATGTATTCAATCGGTCACCTACCTTAACCCTGAATCTGCATGATGGTGATTTTACCACCGCTATGCGCGTGGCCGAGTCGATCAATCTTACAATAGGTCCAGGTACGGCAAAGGCTGTTGATTCGACCTCTATCCGCGTTAATGCACCGATAGACTCGGGCCAAAAGGTTACCTTTATCGCTATGTTGGAGGAGTTGCAGATTAAGCCGGGTATCGCTTCTGCAAAGGTAATTATCAATTCCCGAACCGGAACGGTGGTGATCAACGATCAGGTGCGCGTCTATCCAGCGGCTGTTTCACATGGCAATCTGGTGGTTAGCATTAGTGAAGAGACAGCCGTCTCCCAGCCAAGGTCTCTTTCGCAGGGAAATACCGCCGTGGTTCCTCAGAGTCAGGTGGGAATTACAGAAGAGGGGCAAAACCATATGTTTCTGTTTAATCCAGGCGCAACCTTAGATGAAGTAGTTCGAGCCGTTAATCAGGTGGGAGCGGCTCCCAGCGACTTGGTAGCCATTCTTGAAGCCTTGAAAGAGGCGGGTGCGCTACGTGCAGAGTTACTGGTGATTTGATGAATAATCTAGCTCCCTCTGTATTTAACGATTTTACAGGACTGACTGAACTAAAATATCAGGCCCGTGAAGATCAAAGTGGCACGGCGGAGAAGGCCGCTCGACAATTTGAATCACTATTTATTCGTATGATGGTCAAGCAGATGCGCCAGGCTGGATTTGGTGGCGGCATGCTTGATACCCAGCAAACCCGCTTTGTGCAGGATATGTATGACCAGCAATTAGCTGTTCATCTTTCTGAGCAGCGTGGTATCGGTATGTTATCAATGTTGCGTGGTCAACTGAGTGGCGAGGCTAAGAGCGAGCAGCAGGAGCTTTCAGGGTTGGACGACTACTGGCGTAACCCCGCTGTGCTGGCAAAACGACATGCTCAAGTCATGCCGAATGAAATAGAGAAACAGCCACTATCCCAAGCACAGCAGACAACCCAGATTGAAAACCCTGACGCGTTTGTAAAAACGCTTTGGGCGTCTGCTGAACAGGCTGCTAAGGAGCTGGGCCTACCGACTGAAGCGCTACTCGCCCAGGCCGCCCTGGAAACAGGATGGGGGCAGCACCTCATGCAGACGATAGATGGTGGTGCAAGTCACAATCTATTTGGGATTAAAGCAGATCGAAACTGGGAGGGTGGTCAGGTGCGTAAAGAGACCCTTGAGTATCAGCAGGATGTTGCCGTACTTAAGCGCGAAAATTTTCGCAGTTATGATTCATTCGAAGAGAGCTTTAGCGACTATGTTGCCTTTCTTAAACAGAACCCCCGATATGAGTCGGCATTAAATCAGGCTCAAGATAGCAAAGCCTATTTCAAAGCGTTGCAGGATGCAGGCTACGCTACAGACCCAAACTATGCCGATAAAATATTACGTGTCATGCAGGGATCAGAGATGCAGGCAGCCATCCAAAAGTTCAAGGGCTCGCCACAGCAGCCGATATAGCGTGATAAGAGGTCGATGAAATGAGCTTACTATCCATTGGTGTCTCCGGGCTGATGACCAATCAGCTTGCGCTCGATACAACTGGGCACAACATTTCCAATGTGAATACCGAAGGGTATAGCCGTCAGCGTGTCAATTTTTCGGCCACAGATCCCTTCAATAGCTCGATTGGCTATGTGGGAACCGGGGTAACTACCCATGATATTCACCGGCAATATGATGATTTTATTGCTGGACAGGTGCGTGCCAGTACTGCTGTAGCAGCCGAGTTGCAGTCCTACTATACGGCCGCTAGCCGACTGGATAACCTAGTCGCCGATCAAGATGCGGGTCTACAGCCAGCGATCCAGAATTTTTTCGATGCTATGCAAGGCTTGGCTAACGATCCAACCTCTATTTCTGCTCGCCAATTACTCTTGAGTGAAGCGGAAAGCATGGTGGATCGATTTAATTACTTTGATCGGCAGTTCGAGGACAGTCGCAATCAAGTTAATAGTCAATTATTATATAATATTACTAAAATCAATCGTTTGGCAGATAATATCGCTGAAGTGAATAGCAACATACAGCTCGCCTATGGCGATAATCCCAATGATCTCCTCGATCAGCGCGAACAACTATTGAGCGAGCTCTCCGAATTGGTGGATATTCAGGTTGTGGAACAGAGCGACGGCTCTGCCAATGTCTTTATTGGCAAGGGTCAGCCCCTGGTCGTGGGCGTTAATGCCAACACAATGAGTGTGCGACCTTCTCCTTTGGACACAACTCATTTGGAGATTACCTTTGACTACTCCTTTGGCAGCCAAGTGGTCACAGATCAGATCAGTGGTGGTGCGATTGGTGGGTTACTGAAGTTTCGTGAAGAGATGCTCGATCCGGTGCAAAATCAAGTGGGTTTGATCGCACTGGGTATCGCAGATGAAATCAATACCCAGCATCAGCTCGGACTTGACCTGGATGGGGTGGTCGGTGGGGCGATGTTCAGTCTGGGATCGGTGCAGGTTCTGCCAAGCCCAGGGAGTGGCACCCTGGTGACAGCCACTTACAGTGATATTGGCGAACTCACAGTGGACGACTACTCATTAACCTATGATGGTGTCGATTTCATTCTTAAAAACCAGACGAGCGGTGCGACCCAGGCGCTGGCCGCCGGTCTGAATACTGTTGATGGCATGACCATAGATATTGACGCCACTGGCGCTATCGTCGGAGATAGCTTTATGATTCAACCGACTCGAAGTGCCACGCGTGGCATCGATCTGCTGATTAACGATGTGTCGCGACTGGCCGCAGCTGGTCCTCTTCAGGTACAGCCAGCAGTGGATGCTAATGGTAATTCACTCAACAGTGGCGATGCTCTCGTGACGCAGCCTAGCAATAGTTCGATGACCGGATTGCCACTAGTGGGTGGCGATATTCAACTGGTGTATGACGACAATGGCGGACCAACAAGTGGATTTGAAGTCTACTATCCCGGATCCACGCCCGGCGTGGATCCTTTTGATGACTTTATTTCCTATGATAACCTGAATGCGGCAACCGTAACCGGAATAGATGTGCCGCCTGCAACATTTACCACATTGGGAGGCATCGGTTTTTCAATCTCTGGTATTCCGGCAGATGGTGATGCCTTCATTATCAGTAACAATGCAAATGGAAGCAGCGATAATCGTAACGCATTGAGTCTGGAAAATTTACAAAATCAGAGTCTGTTACTGAGTGGATCGGCGACCTTCGATGAGGCTTATGTGCAGATGGTTTCTGAAGTGGGGGCCAATACCCATCATGCGGAGTTAAACCTTTCCGCACAAGAGAGCCTGTTAGCGACGGCCCAAGAGGCGTTGTCATCGGTTTCTGGGGTCAATCTGGATGAAGAGGCTGCTAAACTGATTCAGTACCAGAAATCATACGAGGCGTCGGCCCAGGTTATCTCTGTCGCCAATACCCTATTTGATACTTTGCTGGGTGCGGTAAGGAGCTAAACAATGCAAAGAATCTCCTCCTCAATGCTGTTTGATCGTGGTATCAATAGTATGTTAGAGCGGCAATCTGTGTTGAGTAAAGCCCAGCTTCAGGCCACCAGTGGAAAGCGTATCCTGACGCCAAGTGATGACCCAGTTGGTTCTGCCCAGGTTTTGAATTTGCGAACCGCTATCTCCAAAGTGGAGCAGTATCAAGATAATGCCGACCAGGTAACGGCAAGGTTAGAGATCCAAGAGGCCAGTTTGAAGTCTGCTGATGAGATTATGCCGCGTATTCTTGAGCTTACCCTACAAGGCATGAGTGATACCTACAATGCGGCAGCGCGACAGGCAATCGCTGATGAACTCCGTGAATTGAATGATCAACTGATGTCACTGGCCAATACGCGGGATAGTAATGGTGAGTTTATATTTGCCGGATTTAGCGCTGAAACCATCCCATTCAGCAATCCGGCAGATGGCGTGTTCGCCTATTCGGGAGATATGGGGAATCGCTCCCTGCAGATCTCTGCAACCCGTCAAATTCAGGATAGGGACAATGGCTACGATCTCTTCATGAATGTGGAGACTAGCACTGGCGCAAATAGAAGCGTTTTCGAGACGGTGCATGCCATCATTGCTGGGATGGAGGCAGATGCGCCAAACAGTATTTATATTGATGACCTGCGGGTGGCTCATGAGCATATCGTTGCCGCCCGTGCACGGGAGGGTGCGCGGCTTAATAGTATCGATAATCAGAAGCTTGTTAATGAAGAGTTTCTCTTTACCATGGAGAGCTCCCTCTCTGGTATTGAGGATGTCGACCTGACTGAGGCAATCAGCCGTTTTGAGCAAGAACAGGTGGCTTTGCAGGTCGCCCAGAAATCTTTTAGTGAAGTGATGGGCCTCTCCTTGTTTAACTACCTCTGAGTCTGGTTCTCTATTTCGTTGGTTAGTGCCCTGATCGGTAATGGCAAAAGGATCTTAAAGTACAAGATCTTCATTCCTTGCCTTTATGTGTAAAAAATAATAATAAAATATATAAAATCAATAATTTAATAAATATTTAAATCTAAAAACCCAAATTAACCGATGTTATATTTTATTAAAGATCAGCTTTGATAGGCCGTTATATATAGCGGAGGCGGTAAATATCAAACAAGATTGATATATCCGCCAAATGCAAATTACCGGTGATTGAGCGCTTAACCATAGATGCCATTACCGGTCATTAAAGGAATACGATCATGGCAATTACCATTAACACTAATGTCTACTCCCTGGCCGCCCAAAAGAACCTGGGACGAACACAATCTAACCTTGAAACTTCCATTCAGCGTCTCTCATCTGGTTTGCGCATCAATATGGCGAAAGATGATGCGGCTGGCTTGGCTATTGCCCAGTTGCAAACCGGTCAGGCACGTGGCATGACTGTCGCACAGCGAAACATCGCGGATGGCATCTCATATCTAGGTGTCGCCGATTCAACCCTGCAGGCAGTTAGTGACATGATGCAGCGTCAACGTGAGCTGGCAGTACAGTATGCCAGTGGTCTCTACACATCTGCCCAACAGGGTTATATGTCAACGGAGTTTACTGCTCTTGCAACCGAAATTACCGATTCTTTGACTCGCGCAACCTTTAATGGCACAGCGGTATTTGGTGTCGGCGGCACGATTCAGGTTGGTGCCAACGCTGGTGAGACGATTTCCGTTTCCTCGGCATCTCCTGCTCATACTGCTACCATTGGTAGCATCGGTAGTGTAGATACAGACCTTGGTGCTGTAGCTGCGGAGCTGGCTAATGTTGGTAGTCTGCAGAGCCGCCTGGAATCGGCCGCTCGTGTGGCGGCCTCCATTGAAGAGGCTCAGTACGCAGCAGCGGGCCGCGTTATGGATGCAGACTTCGCTCGCGAAACCGCAAAAATGACTAGTGCACAGGTGATACAGCAAGCGGGTGTTGCCGCATTGTCACAGGCTAACTCAATACCGCAGCTTGCATTGAGCCTGCTCCAGTAAGATAGGTAACGGGGGAGAGTCAGTGCTACCTCTCCCCTTGGATATAGCACATGGAAGGGGCTTAATATGACACACTCAATAGCAAATATAGTGAATCAATACGGGTATACACGCAGTGCTTCAAGCAGTGAGGCTAAGGGCAGTGATGCCTTAATTTCTGCTGTGCCAATTAATGAATCTGCAGTGGCTCATCAGTCTAAGGCTATTGACACTGTTGAGTTGGCTAATCGGGTTGAAAGCATCAGGCAGGCAATCCAGCGTAATCTGGAATTTAGTGTTGATAACAACACGGGTAAGCAGGTAATTAAAGTTGTCGACACCGATACTGGAGAGCTTGTTCGGCAAATACCATCGGACCAAATCTTGCATGTTATTGCTCAAGTGCAGAAGAGTCTGGATGGTATGTCGCAAGGCGTTTTGCTGGATGATAAAGTTTAATGTTACAAGGTGCTTACCTTATTGAGGGGGCGTAAAATATCATGGGTATTGGTTTTTCAGGTATCAGTACCGGATCCGACTGGAACTCGATCATTAACCAGCTATTGGAAATCGAGAGCCGGCCCTTATATTCCCTACAAGCTCGGGATAAGGAACTTGATCAACAGATCAGTGATTTTGGCCAGGTCAAGAGTGCTATTGATGCCTTTCGTAGTAGTGTCGAAGAGCTGACGACCAGCAGTGGTTTTGCTGCCTTTTCCTCCTTCTCAACTGATGAAGCGGTATTGACTGTGTCAGCAAACTCAGAGGCAGTTCCCTCAAGTTATGATGTGGTGGTCGGTCAATTGGCCAGCCGCGATAAATTGGCCTCATCTGCCTATGCCGATAGTAATACCACCACCATTGGTACAGGTACTCTATCGATTACCGTTAATGGTAATACCCTGGATCTCACCCTAGATGCTACCAATAATACGCTGTCAGATCTGCGGGATGCTATTAACAGCGCCTCTGATAATCCTGGGGTGACAGCTTCGATTCTCAATGAAGCGGGGGGCGCTCGACTCATACTGACTGGTGAAGAGTCGGGGCAGGCCAACGCTATTACGGTTAGCGTGATTGATGCGGACGATGGAAATAATACAGATACCAACGGCCTTTCGAGACTATTTTCAATTGGTGTTGGTGGTGACGGACTGGCCGAACAGATTACAACGGCTCAAGATGCCCTACTGACCATTGATGGCTTTGATATTCAGAGTGCATCGAATAGTGTAACCGGTGCGATTAGCGGTGTGACCCTGGAGCTTGCCGCAGTGGGTTCTGCCTCAGTCAGCCTGAGTAGGGATAACACTCAAATTGAGGAAAAAATCAGCGGATTTGTCGAAGCATACAATACACTGCTGTCGCAGATAGATGACATGCAAGGAAGCTCGTTAGGCAATGACAGTAGTTTGCGGCGTATTAGGCAGGGGTTCGTCGATGTACTAAACCAGGTTGTGGATGTTGGTGGCAGCAGTGCCTATCTATTCGAAATCGGTATTACCCGAGATCGATATGGTGTCCTCTCAGTTAACAGTGCTGATCTATCAACTGCATTGGCCGATGACTTTAGTCGTGTCATGCAAATCCTTTCTGAGGAGACCACTGGGTATGCAAACCGGTTCTATGCCTATGCAGATCAACTACTTGAAGGGGGAGGCTTGCTCGATTCCAGAGACGAAAGTCTTAATAGTCAAAAAGATAGGGTACAAGATTTGATCGATAGACAGACGCTTCATCTCGAAAGCTACGAAGCGAAGTTAGTAAAACAGTTTGCTGCATTGGATCAAACTGTTGCGGTTCTGAATAGTACGAGTGACTTTCTCACCAATCAACTTGCCGCACTGCAGAAAAAATGATTTGTTATTTGAGCTAAACTTAAATATGAGCTGTGCATAGGTGGAATAATGGTTAAAAATCCGGCAATCAATAGTTATCGACAGACCGCTTCATCGGAAGCTATGTATGCCACGCCTTTTCGGCTTGTACAGATGCTTATGAATGGTGCTTTGGATGGTATGGCTAATGCCAGAGGTTCGATCTTGCGCAAAGATCATGAAGCACGGCATAATGAGATTAACTGGATCATTTCAGTGATCGATGCCCTGCGCGGTGCGCTTGATTTTGAAAATGGTGGCGAAATTGCCAATAATCTCGATATGCTCTATGACTACATGAACCGCCGCCTCTATATCGCTGATATTGAGCAGGATGTGGCGCCTATCGACGAGGTGGCCTCGTTGCTGAAAGAGATCAAGACTGCCTGGGATGCTATGCCAGAAGTGATTCAGAATGCCACTGATATTAAGGAATGTGTTAAGAACCTATAATCGAACCTAGATTTAATAAACCCGGCAATATATATAGCCATGTTACAGTTTAGGGAAAACCTTGATCTGGCGCTTGAGATGAGCAATGAGATCATTCGTCTGGCTCAGGATGAAGCATGGTCTGACATGGAGGATCTTGATCGACAGCGAATGTACATCCTGGAATCAATATTCAACCAAATCAGGCCTTAGCGATCTGCTCGAAGACGCGAGGCGAGATGTCAAAAAAAGGTCAAACACTCAAACTGGGCCGGGAAGCTATCGCTGCGTATCAGAAGCAGTCTTTTGATTAACTCAAGTTTCGGATTTCTTTAAAATCAGAAACCTGTTATTAGAATGGAGCGGCCAACTGATTTTTTTAGGATTAACGTAGTGTAATTGCCCTGGGAGACGTTTTGTTACTTAGGAACAAAATACATGATAGTCTCAGACCATCCCTCAGTATAGTGACGAAGATAGATTCGGTAGTCCGAATGTAAAGCCATAACATACTCGAATGTTTTACGAAAGTCTGCTGCGTCATGATAAACAGCGATGGCTAACGCTGGATTCTCTTTCAATAGATGTCTTTGTGCCCCTTCCAACGCATGCAGCTCCCAGCCTTCCAGATCCATCTTTATGAATGAAACTCTCTCGTTAACTCGCTCATCCAAGGTAGTTACTTGTATTTGATAACAGCCTTCCTGAACCACTGAACAGGCAGATCCTGCTTTAGCATTGAATGCTAGCAGACCTTTTTGGTCGGAGAGGCCTTTACCAATCAATGTAATATCTCGAAAGTGCTTTAGACGCTGCCGAGCTTTGGCAAGATTCTTTTTTGAGGGTTCAAATAGGTAGACATGCTTGTATTGCGGATAGCGTTGGCAGAATTGTTCTGTTGTATCACCATCAAATCCCCAGGCATCCACAAAAACAATATCTTCAGAAAGGCCGAGAAAGGTTTCGAAATACTGCTCCTCTGGCCGCACAGAATATGAGTGCATCGATTGATAGTCACCCGTCAGACGGAAATGCAGTATGTCATTAAGTGTTCGTCGAGATTCCTCGTCAGCAAAGGCTTCATACATCTCAAGCCAAGCAGCTTGGTTCTTTGTGAGTTCTTGGCGTGTTAAGCGTATAAACTCAGGAATCCGAAAGCGCTCTGGTAGATATCGGCATAAGTCGGCTAAGGGTAATACAGAAGCTATTTCAAGCTCTGCTAGTCGTTGAGCCGCAGAAACGGGAGCCGAACACATGGCGCAATTGACAATAATAGCATGATCCGGCACATGTTCGGTTTTGAGTACCGGTTTTCCATTCCAGTTTTCTCCTGATCCGCCAAAATCATCAATGACGCCATCTATCTCGATAGCTTGCATGACTGCTGTGGCGTGTTCGTTTCTGCCAAGTAAATAACGTCGACCTATTGCCTTATCGGAAATAAACTCTTCTACGAGTTTATGGCGTTTTTTAGAAGTGTCATGCCACTCCTGTAAGATATTTTTAACTGATAGCATATGGTTCACTGCTTGGTATTTTCACTATTCAGGACAGTAGTCCACTGGCCCCTGCTGACCGACTCTACCATTGCTTCAAGCATATTCATTCCCTCCAAAGCCAGTTCAGCACTGAAGACTTCTTGTGACTGCCAGTGCGTGGTCATCTTGTATTCTTGCAGGCTTTGCGCAATATCCGTATACAGATTGGCAAATGCTTCAATAAAACCAGTTGGATGTCCAGCTTTAAATCGAGAGTAACGAGTTAATCCTGCGACTTGTGTGTCTATGCCACGATCCAGAGTCTCTCTCCGACCATCGGCAAATGAGAGAAGCAGCTCCTCAGGGTTGGATTGAAACCATTCGGCCGAGGCATCACTTCCATATATCCGAATTTTCAATCCATTCCTATGGCCAAGGGCTGATTTACTGAACCACATCTGCCCAAGGATATTTTTTGAGTACCGGCAAAGGCAGTTCACATTATCAATAACATTAAACCAGCCGCATGTGGATTGGTTAGCCGTGACTTCGAGCGGGTGCTGATCTGTCAAATAGTGTATCAATTGATGCAAATGGACCGCTAAATCTAAATAGAGTGTTGGAACCTTGCCATCATGAAGACGCCACTTCTGTGGGTGAGGCTTATTTCCTTGCGAATCGACTCTTCGAAAACCTTCCTGTGGCATTTCAGCCTGAAAATGGAGAATCTCGCCTAGCACACCACTTTGGATAAGCACTCTTAGCTCACGCACCATAGGGTAACCTGAGTAGTTATAAGTGATAGCAAGAAAGCCATTCTGAGCATTCCGAGTTTCCAGGATAGACTCAATCTCAGCACGGCTCGTTGCAAGGGCTTTTTCGCAAATCACAGGCATACCCTGTGTGAGGCATTCAGATACAATCTGATAGTGAGACGGTGTTGGCGTAAGAATCGCAACTGCATCAAGAGCGTTCTTTTCCTGCGCAAGCATCTCCTTCCAGTCGTTATATACGTGATTACCGGATACGCCATAGGTTTTTGCTGTTTCATGGTTTATCTTAGAATTTTGACTGAAAGCACCTGCCACCAATTTCCAGTGATTATCCATGCGGCACGCAGTAAAATGTGTGTAACCAACAGCAGAGTCCAGAGCGCCGCCAATGAATCCTAAGGCAAGGGAAGAAGAAGGCATTCACGATTCCTAAGGTTAGTTTCAACAGAGTGAATAGAGATTACCATCTAGAATAGTCCTATAGAGTCTCTCTTGCTCATCATTCGTCGATGACTGAAAGAAAAAAATCCCAGCTCTACCATAAGGGCTGGGGGCAATGAAGTCTCCCGATGTGGCAAGGGGTACAAATAATCGAATATCTACTGGAACAGAGAATTTAAAGCCCCAAAGTGTCACCCCATTGTACGAGGTGGCCGTATGACGTGTAATTCTCTCCTTAATAGCCCATCCCTCCCGAGGGAGAGGGGCTTCGCCGATAAAAGGGGCTAGATAGTTTGCGGCATAGGGGTATCCGGTTGAAAACTCAATCAATAAAGAGTAGATATCTCCTGGGCAACGTCGGGTTGCCTCTATGATCCAATAGCGATTCCCGCTGACAATGAACTGTGTATGCATCAATCCATCTCTCAGCTTGAGAGCTGATGATAGTCGGAGCAGGTTTTTCCGTAGAGATTTGAGTCTCTCCTGCGAAAAATCCTCAACTACCCGGCTGGTATCAACGGTGAAGGGGTTGATTGTGCTGTCCTCCTGCACGATAAAGTCTGCTACTACTTCGCCGTTACAGATAAACGCCGAGTGGCTGAATAGTTGCCCTGTGATGTACTCCTCAATAATCACACCACCGCTATTGGAGGCTTTTCGAGCCGTCTCTAAGGCCTTGATAAGTTTGCTGGGTGTTGCGTTATGTAGAACGGTTACTCCTTGTCCGCTAAATGAGTCCTCAGGCTTTATAATGATTGCCTGAACATCAGGTGCCTGCTGTGGCGTCAAGGTGCGAGGCGTAGGCAAGCCTAACTCATCGGCAACTTGACGGAAGGCCCCCTTAATGTTGATGGCAGACGCATTGGGCGGTGCGTCGATACCAGGGAAACGACCCTGGTTGATCTCTGAGCAGACTATATAGGATAGGTCAGTACAGCCTGGTACAAGATAGTCAAAGGCATTTTCATTCACAAAAGCAGCAAGCTGTTCAGATTTCGAATAATCGAGTTGTACATAATTTGATGCCAGTTTAGCGAGTGTCTCTGTGGGTCTATTCCCGACTACCCATACCTCATGCCCTCTATTGAGCAAGGCATAATAGATAGGAACTGCGGCTCGATTTGTATCAACCAGAAGTGTTCTCTTCATAATATGAGGATGCCTATCCCGGTGCTGCGGCGCTTTTGATAAGGTCGGTAATTTGCTTAACCCTCCCTGGTTCGAGGTTGGCGTAAAGAGGAAGGCAGATCACTTGATCTGCTGCTGCAATGGCATGAGGCAGGCGCTCAGGGGCTGAAGAGGGTAGTCCTCGATAGGATGGTAATTGGCTGATTAGTGGGTAGAAGTAGCGTCGTCCATGAATGGATGCCTCTTTCAAGGCTTGGTAGAGCTGGTCTCTACTTTTTCCGTAGGTCTGTTCCTCTACAAAGATTGGACAATAGGCACCATTTGCTACGTACCCATCAATGGGAGCAAGTGTTCGGATCCCTGAAACATTGGCAAGTTGTTCCCTGTATATCTCTGTCAGGCGAACACGCTTTTCGATCTCTTTATCAATATATTTCAACTGAAGTAGGCCAAGGGCCGCCTGCAATTCATTCATCTTTCCATTGCTTCCGGGTGCAACAACCGTGGTCTCATTGGCAAATCCAAAGTTCTTTAGGTAATCAACCCGTCTCTTTAACTTTTCGTCATGGGTGATAAGTGCTCCCCCCTCAATTGTGTTAAATACCTTTGTTGCGTGGAAGCTGAGCATAGAGAGATCACCGAAACTACAGAGAGAGTCTCCATTCAGCTTGGATCCAAATACATGTGCAGCATCATAGAATATCTTGAGTCCGTAGGTGTCGGCGATGCGCTGAATTTGATTGATGTCACAAGGATTACCATAGATATGAACAGGCATGATGCAGGTAGTCTTGGGGGTTATCAGCGACTCGATTCTTTCTGGATCTATATTGCATGTGTTTTTGTCAATATCACAAAAGACGGGCGTGCAGTGATTCCAATAGATCGCATGGGTTGTTGCTGGAAAGGTGTAGGGTGTTGTAATGACTTCACCAGAGATATTTAGCGACTGTAGCCCTACCTGCAGGGCCATCATGCCATTGCAGAATAGAGAGACATAAGGTACTCCCAGATACTCAGCCAATGCCGCTTCAAATTTGTTATGGAATGGGCCATTGTTGGTGAGCTGTTTCGTTGACCATATCTGTTCCAGTAGTGCGACAAACTCATCAAGTGGTGGGAGAGAGGGCTGAGTGACATAAGTTTGGCTCATGACTTGCAATCCGCTGTTTGAGGAAGGGGCGCACTGGAAGCGTGACATATTGATTTTACCGTTTTTAACTATCCAGATTCTGACTATTACACACCATTTGCCAGCCTGACATTAAGGCTGACTCTATATTTTCAGTAACTTGTTTAAAATTCATCAGGGGTGAGTTTTCAACCTCTTGACGAAGGGTTTTACGATTGGAAATGAGCGAACCTACGTCGTGCGCAAGTGCTATAGCAATATCAATATATTCATTAAAGTCATTGGCAATCCAATTCTGTCTGTTGATGGTAGAGAGAATTCTATCTGAGACACTTGATGCACAAGAATTACCAGAACGGGAAACAAGTGGCAGCCCCATGAGTAATGAGTGATAAGTGGTACTCTCTCCATGGTATGGATAGGGATCTAAGGCGATATCGACTTGGTTGTGTGAGGCTAG
>JARRQF010000053.1:0-14692 GCA_037382065.1 Candidatus Thiodiazotropha sp. | reverse complement strand
CCTCTCCCGCAAGGGGAGAGGGGATGCGGGGTTTGAACCCTGGCGAGACAAGCCCTTGGGTGCCACACAGTAAGCGGATGTTTACGATGCGCTCGAAAAGTAGACACCCTCTCCCCTTGGAGGGTGTCGCAAAAGTCGTAGGGTGGGGCTCTGTCCCACCATTAAAGGATGAAATGTAGGATGTGGTGAGGTACGAACCGCATCATTGATGTTAGTGGTGATCGATAATATCCATATCCGGGTCATAGATTGTTGTTTCCAGCTCAAACAGACCAATGGTGGTATGAAAAAGATTGTCGTGGGAATATCTATTGTTAGTCTTTTTACTTAGTCCAGGAAGATCAATTTCTGCATCAAAGCCTTTACCAAACCACATTATCAGGGGTATGTGGATCTGATCATCCGGTGCAATCATATTCGGTAGGCCATGAAGGTACAGATTGTTTTCACCTAACGATTCACCGTGATCGCTTACATAAATCATAGCAGCGGCAAACTGTTCACTATTCTGTTTCAACAGTGCGATGGTCTTGGATAGGAAGTAGTCAGTATATAGGATGGCATTGTCATAGGCATTATCAATCTCTTCGCGACTGCACTCTTCCAGTTGATTTGTCTGGCAGGTTGGAGTAAATCGCTCAAACTCTTTGGGGTAACGTTTGAAATATGATGGACCATGATTACCCATTTGATGGAGGATAATTAGGATATCTTCTTCCGTATGTTCATCTATGTAGGCTTGCAGATTAGATAACATTCCCTCATCTCTACATTCGATATCGCATATTGGATTTTTGTCTGGTGATTTATAATTTTCAAATGGAACCCTTAGCGCTACGCCTTTTGAATCAGAATTGTTATCCAGCCAGATAACATTGACCCCAGCATATTGTAGAACATCCAGCATGTTCTCAATTGTATTAACCTCAGTAGAATTGTAGTTATCTTGACCATAGATGGAGAACATGCATGGCACAGAGACAGCCGTTGTGGTTCCACAGGACCAAGTGTTACTGAAATTAAATAGTGTTTCCTGCTCAAGTAAAGGATTGGTTTTTCGGCTGTACCCATTTAAGGAGAAACGATCCGCCCTGGCAGTCTCACCAACGACAAAAATAATCAATTCTCGGCGACTGTCATCTTCTAGAATTTTTGCATCCAGGCCAATGACTTTTAGCTCTCTGCTCGCCTCCTTAGTGCTCTTACCAACATACTTGATGATTGAGTAAATGTAATAGGCTGGATTAGCATAGTATCTAAGTTGCTTGTGTTCGCGAAAAAATGGCGCATAAAAACTACCCAATAGATATATGCATAAGATCGTAATGCAGAGCGCCACACCCATGACAGACATTCGGTAGATTATGGCCTGCTTGGGTCTTTGTCTGGTGAGACGTATCTTATAGACAAGGAGTGATGGCACAATACCTAGTAGAACCAGGTAAACAATTGCTTTCAAGCTAATCAGATCCAATGATTCCGCCGGATCGGTTCTAACCACATTATCAATCATATTGCTATTGATTACGACATTATAACTATCCATGAAGTATGCAGTTATAGACGACGATATCAGAATAATAATCAATAATGGTTTGATGGTGACTCTAAAACAGATTAACGATAAGAAAAAGACATAGATGCAAAAGTAAACAACCGCCAGGGATAATAAAAAAGCAAGGTTTCCCAAGTCTGGTGGATAGACCTTCATGGTATTGGAAAAGAAGGCGAAGTTGCCAAAGATAACAAGGAAAAGTGAGACCAGAATGATCAGCTTTAGGTTGGTAATCTGTTTCATAAGGATTGCTTGTTTCTTATGTCAATATTACTAATCAATTAATCGCTCCACTCTAAGAGTAATATGTTAATTTTTCTGAGAAATTGCTTGATAGACTTGGTCACCCTCTGGATAACGCTGTCCGTTTAACAACTTAGGCCTATCGATACCTCTCCAGTACCGCAATTCGATTTCGCAGCGCCTCCATCTCATCCAATAACTCAAGAGCCAACGCGGCACCAGCCAGGTTGAGACCGAGATCTGACTCCAGGCGCTGGATAATCTGCACTCGACGTAGGCAGTGGCCAGGAAAATTCCAGTGGGTTTGATCCCCTCCTACCGGCTCAATCACCCCCTCTTCCACCAAAGCCAATATCCACTCAGCAGACTTACCACAAGCGTGGCTGAGTTCACCTAAGGTGAACTCGGTGCTCTCTTCAACAATGATACCAGTTAATATAGTTTTATTACTCATGTCCTATACCCCCATTTCAGCTCGTGGATTGAACGCTAGCTTATTTGCCATCTCTTTATACAGAGCCTTAGCTTGTTCACTATTGGCTGGTGGGGTCACCACACTCAAGGTCACATAGATATCACCTGCGGGCTTGCCCGGTATACCTCGCCCTTTAAGGCGAAGTTTATTCCCACTGTTTGAAGCGGTGGGGATTTTAAGATCGACTTTGCCACCGGGTGTTGGTGCTTTTATGGTTGCACCTAGCGCTGCCTCCCAAGGGGCTACAGGCAGTTGCATATAGAGATCACGTCCCTCTGCACGGTAGAGCGGATGAGGTTTGAAATGAATCTCCAGATAGAGGTCCCCCTTCCTCCCCTGCCCCATACCGTGCGAACCCTGACCTGCGAGGCGAATCTGCTGGCCCTCTTTGACACCCTTCGGGATCTTCACATGAAGTGTGCGGGTTATTACACGCAATTGGCCATGTGCATCCAACTCTGGCGATTGCAGGCTGATACTATGTGTTGAATCAATAAATACATCTTCCAGATCAACCATTACCTTGGCGTAATGATCTTGACCACGGACATTGAACTGCGGATTATTAGTGGCATAAGCACGGTGCCCCCGTTGACCAAACAGCTCTTCAAAGAAGTCGCTAAAACCGCCCATATCCTCCTTGGTAAAGCCACCACCGCTAAACTCAAAGCCGGTATCCCAATTAGGTGGCGGGTGAAACTCCTGCCCCGCCTTCAGGTTATCCCCGAGCAGGTCATAGGCGGCTCGTTTTTCAGGATCCTTCAACACTTCATAGGCCTCTCCGGCCTCTTTAAACTTTGCTTCTGCATCAGGCTCTTTACTGACATCAGGGTGGTATTTCCGCGCTAGTTTACGGTGAGCGCGTTTAATATCATCCTGAGAGGCATCACGCTTCAGACCCATGATCTTGTAATAGTCTTTGTACTCCATGGTACGACCCCCTTGTTCGATATATCAACTAATCAAATAGGCCTTTTCCCCAGTATATGAGAATTCGTTGAAAAGGAGGCGGAAATGATTTTCCTATGGAAGACCCTTCCCCTTGCAGGCACTCGCTAAAGCGGCATCACGAGTCAGGGCCTTGTAATGGTTACCATCTGATTTTACTGCTATTTTAGGTGGGGTGGGGCCCTGCCACACCAAGGCCACAAGAATTTGTAAAAGTCTTATTTTCACTCCATAAATTCGACACGTTATGAGTTAGGCTAGCCGCTATGCCCCATGACGAGCACGAAACTCTTCGCTTGTTAGAAACTCTTCATAAGTACCTTGAAAGTAGTTCAACTTATTGTCTTTTATCTCAATGATGTGGGTGGCCAGTGATGAGACAAACTCACGGTCGTGACTAACAAAGATCAAGGTACCTTCGTAGTGTTCCAACGCAAGATTCAAGGCCTCGATGGCTTCCATGTCCAGGTGGTTTGTTGGCTCATCCATGATGAGCACATTATTGTCAGTCATAATCAGCTTGCCAAATAGCAGGCGGTTTTTCTCTCCCCCCGAACAGACTTGAACCTTCTTATCAAAGTCGTCAGCAGAAAACAGGAGACGCCCCAGAGTAGCACGCACCACCTGATCGTCATGGCTAGGTTGACGCCATTGCGACATCCAATCGAACAGGCTCAAGTCATAGCTAAAATCGGTGGTACTGTCTTGAGGGCAGTAGCCCAGGGTCGCATTTTCCGCCCATTTCAGGGTACCGCTGGTGGGGGTGAGTTCATCCATCAGGCAGCGTAGTAGACTTGTTTTACCGGCACCGTTCTCACCGATAATAGCCAGCCGTGTACCAGCATCAAGAATCAGGTTAGCGCCGCTGAATAACGGTTCTCCATCATAGCCAAAGCCTAGGTTCTCTAACGTCAGTGCCTGCCGATAGAGCTTTTTTTCCTGCTTAAAACGGATATAGGGCGACACCCGACTGGATGCTTTGATTTCATCCAGGGTAATTTTCTCTATCTGTCTTGCCCGTGAGGTGGCCTGCTTGGCCTTAGAGGCATTCGCCGAAAAGCGGCTAACGAACTGCTGGAGATCGGCGATTTGTGCCGATTTTTTTGCATTCTGAGACTGTAATCGTTCTCGTGCCTGCGTTGACGCTGTCATAAAGTCATCGTAGTTACCATGGTATATACGCAGCTCACCAAAATCGAGATCGGCCATATGGGTACACACAGAATTCAGAAAATGGCGGTCATGGGAGATAATCACCATAGTGCTCTTGCGTTCGTTGAGTATGGCCTCCAGCCAGCGAATGGTATCGATATCCAGGTTATTTGTCGGCTCGTCCAACAGCAGGATATCCGGGTCGGCAAACAGGGCTTGCGCCAGCAACACACGCAGTTTCCAGCCAGGCGCCACTTCACTCATTGGTCCAAAATGGAGTTCTTGGGCGATCCCTGCACCCAACAGAATCTCACCAGCACGACTCTCTGCGGAATAGCCATCCATCTCAGCGAACTCCATCTCCAGGTCCGCCACTCTCATACCCTCCTCTTCCGACATCTCAGGCAGGGCGTAGAGGCGATCACGCTCCTGCTTGATATCCCATAACTTGGCATGCCCCATAATCACAGTATCCACTACCCGGTACTGTTCAAAGGCGAACTGATCTTGACTTAGTTTGCCCAAACGCTCATTGGGATCAGTAGAAACATTACCTGAACTGGGCGCCAGACTGCCATCGAGAATTTTCATAAAGGTCGACTTGCCGCAGCCATTAGCCCCAATCAGGCCGTAGCGATTACCGCCACTAAATTTAACTGAAATATTCTCAAATAGTGGTTTGGCACCAAACTGCATGGTGATATTGGCGGTAGTGATCAATGGGGTATCCCTAAAGTAGAGCGAAACAGATAGCTAATTGCGGTGCTTAGAAGAGGTGACTGAAAAACGCGCGACTATAACAGTTTTTGGGGAGAGTGGGTAATTGGAAGGTACTTCAGGACACAACACCATTAGATTTAACCTAAAAAGATCAGTTGGGCAGCGTGAAGCGTGCCATTCACGTTGTAGCGTGATTCACCCAATAGGTGACCATAACCATCGAAGCTATTTTCTTTAAAATCAGAAACCTGTTATTAGAATGGAGCGGTCAACTGATTTTTTTAGGTTTAACGCAATAGATTACCAATACCACTTAGAATAAGAAGTCCAGCACTCAGACGAGTGACCATCAGTTGACGCTGCTGGAGCTGTTCGCGCAGACGTGACCCAAGATAGGCGGCACCAATGCCGTAGATCAACGAGGGAATGATAATGGCACCAACTCCGAAGCCCAGGCCAAGTAGTAAACCATGCCAGGGACTGGCAACAGCGGCGGCAGAGAAGAGTACCGCTCCAAGTGGCGCGCAAGGTGTGAGGGTCATACCTATGCCGAGAAGAAACAGGCCACCAGGAAGTAGTGGCCGGGGGGTATTGTCGGGAGGTACTATTGCACCAATCTGCTTAAGTGGAATAGTGGTGACTTGTGATCTATCTTTGTTGCCGCAAGCAGCGACAGTTGGACCCCGCAACCATAGAGCTATGCCAATCAGTATTGTGGCGCACCCCACTATAACGCGCACCTGAGTCTCATCCGTAATCGCGCCTTCCAGATAGTGACCAGCTATGCCTGCCAGAGTGGCCAAGCTGGCATAGCCACTCAGGCGTCCGACTGAAAATGGCAATAGGATACGCCAGGAGTGGCGGATACCGCCATCGCTGGCAAGGAATACAGGTCCCAGATAGGGCAGGCAGGCGATGGTGCAGGCACCCATACCAAATACCAGACCAAGCGCCAAGGCCATTGGAAAGGTCACCAGAGTCTGCTCAATCGGGATCATTCTCGTGTGGTCTCCTATACTGTTTGACGATTTCAGCGCGACGAGAAGCCATCAGCCGCTAGGCGCGTTGCGCAGGGAATGCGCCCTTTCCAAGCAATACAACAACGCGGATGATGGCTTCTCGTCGCGCCTGAAGGGAGGCACGCAAATGAGGCAATCTGGCGCTGCAGCCCTTATTAATGGGGCAACACAAGGATCATGCCTCCTGCTCCGCGAAGTATTCACTGCGGGCCAGTGTGGCCGCCCCGAAAGCGGTGGTGGTCTGGGGGTATTCGGGAACAACCAGCTCCCGTTGCAGCTCATCTTCGATGGCGGCTACTAGCCCCTTATTGAGTGCTGGACCTCCGTCAAAATAGACCCTATCTTCTATGCCGACCCGCTTCGCCAGGCGTACCGTGCGTTTCGCAATGGAGTAGTGGATTCCAGCGATGATACTGCCTTTTTCATGGCCATTGGCTAGTAGGCCTATGATCTCTGACTCAGCAAATACAGTACAGGTACTATTGATGGTCATTGGCACACTAGTGCTATCGAAGTGGTAGTCACCAAGCTCTTCGAGATCGATTTCCAGATTGCGTGCAGCCACATCAAGGAAGCGTCCTGTACCAGCGGCACATTTATCGTTCATGGCGAAGTTGGCCACATTGCCATCAGCATCAATCTGTATCGCCTTGGAGTCTTGGCCGCCAATGTTAATAATGGTGCGTACCCCACCGAATGCCTTACCCGCCTCGTGTGCGCCAAGGGCATTGGCCGTGATTTCGCTGATGGAGTCATCTGCCTCCTTGAATAGCTTGCGGCCATATCCGGTGGCAATGAGGTAATGTACATCATCCTGGTGGATATTTAGCTTCTTAAGGAGATGCGCCAACGCCTCCTTGGCATTTTTGTGGAACAGACTGCCAGAGGCCGTAACGTGAACGCCTGCAATGCCGCCACTCTCATCCACCAGGGCAACCTTAATGGCAGTTGATCCAATATCGATACCTGCGAAATAGTTCATGATCGTTTTCTCTTGCGTGCCTTGATCGATTCAAGAAAGGCTTCAATGCGGGTAGAGAGTTGGCCTATATCATCGGGGCTATAGTCAGTCTCCACATACAGCATGGGAATATTTTTAGCACTTAGCGCATCGCCGATACTACGCTGTTCCATCTCATAGACCTGACAACCTGAGAACGCCTGGTAAACCACACCATCAGCCGAAAAACTCTCAGCCAGGTCGAGCAAGCGGCGTTGACGGTCTTCGTTACGGGTAAAGATGGGACAGGTACAGGGTTTGAGGTAGCGGTCCGCGAGGGCATCGACCATATCATTCAGCCGCCACTCATCCACAGCGCTCATGTCATAGAGCATGCGATTGGCTGAGCAGGTCTCATCGGCTACTACGACACCGCCAGATTCTTCGATCAACAGCGGTAACTTGAGGTTGGGAAAGATAGGGGGCGAACCGGTAAACAGTATGCGCGGCGCTTTACGCTGGGCAGCCTGAAATCCTTCCTCTTGTCTTTGAAGAAGCTCACTATTAAGTGTTTCTACCGCTTCAGTCCAACGTTCGAGGTCATCAAAAAAGAAAGCGTTGGTCACCAGGAACGCATCCTTGCCAAGGAATAACGTCGGACTGCTTTTGCGAAGATTGTGCATGGTGCGAAATGCCGACTGGGCGCGAGCAGTGCGAGCCATCGCCGCTTTAAGTGCTTTACGGGTCATCTTTTTCCCAGTGACCTTACTCAGCTGAACAGCGAATCGACGTACTGTCCGTTGCCAGTAGAGACGAGACTCCTCACTCTCCTTGGCAGAGGGTAGCTCAAGATCGTGGACCTGGTAGCCCATGCCTTCGATCATGGCACTCGCCTTCTTTTTCTGATCACAGGTGGTTGGGTTAACCACAAGGTCAAGCTCCCCTACCCTAGGCACAGGATTTTCACTGTTGAGCATGCCTAAGGTTGCTTTTACCAGCGAGCAAGATTTGGCGGGCATGAAGTCGCCACCCGTTTGATCGTAGTGATAGGATCCGTTACACAGCCGTATTGGCGTTGCGCCCACAGCATAGATAAGCTCCTCTGGCGCTTGGATACAGGTAGTACCGATTTGTATGCCTTTTCGGGGTAACGCTTCGCCGTGACAGTAGATACGCCGAAATAGGTCATAGAAATACGCCATGCCCTGGGGGTTATCATCGAAGCGGTCGGTGATCTGATCAAGCACACTCTCTGCTTCACGGGCTTGGCGACTCTGATTGAAAGCTGATGGTTCAGGACGGGTCACTACCGGCTCCTTTATTCATGCGTTTGATGAACCCCTCTTCTGTTGCTTTAAAGATTGGAATGCCAACGAAGGTAGCTTTGAGCGCATCCTCTTCGGGACAGGCCGCGACACACTTCAGGCACATGATGCAGTCATCTTTCATGATGCGTGGGTCATCCACCTCGTCTGCGATTTCCTTAATCTCCATGTCGCATACTCGGTAGCAGTCGCCACATCGGGTGCACTTACTACCGTCTTTTACCAATTTAAGTAGAGCAGGCTTGCTTACCAGATAGTGGAGTGCGGCCATTGGACAGAAGAAGCAGAAGAAACGCTTTTTAAAGAAAGCACCAGCAAAAAACAGGCCGGTGATCAGCATACCCAACCCAGTCATAACCATGCTGGATTTACTGGAGAAATCGATCGTGAACTGCGAGTAGTCACCAGTAAACAGAGGGATGATCATTCGACCTGGACAGATGTCGCAGAAAGGTGTGCCCATACTGTGTGGCAATAAGCCGCCGCCGATGGCAAGAGGAATTAGAATAGTCAATGCCAACAGTCCATACTTTACCCAGGTCAGACTGCGAAAGGCCTGTTCACTGTAGCGGGCAAAGTGGATGCCCATGGCGCGGCGCAGACTGCTGATCCAATCCTGAAGCGTGCCAAGAGGACAGGCGTAACCACACCAAGCCTTGTTAAGCACAATGAACCAGAGAGTGAAATAGAGAAAGCCCTGCAATATGGCGATGCCAGCCCAACTAAAGAGCCGTTCCCAGGAGCCGCTCAGTTGATGTTGTAACGGCAGCAGGTAGCAGACACCACCTCGACCCTCACCATTATATCCGCAAGAAAAGGTGGGCAAGCTATTGCCCAGGTTAATCGCTATGTATCCGCCGTAAACAAAAAGCACGAAGAAGCCAAACTGCAACCAAAAGCGGAATCGTTTGAGATCGGCATTGTAGAGGCGTTGCCGAATGTTAGCCAGCATAATTCAAGCCTCCAAAAAAAGCATGATTCCATCTAATCATCGAAACGTACCTCTTTGTAGGGCCGTATCCGACGGCGGCGATAGAGATAGACGGAGAGTCCACTGAATGTCAGGCCAAACAGACCGAACGACAAGCCGTAACCATAAGATTGATAGTCACGACTAGAGGGGAAATAGGCACCAGGTAGGGTTGCGACATAACTCACCCCAGAGTAACTCTCTCCCTGGTAGCTACCTGTTTCATCACGTTGTAGTTTGGCGACTGCCAGAAACTCCTGCCGATGACGTGATTCGAAAAACTCCCAACTGGGGAAGTAGTCGCGAATAATGGTAAACGTAGCATGTCCCTGCTCATCACTGATCGAACTATTCTGCCAGCCTGATCGGGTGTAGAGAGTTACTTCGGCACCCGATACTGGCTCTCCCTTGGCCAGCACGAGAAATGAAATAACATCACCATAAGCGACTCGGCTATGAAAATTCTCATTGGGCAAGCGTTCGCGCACGATCTCTAACGGGATATCCGATAGATGATTGGGTGGCATCAAATCTTTAACGTGGTCATGGCCTTCACGGCAACTGTGTTTAAGCACCTCTGCCTTTGCTGTTGTTATCTCTAATTGATTATTATCTACTATGCGTTGGGTCAAGTAGGCATTGTAGAAACCCTCATCAGGCATACTGAAGACTAACTGGGCCTGCTGATCTTTAACCGACTGTTTTAGTTTCGCTTGGCTTTTATCAGGAATAATTAACTGCGCTGATAGTTCACCTTCAGGTATCACATAAGCTGCTTCAGCCGGTGCCTTCCCGCTACGCACCCAGAGCCGTTTTTGAAATACGCCCCGTTTTCCCCGCTCAACCGGACCACCGTGAGACATGTGCTGATGGCCTGCCGACTCGTCATTGGGCGCTGTGTCGGATAACCACAATGGTGCGTTTGCCAGAACGCTCTGACTGCACAATGCAAGGAGTAAAAGCGTACCCTGCCAGATATTTTTCTTCATGATTGAGACCCCCTTTAACTCCGCAGCTAACTGAGGAGGCTAGGTTTCAGTATGTTGCCTACCAGTTATATGCGATACCGGCATACATGGTTCGTGGTCCACCGACATCAAACGTACGACCATTACGAGAGTTGTACTTAACCCTCTCCGCATATTTTTTATCAGCCAGATTCAATATGTGTCCCCAATAGGACCAGGGGCCGTTCACATAGCTAACACGCAGATTTAAAATACTCGGGCGGTAGGCCTTGCCCTGCGGATCGCTATTATCGCTTGAGGTGTAGTAGTTGGAGGTACGATTCCACTCCAGTTCAGCTTCCAATCCTTTGATTGGCATCCAGATGGTACGCAAGTCGATATGATGCTTGGGTGAATAGGCGAGCGTATTGCCGCTATAGTCACTCGTTCCAGAAACGAAGTCATTGTACACATTATCGGCATAGGTATGGGTCAGTTCGAAGCGCAAGCTTTTGAGTGGCTTCCAATTGAGCATGGTTTCCAAACCTTGGACCTGTACCTCACCAGCATTGACATAGGTTTCACGTTCATCATCAGCCACAAGCATATCTGTGATTGTTGTATGGTAGAGAGAGAAATCGTAGCTCAATTTTGCTGGACGATACTGGCCCCTAAAGCCTAACTCGATATTATCTGCCTTCTCGGGTTTAAGGTCGGGATTGGCCTCATAGCCCCGGCTGCTGACAAATAGATAGCTATAGCTTGGAACCACAAAACCTTGCCCATAACCAAGCCAAAGACTGCTATCTTTATTCAACTTATAAGTGATCCCAGCCTTGGGGCTGGTATGAGAGAAAGTGGTCGACTCGTCATACTTGGTGGTGTTTCCGCGCGAAACATTGTAGCCATCGGCCGAGTAGTGAATATGATCATAACGTGCACCCAGAGAG
Source organism: Candidatus Thiodiazotropha sp. (assembly GCA_037382065.1). Classification (GTDB taxonomy): domain Bacteria; phylum Pseudomonadota; class Gammaproteobacteria; order Chromatiales; family Chromatiaceae; genus Thiodiazotropha. The sequence goes on along the minus strand of JARRQF010000053.1, from coordinate 3,448 downwards.
ACGCGGACCTTATCAAGTGGGGTAAACTCATATTGGGCAAATGGCGAGGTATTATTTGCAACGACATCCCAGTGCTGAGCGACACTGCTGGAGGTAGTGCGCTCAGAATAGGTATCAGAGTCAGAAGCGCTGCGCACCAGATCGGTACCAACAATGAATTGAGAATCGAGCGTTTCAAGACTATGGCGATAGAGAGCAACCAGATTTTGATTGGTGACATCCTTCTTTGAAAAGCCACCTGTCGGGCTAAAGGAAGGTGGTCCTTCACTCTCTATTTTCCTAATACCATAGGAGATTTCAACACCCGAGTTTTCTGTAAGATCATGCTCATACTTGGTGGAAAATGACTTCGCCTGCTCGTCGGTATAAGCATCATTGACAGCCGCCTGACGCCAATCTTCATCATACTGTGCTTGGGTTAAACTTCCAGGGTTCTCAAGGTAAGAGTCAAGGTATTCAGCGCGCATAGTAAGCAACGAATAGTCACTCACCTCAAACAAGAGTTTGCCACTAATCTGTTTGCGCTCGTTTTCGGTGCGGTCCTGTGAGCCATCGAGGTTCAAGTTATTGGCATCTAAAAAATAGCCAACTGAGTTGGCTGTTCCCGCCGCAGAAACGCCAACTCGCTGACGGCTGTACTGCCCACCCTCAGCCCAGACCCGATACTCAGGTTCCAGGGGCGGTTCGCGGGTGATGATATTAATAACACCACCCAAGGCATTACTTCCGTAGAGCGCTGAGGCTGGCCCCCTGATCACCTCGACGCGTTGGATATCAAAGCTGTTTGTGCTATTCGCAAAACCAATAGTACCACTGCCGAAGGTCGTACCCGTTGAGAGTCCATCGATCAGATTGATGGTGTAGTTCTTGCTGCCCATGGGGATACGAAGATTGCGAGACATACTGTAACCAGGGATACGCTTCATTAACTCCTCAGTGGCATCGGTGAATTTAATCCGATCCAGCTCTTCTGTATCAACCACAGTCAGCGCTGCCGATGTATCTTGCACCGAAGATTCGACTCTTGTTGCTGTCACTGAAATGGTAGGCACTATATCCGACTCTTCATCGACAGGCTGTTGGGCGTGGGCCCCAAGGGGTAATGCTAGGCCAAACGCAAGAGTAGAGCATCTGAATGCCTGGCTAAAACGAAGGGTGGGATCAATACAAAGTCTCACTATTTTCTCCTAACTTCTTAATGAACGGCTAAACTTATGACTCAACGGCGATAGCGGTCCATATAGAATTCAAGAAATGTGCCATAACACAAGCACCTGATTATTATTAAATTTTATTAAACAATGATTAGCATGTGGGTCATATGGCCAAATAATTAAGGCATATGCCGCATCTTTGGATGACGCTTGATATTTTTAACGCCACTCATTCAGATCGAGAAGGATATCGGTGGTCGTTGGCAGAATGCGCGAAATGCCCCGTTGTTTAGAGCGACGAAAATATCGATCTTCACTGAACCCAGCTTCTGCAGTTAAGCGCTAAACCCTGACATAATGTAATGATATGTTGGGCTAATTGGCATGGGTACCCCCCCAGGGCAATTGCACTACAAAGGACTCGTTTTCGTTCAAAATAGAAACCAATCGCCACAAAAATATTGCGAAATAGGGTTAAAACGTAGGATGTGGTGAGGCACGAACCGCATCATGATTTTCGATCATGCGCCAATATTTGAGTGAGATATTCAAGGGGGTTTTTAAACCGATAGGTCACTCTTTTTGAAGTCGCGATAAAATTCGTGGTTGCGTAGGATGCGGTGAGCGGTGCGAACCGCATCAATAGTGGGGGTGGCTCACAAACATCAATGATGCGGTTCGTACCTCACCACATCCTACATCCGCAAAGGCACGCCGCAAGGCCGTGTGATTTCAGCGCTATTAGCTAATCTCTACTGCTGCAAGGATTGGTGAAAAATCCAGGTCAACTGCAGATTTTAGACTGAAGAGTACACAGGGATATAACAAACAGAGAGAAAAACAATGGCCTCTACAAAACAAGAGGCCATTGTCTCATGCGATAGGCACACTTTAGGCTTGATTTAAAACCGCAGCAATAGCGCGCCACTGATCAGAAGGAATATCTGCCGCCGAGCCTCATACTTTTATCGCCACCAAGCGTAATATCAAGACCTACTGAAACCTGCGGAATAATATAAAAAGACCCACCTGCTTCAAGAAAAAAACCATCACTACCATCATAGATGTCAGTGTTTTCGTAAACTAATCTCCCTCTCACCTCAACCGTTGGTATTACCATGCCTCGCACACCACCGGAAAAACCAAAGCTAGTATCGTCTTTGCTTCGAGCACCGTCTGCCTCAGCACGTATTAAAGAAAAAGTTCCGTTAATATCCCAACTTTCATTCAGCGGAAAGATGTAACCTCCCCCGATTTTAAGATAAGTAACGTCTATATCGTGATAACCTCTTGGAACGTCAAAATCTAATTTACTATAACTAGCTAAAGCAAAGATGTTTTCAGTTGCTTGGAAGGCCCCTGCTATCCTAAAACCACCATCGCCATCTACGTCATCTGCCTCGTGGTCAATATAGTAACTGCCCTCTGCATAGCTATAGCTCATGTCACTTGCATAAAGTGGCGTAAGAGAGATACCTGCTAAAACAAAAAAGATAGCCCCCACTTTTTTTACTATGGTATTTCCATTCATAAAAAACTCCCGTTATGGAAAAATTAAATCTACATAAGCTTTAAAGCAGATTAATATACCTTAACAGAGGCTATTTAAACACCGTTATATAGACTACCAGTAGTAGAACTTATTGATAGTTTCGTGATACTAATCACCGTTCTGTAGTTATATTCATGCCTGCTAGCGGCGCATTCATATACTGCCACGCAGGCCTTGACACGCCCCCTACTTTACAGTAGAGCAGTATCAAGCTAAGAAGGATCCATTTTGGTAGTTACTCTCTGCTAATGAGCAGACAGGTATAGAACTAACATTATAGAGAAATAAAGCAGTGGTCTCTAAAAAATAAGAGGCCACTGCCTCATACAATAGGCGCACTTTAGCTTTTAATTTAAAAGCGCAGCTGTCGTAGTGATTAGCATGTAAATCAAAAGGAATATCTGCCGCCGAGCATCATGCGTATACCACCCCCGAATGAAACATCCAAACCTACTGAAGCACTCGGAATAAAATAAAATGATGTACCTACTTCACCAATAAACTTACTGGCGTCCTCAAAGGCTTCAGTGCTATTGTCGAAACCGAGGCTCCCTCTCACCTCAAGATTTGATAATACCATACCTCGCACGCCAGCTTTAACGCTAAGGCTGGTCTTGTTTTCATCGTTATTACTTAAGTTTATGTTGGATTTGAGGTTATTTTTAACATCAGTACGCACCAAAGAAGCTGCTCCATATAAATCCCAGTTTTCATGCAGTGGAAAGATGTAGCCCCCTCCAAT
>JARRQF010000052.1:0-35317 GCA_037382065.1 Candidatus Thiodiazotropha sp. | reverse complement strand
CTGCACCACCACAAGCGCACTCTTCACGTTGTCCAACTGATCTTTTTAGGTTGAAAAGGGCGAGCCATTCCCTGCGCATTGCGCCTTGTCTCCTGGCCTGAGCAGGCTTCTATCATCGTCAATTTGTATGAAGCACCACACTAGTATCACATCAGTTCAGCATGGCCAAGCGATTACGCTCAAACTCATTCAGAACCTTTTTGACGTAGTTCTGTGTTTCAGGATAGGGGGGAATTTGTTTCCCATATTTCAGAACAGCATTTTCACCCGCATTATAAGCTGCCAATGCTAATTTGATATCGAATTCAAATTGTTTCAATAAATCCTTTAAATACTGCGCACCACCACGTACATTTTGCTGGGGATCATAGGCATCATTCACACCATAACGACTCGCTGTAGCAGGCATTAATTGCATCAATCCTTGAGCACCTTTCTTTGAGAGAGCCTTTGGGTTGTACGCAGACTCCACACGCACTACAGCATGCAGCAAACCGGGATGAAGATGAAGCTCTTTCGCAATAGCATCGATATAGGGAGTCACTTTGGCCTTGTTTTTACGCATCTTAGCCAAAATGTAGGCACTATTGCTGCTCTTTTTCTTTCCGCTACGCCAAAGCAGACGATAATTCCCCTTCATCGGCTTATCAGTAAAGTAAATGTGGTCGTTCGGGCCCTGATATTTGAAAATTTCAGCTTTAATCGAGAATGGAATGCACAAAAAAGCCAAGAGCAGAAACAACCGCCAGATCGAAACTTTGACTATCTTGTACTTTGACACTAACACAGGCGGTACTACTCCATAGCTTACTTACTGACTACAAAATTTGTCGGCGTATCGCGATGAAACTTAACAATCTGTTCATTGGCATCCTTTTCGATAACCTGATTTATTTAGGTACCGCAACATTTTTTGAATTTTTTACCACTACCGCAGGGACAAGGCTCATTTCGCCCGACTTTTGGTTGTTTTCTGACCTTAGTTTGGGGAACCACTAGTTTACCATCCATAAAATACCAAGTATCGCCCTGTTTGGCAAAACGGCTGATTTCATGGTGAGACCGAACAATGCCCTGCTCCTTATAAGTGGCAATGAACTCAACACTCCCTTCATCGTCGCTTGCCTCCCCACCCTCTACGTCAACTACCTCCAGACTTAACCACTGAGAGTTTGCCGACCAACGTCGGGTCGCTTCGATATCGTGGTCTGAGCGATGGTCTGGATGAAGGGATTTGTGTAGAAATTCCGGATTATTCACAACAAATGCAGAATATCGTGCGCGCATCAATGCTTCAGCACTCTCCGCTTGGCTGCTTCCCTTAAGTATCGGACCACAGCAACGCTCAAAATCGACATTAGACCCACAATAACATTCTGTCATTATCCTCTCCCAGCTCATTGCACCTAAAAAGATCAGTTGGACAGCGTGCTCTTCACGCTGTAGCGTGATTCACCCAGTAGGTGACCATAACCATCGAAGCTATTTTCTTCAAAATCAAATACCTGTTATTAGAATGGAGCAGTCAACTGATTTTTTAGGTTTAACGGCAGAATTCAGAATCAGAGTCCCAACTCCCTTGTGCGTCTTTCCAGTCGTTTTACGGAAATAGGGTATCTTGTCCCCAATTCCTGAGCGAAGAGTGAGACCCTAAGCTCCTCAAGTCTCCAACGAATATCTTCAATTCGTTCATCGACACGTCCATCCTTCCGACATTGCGTATCCCATTGTAACCATTTCTGTTGTATATCCGCTATTTCACTCATCCGCTGTTGATCCCTGACGGGTGCATGAGGCAGTTTTTCCACCCTTTTATTCAATCCCTTCAGATAGCGCGGATAGTTCTGAATCTGCTCCTCAGGAACATGCTGAAGAAATCCTTGATAAACCAGACGATCCAGATGACATTGCATATCCATAACCGATTTCATCCAGTTCACCTGACTTATGGCCGCAATACCTTTTCGCGCCCGATAGTACTCCTCAAAAATACTAAGCAAATGGTCACAAAGGGCATTGGCATTCACCATTAGTTGACCTTTACACGATTCATAGCGTGATTTAAAACTGGCAGCATCTCTGATCTCTGCCTGATCATTGAGAAAGGTCTGATCAAAGACTTTGCTAACCAGCTCATCTTCAAGGTTTTTATAAGGAGCAAGCGTGACACCTTTTGGTGCCGAGGGAACCTTGGCATATAGAAGCCGCATACGCTCCAGATGTGCCAGATTCTTACGCAAATAACGGGTCTCTTTGGGCATTCTCAGCATCAGTAGCCTCCGCACCCCGGCTTTGTGCACGAGTCTGGCATTGAACTCGGCATCCAAAAGACGGACTGAAACACTCGCACCATCATCCACAATGGCTGGAAAACCCTGTAATTGAATGCCACCTTGTTCAACAGCCACTCTTTCAGGTAACGGAGGGAAATCCCAGGTTTTGAGTCCAGTGCGCTCCAAATCGGGAGAAGAGAGCCGACGATGCCTCTCCTTCGACTGCTTGGCATGCCGGCTTTTCAAGCCCTGTAGGTCTCTGCTTATCTCCAGACTTTTGCCTGATTCATCGACAACTCTCAGGCGCATCTGTAAATGGTGAGGTAATTCGCAATCGCTCCAGGCATCCTCAGGAACATGTACCCCAGTAAGCTGCTTGAGTCTCTCTCCCAATAGCTGCACCAAGGGACGATCGCTGGGTTCCATACCAGAGAGGCAGGCATCGGCATACTCAGGCACTGGCACAAATGAACGTCGCAGTGACTTGGGCAAGCCTCTGATCAAGGAAATCACATATTCACGCAGCAATCCCGGCACTAACCATTGAAGCCGTGCATCACTGACCTGATTCAAAACATCCTGAGGAACCACCAGGGTTACCCCATCAGCACTACTGCCCGGTTCAAAGTGGTACTCTAGAGGAAGCCGCATACCATTCAGCTCCAGGGTGTCGGGGAATTGTGCGCTTGAAACCTGTTGCGAATCATCACGCATCAGATCTGTTTCCCTCATATAGAGCAGCTTGGGATGCTTCTTAGATTGCTCCCTCTGCCATTTCTCAAACGCAGGTGCTGTGGAAATTCCATCGCTCAACCGCTGATCGTAGAAGTGATAAATACGCTCTTCATCAACCAGAATATCTCTGCGCCGTGATTTTGCTTCCAGATCTCGAATTGCGGCTATCAATTCCTGGTTATGGCGCCAAAAAGGTGCACGGGTATGGAAATCACCGTCAACAAGAGCAGAACGAATGAAGATCTCACGTGCCACCACCGGGTCGATGGGGCTAAAATTGATTTTTCGACGAGCTACCAGGGTAATTCCAAATAGAGTTACCTTTTCAAAACCGGCGACCTGCCCCCTCTTCTTCTCCCAATGTGGTTCAGAATAGCTGCGTTTTAGCAGGTGCCCAGCTGACTTTTCTATCCACTCAGGCTGAATCAGGGCCACTGTTCTGGCATAGAGCTTTGATGTTTCAACCAGGTCGGCAGCCATAATCCATTTCGGCTGTTTTTTAAATAATCCAGAACCGGGATAGAGATAAAAGTGGCTATTGCGTGCACCAAGATAGTCATGTGCCTTACTTTTAAAGCCTATATGGCTCAACAAGCCGCTCAACATAGCCATGTGAATCTCTTCGTAGCTAGCTTCAATCAGATTCTCCCGATACCCCATTTCATGCATCTGACTGCACAACTGTGCATGGATATCGCGCCACTCCTGAAGACGATTCCAAGAAAGAAACTGCTGTTTGCACCAGGCATGAAATTTGCGTTTTGAAAGGTGCCTGCGCTGAGCTTCAATTTCAGCCCACAGAGAGAGGTAACTCATGAAATCAGATTTCTCATGACGATACCGCGCATGTGCCTGATCGGCCTGTTGCTGCTTTTCAGCTGGACGCTCACGAGGATCCTGAATACTCAACGCAGCAGCAATCACCAATACCTCATTGAGACATCGATGGTGCGCAGCCGCAAGCAGCATTCGGCCAATGCGCGGATCTACAGGCAGACGAGAGAGCTGCCGTCCAAGGCGTGTCACTCGCCGCGCACCATCCACAGCACCGATCTCTTCCAGCACTCGGTAACCATCTTTTATCAGACGACGATCAGGTGGATCGATAAAGGGAAATTCACTAATATCCCCCAACTTCAGTAACTTCATCTGCAAAATGACCGAAGCCAGGTTAGTACGCTGAATTTCTGGTTCTGTGAAAAGAGATCGGTTGAGAAAATCCTCTTCTGAATAGAGTCGGATGCAGATTCCGGCGGCAACCCGTCCACAACGCCCCTTACGCTGATTAGCTGAGGCCTGGGAGATGCGCTCTATTGGCAAGCGCTGCACTTTGCTGCGATGGCTGTAGCGGCTAATACGAGCAAAACCGGTATCGATAACATAGCGGATACCCGGCACCGTGAGGGATGTCTCGGCCACATTCGTGGCCAGAACAATGCGTCGGCTGGCATGGGATTTAAAAACACGGCTCTGCTCTTCCATGCTCAATCGTGCGTAGAGTGGCACTAACTCTGTAGCCTGCAACTTATGCTTGCGTAAAGTCTCGGCTGTTTCTCGAATCTCACGTTCGCCACTGAGGAAGATTAGAATATCGCCTCGATCCTGCCGTGAAAGCTCATCTATCGCCTCCACAATCGCTTGCTGCATGGGATCATCACGCTCGTTTTCCGGCTCTTCATTTTGCGGACGATAACGCAATTCAACTGGATAGGTACGACCTGAAACCTCAATAATGGGAGCTTGATTGAAATGCTCCGAAAATCGCACGGGATCAATGGTTGCCGAGGTCACAATCAGCTTTAAATCAGGCCGCTTTGGCAATAGCTGCTTCAAATAGCCAAGAATGAAATCGATATTCAGACTTCGTTCATGAGCCTCATCAATGATCAATGTATCGTATTGATTGAGATAGGGATCTTGTTGAATTTCAGCCAATAAGATGCCGTCAGTCATTAGTTTGATGTGGGTATCAGCCCCTAGATGGTCACTGAAGCGCACCTTGTAACCAGCATGCTCGCCAATCTTAGAGTCAAGCTCAGTTGCCACCCTCATGGCAAGAGAGCGAGCCGCCATACGACGCGGTTGAGTATGCCCGATATATCCAGCCGCACCCCGCCCCAAACTCAAACAGATCTTTGGCAACTGCGTCGACTTACCTGAACCTGTCTCGCCACATAAAATGACAACCTGATGAGCAGCTATCATCTCCTTAATCTCATCCAACCTCTGACTGATTGGAAGCTCAGAAGGAAAGGAGGGATGAGGAAGATGCTCGATACGCTGTTTGAGTCGTTGTTGAGAGACCTTAATCTGCTGCCAAAGGTTCAGCACACGTTGAGAATAATCAGCCTCTTTTAGCTTAGTTTTTTTCAAACTCTGCAGACGTCGTTTGAAGCGCTGACGATCTACTAGCATACAAAGATCCAGCTCCGCAGGAGCTGGAAGTGTATCCGTACCTAAGGTTTTCGTATTGGTTGAACCTAATAATATCAGTTGACCGCTCCATTCAGTTGGGCAGTTGAGACTCAATCACCTTAAACCTAAAAAACGGGCTGAAGCCCGCTTTTTATTCCGGGCAAGCCTCACTCAGTGACCACCGCCTTTGAGCGCAGAAACCATGCCCTCTATTGTATCCTTGGCGTCACCAAAGATCAGCGAGGTATTATCCTGATAGAAAAGCAAGTTATCCACTCCTGAATAGCCAGGACTCATTGAACGCTTCAAAAAATAGACCTGCCGGGACTTAGCCGCATCCAAAATAGGCATTCCGTAGATTGGGCTGGATGAGTCACTCTTGGCCGCAGGATTGACCACATCATTGGCGCCCACAACCAGGGTAACATCTGCAGTGGGAAACTCAGAATTGGCTTCATCCATCTCCAATACATGGTCATAAGGTATATCAGCTTCGGCAAGCAGCACATTCATATGACCAGGCATGCGCCCAGCAACTGGATGAATGGCAAATTTTACCTCTACATTTCGCCCCTCCAGCAGTTCCATCATCTCTTTCAAGGCATGCTGAGCTTGTGCTACCGCCATACCATAACCTGGCACAATGATAACCTTACCCGCATCCTCCATCCAATAGATAGCATCATCGACAGATGCTGACTTTACGCCTTTTTGCGCCGCTTGACTGACAGCACTGGCTGCCTCACCAGCGTCACTGCCAAAACCACCAAATATTACATTAATAATCGAGCGGTTCATCGCTCGACACATGATAAATGAGAGAATTGCACCGGAAAAACCGACCAGTGCACCGACAATAATAAGCAGGAGATTACCCAGAGTGAAGCCTGTCGCGGCAGCAGCCCAGCCCGAATAACTATTTAACATGGAGATAATGACCGGCATATCCGCACCACCAATCGGTATGATCAGGGTAAAACCGAGGATGAATGCCAACAGTGTCATCAGTACTAATGAGGAGATGCTCTCTGTCATCCCGAAGTGGACCCCTAAGAGAGCAGTGGATATCCCGATGGCCGCATTCAATGCATGCTGCCCCCTGAACTTAACAGGAGCACCACTTACTAGGCCTTGCAATTTAGCAAAAGCGACGACAGAACCCGAAAAGGTGATAGCTCCGATGATGATACCGGTGGCCAACTCCCCCATCATGACCGGATTTAAAGAACCGGCTGCAGCATGATTGAGATAGGTACCGATCGCAACCAAAACGGCTGCCATACCAACAAAGCTATGCAGAGCTGCGACGAGTTGCGGCATAGCGGTCATCTGAACCCGCGCAGCTAATACCGTGCCAATCAATGTACCTACGACGACTCCAGCAATAATAAAACCGTATGACTGAACCTCATTACCAAGCAGCGTGGCAAAAATGGCGGTAACCATACCAATCATGCCAAGGAAGTTACCACGACGTGCCGAAGCGGGATGGGTAAGGCCTTTTAAGGCAAAGATAAACAGAATCGCCGAGATAAGGTAGGCAATCGACTGGGTGTTTGCAGAAATCTCCATTACTCAGGTTCTCACTTATCTTTTTTCTTAAACATGGCAAGCATGCGATTGGTTACCAAAAAGCCACCAAAAACGTTGATCGAAGCCAGAAGAACAGCAAAAAAGCCAAGGATCTCAGCAAGGATTCCAGCCGATTCAAGACCCGTCACGAGCAGTGCGCCAACGATGATAATGCCAGAGATGGCATTGGTCAGCGCTACCAGTGGGGTGTGTAAGGAAGGTGTAACTCCCCAAATCACCCAGTAACCGATAAAGCAGGAGAGAACAAAAACATATAATGCAACTAGTGTATCAGGCATAGGATCACTCTTTCTCGTTATTTAATTGACGCAGGCTTAAGACGCATGGCAGATGTGATCTCATCTTCATCAAGATTCTTCAGAACCAAGCCATCATCCGTTTTTTCGACCATGATATTCAGTAGATTCATAATATTACCTCCATAGAACCCACTTGCGTCAGAAGCTACCATCGAGGGGTAGTTGGTATGCCCGACCAAGATTACGCCATGTTTGACAATAACCTTATCCACCTCAGTCAAAGGGCAATTGCCCCCTGTAGCTGCCGCCAGATCAATGACCACCGATCCATCGCGCATACTCTTAACCACCTCCTCGGTAATCAAGACAGGTGCCGGCCGACAAGGAATCATCGCAGTACTGATAATGATATGCGCCTTACTCAACTCATCAGCAAGGGCCTGCTGCTGTTTAGCCTTAGCCTCATCTGAAAGCTCTTTGGCGTAACCACCCTCTCCCGAGCCGCTCTCGCCAATATCCAGTTCTATGGCCTTCGCTCCCAGCGACTCTATCTGTTCCTTGGTTTCAGGACGAACGTCATAAGCCAATACCTCCGCACCCAAACGCCTGGCTGTTGCGATAGCCTGCAAACCTGCAACGCCAGCACCCAAAACCACAAGCTTGGCCGGTTTAGCAGAACCTGCTGAGGTGATCATCAGAGGAAAAAAACGCCCAAAATGAGCAGCAGCCTCAATAACAGCACGATAACCAGCAATATTACTTTGCGAAGAGAGAGCATCCATCGCCTGAGCCCTAGAGATGCGTGGTATTCGCTCCATTGCCAGGAAAACGATATCTTTTTCCAATACTTGTAGTAGAGCGTCGTCTAGCTCACAGGATTCAATATGTGAAATCAGGATCGACCCACGAGGAAGTTCAGCTACTTCCTCTAACGAAGGTTTACGCACTCTGACCAGAATGTCTGCTTCAAGTGCATCGCTTGCTGAAACGACCGATGCTCCAGCCTCTATATACGCCTGATCAGTAAAGTGTGCTTTCTCGCCAGCACCGGATGAGACTTTAATTTTAAAGCCCTTAGCACTCAGTTTCTTTGTGATTTCCGGTGAAAGAGCAACCCGGTTTTCACCCACCACCGATTCTTTTAATAGGCCTATTCTCATCTTCTATTACTCAGCCACAATTATGTCTATATGATTTTGATTTCGAATTATTAGGCCATTATCCAGTCAAAATCATGGATTCACAAGAGCGGCTAAATTCGGTATTCCAGGAATAAACAGCTAGCTCCAAACAGTGAAGACCGCAAAGAGCAGCAACTATTATTCCAGTTATTTCAATTACTTACAAGCTATTTCTACTTCCATCTTAAGTTGATCAAAAGGACTGATTCAAATGAAACAATGGATGTAAGATTTGGGATTTTTTTCACATAAATTTTTATTATAGATCATAAACACCTACCCTGAGAAGTGTTTTTAACCTAAAAAGATCGGGGTGAAGTGTGAGGGGAGAAGGTCGCTCCTGCACATCCATGTGCTCGCGACACCTGTTCATCCCTGCACAACGCACAAAAGCCCGCTATTCCAGGGAGCCACAATACCACCACTAGTGGCCATTCACGCTATAGCATCACTCATTTTAAAAAGAAGAAGAAACCTGGAATTAAGATGACAGGCCAGGTGAGCAGTGCCTGATACTAGTAGTATGTACCATAGTAGTTCGCACCATTTCCTTCCCTACTTTTATTGAGCACCAAACCAACCGCCTTCTCATCATCAAAACGAGAAAGCGAATCTTTAATGGCATCGACAGGAGTTTGCCCAGCTTCTACTACTAATAGAATCTGTCCCATATGCTGATTGAGAACCCCCGCCTCACTGGTCGCCAGTATGGGTGGTGCATCAAAAATGATGATTCGATCTTTGTAACGATCAGACAACTCATCCAGCAATCTTTCCATCTCTTTACTGGCAAGAAGCTCCGTCGTCTTTTCAGAACGAGTTCCTGCAGACATTAACTTCAATCTGGGTATCTGTGTATGAATTATGACATCACGCACACTGGTTTGTTTGTCATTCAATAGATCGATCAGGCCCTTCTCTTTTTCAATGCCTAACAGTTTACTCATCGAACATTTCAAAACATCGCCATCAATCAAAAGCACCGTTGAATCCATTTCTGTAGAAATACTCAGAGCAAGATTAAAAGCTGTAAATGTCTTCCCTTCCGAAGGTAATGAGCTTGATATCGAAACCAGATTGCCATTAGTAATGGGCGCAGCCCCCTTTCCTAATGCATTTCTGATAATGGGACGCTTGATGATACGGTACTCTTCAGAGAGTACTTTATTCCCGGCATCAGGGACGATATAACCTATTTTTGAGAGCGTCTCATAGTCTAATTGAACCTGTATTGCCGATGGCTGAGCGGTTTTCTCCTGATACGTACCTTCATCAAAATTGTGGGTTGGCGTGGTTTCAGCTGAAGCTGCAGCTTTATTAGATTTGGCTAACCGCTCAATCGCTTTTTCTATACTGCTCATTTAAACCACTTCCAAATCGATAGTATACTTATTGATCATAGTGAAAACAGGAGATTAAAACCAGGTTTCGGGGATAATTAACACATCTCCCGGCATCATTTTAACATTTGCCGTGATATCTCCATCACGAATAAGATCGTCAAGTCTGACACGGTATTGAGTGGTTTTCCCATTTAACTTTCGAACCACTGTCGCACGATTACCCGATGCAAACTCAGTTAATCCACCAACCTCAATAACCACGTCAAGCAAGGTCATACCTTCACGATAGGGCACAGATTGGGGCTGGGAAGCCTGACCAACCACACGTACCTGCTCAGTATAGCGCCCGACAAACTGCCTCACACTAACCGTTACTTTGGGATTCTTTACAAACTTGGAGAGCTTTGCTTCAAGTTTTCTGGCCAGCTCTGTGGGGGTCTGTCCACTAGCCTGGAGATCCTCTACCAAAGGGGTCGTAATCAAGCCATCTGGACGAACAACCACATCTGTAGTTAATTCAGAATCTCCCCAGACAAATATATTTAGCGTATCACCAGGGCCTATTAAGTAGAGAGGCGATGAAGCTTGCTCCCCAGTGCCATCCTCTGTACTGTCTGGACGAATCTCGGGTGACGTAGAACATGCGGCCACAAGAGATAAAACCATCAAACTAAGCATAAATTTTGTAATTTTCATATAACTTATTGATAACATAACACTTTCCTATTAAACAATGATATCAAGATTCAAAATAGATATTAATCCGAAGCAGATGATAACTCACTTAACAGCTGTTTGGCTGCCCCTGATTCCTGAAATTGCCGATTTTCATTAAAAACTTTTTTCAGAATATCTCTCGCTTCACCTCTTTTACCCGATGCAGCCATCATTTCAGCATAATGATAGTGTATAGACGGATCAGAGGTCCTGTCCAGAATAGGCCGGATCAGTTCAAGAGCAGATTTTGTATCCCCTGCCTGATATGTCAGCCAAGCATAGGTATCTGTCACCGCTAATGATGAGTCACCCACTCGTTTATAGGCCTTTTGGGCAAAGTCCAGCGCCATGTCTGGGTCGGATTCAAACAGTAATAGTGCAGAGTTATTCAGTGCTATGACATTATTGGGGTCATCAGACAGCAGATCTTTGTACAAGGCCAGTGCATCACTCGGTTTATTCGAGGATTGATAGACCATGGCAAGTGCAAGTTTCGCATGATTATCTTTTCCTGAGCTTGCATCCACTCGATTACTCAGCAGACTAATCGATGACTCGACATCACCATTCAACACATATAGATCAGCTAGTTTACTTATCAGGTAAAAAGGTGCTTCAGGTGTGGTATGTTTTTTCAAAAGGGAGATAGCTGTCTGCTGGTCGCCTTTTGCAATAGCAACATCGGCTAATAACATCGCCCCAGTATACTTAGTTTTCTCTTCACCCATCAATTGCTTAGCGATTGATTCGGCCTTCTTAAAGCGCTCATCCTCAAGCTCCACCGAAAATAGAAGCATTTTCCCTTTATATGATAATGGAGCTGATTTGGCTAAAGTCTTTCTAGCGGCAGAATAGTCTCTGCGCTTTCTCTGTAGATCCGCCAATTGCAGATAGGCATCGATATTTTTAGGATTCAAGCTAATGATTCTCTTGATCAGAGATTCCGCCTCTTCCTCTTGGCCCAACTGCAAATCCATTTCAGCAATAAGCGGTAAAATAGCCAGATCATCGCTGTTTCTCAGAGCATTGTCTTGCAGATATATTGCCGCCTTATCTGGCTGTTTGACTCTTAGGTAGTAGCGGGCAAGAATCACTTTTGGCAGAATACTGCCATGATCCAGCATCGCCGCTTTTTCAAGCCACTCTAAGGCTTGTTTCTGTTGCCCTGAACGTTCACTCATCTGCGCCAACAATAACATGACATTGGTATTCTGTGGTTCCTTTTTCAACACCAAGTTTAGCCTGTCACGCCCCTCGCTTAACCGACCATCTTCGAGATCCATTCGTCCCAAAGCAATCAATGCAGGTGAATATCCAGCTTCAACTTTCACCGCTTTGTTTAGATAGCCTCTTGCCTCACTTCTATTGCCAGATACGAGTTCGATGATAGCCCGAAGATAATAATCAGCTGCTGTATGATCCTGCTCGGCGCTCAAAACCTGCTCAGACAGCTTGTACGAGAGGATTAGGAGGTTTGTTGTTCTACTTCCTGCTCCCTGCTCTAGTTCTGCAATCGCTTCATCCACTGCACCGTGACTAAGATAGAGTTTTGCCAATTCTTCTCGTATTTGAGTATTTTCGGGATTATGCTCTGCCGCTTTTTTTAGATACTCAACACCCTGTAGATAGTCACCAGATTGGCTTGCAGCAGTACCTATCATTGAAAGAAGCTCGGAATCTCTCTGCTGCTCCTTTGTGGACTTAAGTAGCTTCAATGCCTCCTGTGGCTTATTGAGTCTGAGTTTAACTTCACCAAGCAGCTTTCTTGCCTGCAGATGAGTCGGCACTAGGCTGACATAGCGTGTCAACAGCACATTCGCCTGTTCCAGATTATTCTCAGCGAAATGTGTTGCGCCAAGAAGCAGCGTGGCTGGCATGTGATTTGGTAATACTCGATGTACCTCTGTTAGTTCTGTTTTTGCCTCCCCATACCGCTTGTTGATATAGTTAAGTAAACCGGATAAATAACCTACAATTGGATTGCTCTTAAAGTCTCTCTTCAGCTCTTGGAGATATTGTTCACTCTCCTTAAATCTAGATTTCTGAATGAGTAATTGAACCAACGCAGCCTTAGTCTGAAGACGTTCCAGCTTGGAATCTCCCGAATAACTGAGAGATACAGCGCGCTTTAACGAATCAATAGCTTGGTCATACTCCTGGAGCTTTGACTGAATAGTCCCCAAGGTCCGCCAGACATTCGGGTTTTCAGAGTCAAGAGCAAGCGCTTTATTGAGATATTCAATCGCCACCTCATCATTACTCTGCATGCTTGCCGCTTTGGCACGCAAAATCAGTGCTGCCACATTATTTTGATCTTTAGACAGCAGCTCTTGCGCCAATTCATCTGCCTGTGCAGGCTTGCCAATATTGATATATGAGTTAGCTGCCTTTGCCCTCACAAGAGGAGAGCTACTATTCGACAGCGTACCTTTTTCATATACCTCAATGATCTGCTTATATTTCCCTTGTAACTCCCAAGATAAGATTAATATCTCATCTATTTCAGGCTTGATTTCAGTAGATGACTCAACTCGGTTGATCTCTTTTTCCGCTGAGACACCATCCCCTATCGCCAAATAACTTTTCGCCAGTAATATCCTGCCTTTTTGGTGAGTAGCATTAGCCTGAAGCAGGTTTTTCAACTCAATAACGGCTTTGGAATAGTCACTATTCTTATAGCTTATCGTGGCACTGGCAAACCGCTCCTCTTCACTAGCACCACCTGAACACCCAGAGAGCAGCAGAACCACTGCAACTAATAGTGCGAGGCTGCATCTGCCCAATTCCTTGCTATCTCCAGTCAGATATTTCATAAAACTTATTTCCACTCCAATGGCTGTCGCTATTTCAAACCGTACTTATTTACTAAATCATACAGAGTTGGTCTGCTGACCCCTAATAGGTCTGCTGCTTTTGACACATTGCCTCCAACATAACTCATTGCCCGTATTATTGCTCTCGCCTCAGCCCGTTCTCTGACTTCACGAAGGTTAATTGGCATACTATTTTCAGTTTCAACATTCAGCTGTAGTTCCCCTGGTGTAATCAGATTATCATCTGCCATGACAACAGCGCGTTTAATTCGGTTTTCGAGCTCCCTGACATTCCCTGGCCAGGAGTATTCCTCAATCGCCTTTAATGCCTCTCTGGTAAACCCATTCACTTTAGATGAATTCTGTTTTGCATACTTCGTCATAAAAGACCAAGCTAGCAGCACAGCATCGCCAGCACGCTCTCTTAGTGGAGGAATATTGATAATGATCTCACTGATCCGATAGTAAAGGTCTTCACGAAACTCACCTCGCTCAATCTTCTCTTCCAAATCCTGATTGGTGGCACAAATCACCCTTACGTCGACGGGTATCTCATCCCGCCCACCAACTCTATCAATCACCCTCTCCTGTAAAAAACGTAACATTTTGGCCTGCAATCCAATCGGCATATCTCCTATTTCATCTAGAAAAAGGGTACCTCCATTAGCGTCTTCAACCTTTCCTATTGTACGTTTTGCTGCCCCGGTAAATGCGCCTTTCTCATAACCATAAAGTTCACTCTCCAACAGATTTTCTGGAATTGAAGCACAGTTTATTGCGGCAAACTTTTCATCCTTTCGATCACTCAACCCATGGATCGCCCTCGCCAACACCTCCTTACCAGTACCACTATCACCCAAGAGCAACACGGTAATATTTGTTGGACTGACCTTCTCAATAACCCGGCAGAGTTCAATCATTTCAGGACTATTTGCAACAACACCATCCAGGGGAGAATTACGCTGAATTTTATTTAAGCCACGATTTTCCTCTTCCAAACTATGCACATGAAATGCACGTTCAATAATCACTCGCAGCACATCAGGATCTATCGGTTTCTGATAAAAATCATAGGCGCCTAACTCAATGGCCTTCAAAGCGTTCACCCGGTCATCATTACCGGTCACCACAATGACCTTGGTTTGTGGTTGCATACTCAAGATTTCTTGAAGCGTCGCGAACCCTTCACTCACATTGGTCGGATCAGGAGGCAATCCAAGATCAAGGGTAACAACCGGAGCGGTTGTTTTTCTTAGTAAATTTATCGCACTCGCTCTGTCACCAGTAATATGCACATCATAGCCATCAAAACTCCATTTCAATTGGCTTTGAAGGCCTGGGTCATCTTCGACGATGATCAGCGGTTTCAGTTGATTATTGACTTTACTCACACACTTACGCCTCAACAGTTGCATCAGACGGTAGGTCTGCTGCTGGATCAGCTTGATTTAACGGTATTAAAATCGTGAATGTTGTACCCTCACCAACATGGCTCTCCACACTCAAACTGCCCATTAATGATTTTACGTATTCTCTGGTTTCATAGACACCAATGCCCATACCAGCATTTCCCTTTGTTGTTTGAAACGGCCTAAACAGACGTTCTTTAATAAATTTTTCTTCCATTCCAGAGCCATTGTCTTGAATCGTAATCACAGCATGGCCATCAAGTTTTTTGATAACCACATTAACCTCACCATTTCCTTCCGTTGCTTCTTGTGCATTTTTAATCATGTGCACCATTATGGCCTTAAAGCGGTCTCTATCGGCAATAATCTCTAGAAAATTATCTTTAATCGTCAAGCTTGGTTTAGGCTGATAGGCATACAATTCATTGACGGCACGTGCTACCGCCTCCTCAATATAAAACTGCTTTGTTCTGCTCGATTCAAACCGTCCCTGCCGCAATTGGGCCAACAATCGTCCCATTTTATTGACTGCGTTACCAATGGTTTTCACTGCATCATCCATAAATTCAGGATTATTCCTATGCCTTTCGGCGTTCTTTACAAGCAGCTCAAGCTGAGCGATCAGATTTTTTAGGTCGTGTACGACAAAGGCAGACAATCGATTGAACGCTTCAAATTGATTGGCCTGATTCAAGGCCTCGGATGTTTGCAATAGCGCCAAATAGCCTCCAGCCTGTTTGGCGGCAGCCTTAATCAGGTCTCTATCCTCCCAATTGATTGAGCGAAGAGATATGGGCCTGACAAGAACCACGAATCCAATAAGAGCCTCATGATGCTTGATCGGCACAATCAGCCAGGCACCTGGAATTGCAATCAGCCTCTCATCAACCACAAGATTATCGTAACGTTCAGGATAGGTAGCCAGTTCATCCGTCTCGATAATCCAATCACTCGACATGAAGTAGCGTACCAATTCGCTTTGTGAATCAATGGCTATATTTTGCTCAACAACCTGCCATTGACTGGCGCACTGATAACTCTCATCATCAGTCAGCATCCATAAGTAGCCACCCCGAGCTTGTACAGAGTCTGAAATAGCCTGGATAACTCGTGTACGAATTTCATTGCCACCAGGCCCTTCGGAGAGCGTCTGAACGACTCTCAACCACTCATCACGCCAGTCATATTTGTAGCTAAAGAAGTGCTTATTAACAAAAACCTTCAGTTTCGCTCGTATCGTCCCTGAAAAAAGCACAACGGTCAAAAAGCACAAACCGGCGAAAACAAAAGCTATCTGCGTCGCTTTACCCCAGGTACCACCATAGTAGCGAATGTAGTAACCCGCCGCCGCCATGAGAACAAGGTAGCCTCCTGCCATCAAGAGTGTTGTGGCGTGAAACACCACCTGCCTTGAGACAAAGACACGCACTGACCAACTGGGATTTCTGGTCGCGGCCACCGCCACAAATGGCACGACAAGTGCACTGGTAAAACCTCTCGCCTGCCAAAGCACAGAGTCCACGCGCTTAAATAACAGAGCGTCAGTATAGAGAAAAAAATCGTAGACGAATAGCGTGCCCATACCTATATAAAGATACTTCACTGCCCAACGCATCTCAGGCCGGGTGCTACGATAAAGCTGCTCAATTAAAATCAGACCAGCAATGGCAAATCCCAAATGGCCAACCAATTGCAAATTTGCTGTACTCCCCCAACTAAGTACACCCGCTGAGAGCTGCCCCACCATTTCGAGCCCGCCAATCAGCAAGGAGATCGTAATGATGGTTATCGGAGCAAAGCGTAGCAGACCAGCATCACCACCTGCCGCCGCTTTCAGGGTTTGCAAGAGTCGGAAAAGAAAGGCAAACCAGACAAGGTTCTTTGCTATTTCAAAGATATGATAGGTGGTTACCGTTAATGTCGATTCCTGAATTTGAAATGCGACAGCAGACAGCGCCCAACATGCCGATATTGTAGAGGCGATCAGTAGATAAGTTCCCTCAATTCGTCCACGCCAACTCGTAAACAGCAGAACACTAAAGAGCAGGAAGAGCGAAGCAGAAAATGTGTAACCAACAATTCCTATAGTCAATCAGCAATCCTCACAAAGATGGACTCAACGGAAGAGAAACAATGAACTTTTTGCTTTTCAGTACAGACTTAATCAACAGTGGGCCTGTTGATACTATTGAAAATAGCTTACTGTATCGGATCAACTCAGCATGATACACATTGCCACTCCAGCTCTTATGTAAGCGATCGAATACAGTATCCTGGTGGTATATTATAGAGGGATAGTGAACCGAATCACCCCGTCAGACTATTTTTTCACACAAACCCTGGATTCTGGCGGTTATTCCCTTGATAATAGCCCACTTTGCAATCGATCAAAATGGACATATAACGAGTTCTACCTTATGACCGGCAATACAGCCCCCTTTAAAATGAGTTTAACAACTGTTCAGGAATCACCCATGGCAGTAAGAAACATTTCAAGAAGAAACAATGGCTTCACACTCATCGAAGTGATGGTTGTTGTGGTTATACTAAGCATCCTGGCAGCCATTATCGTACCCAAAATTATGGACAGACCTGAGCAGGCACGCATCACAAAGGCTAAAAGTGACATTCGTGCACTTGAAGCCACCCTTAACCTCTATCGCTTGGATAACATGGTCTATCCAACCACAGACCAAGGCCTTGAGGCACTGGTTACCAAGCCAACTGACAGCCCAGAGCCTCGTAACTGGAAAGAGGGAGGCTACCTGGACCGTTTACCAATGGATCCTTGGGGCAATCCTTATCTGTTTCTGAGCCCTGGTACTCATGGCGTTGTAGACATCTATACCTCAGGCCTCGACCCTCAATCCACTGACGATGACATAGGCAACTGGAATCTGGAGTGACACTTCAAATAATATCATCGGCCCCCAACTCTAAACCTGTTTTGGTAGATCGCCCGGCAAAGATTCCCATCCAATCAGCCTCGGGATTTACCTTACTTGAGGTTATGATAGTAATCATCATTATTGGGGTATTGATCAACTACGTCGCCATCTCCATGAGACGCAATACACCAGAGGACCAATTGAAGACCGAAGCCCAGCGTCTCACCAGTCTGCTAGAGCTTGGCAGTGAAGAAGCGCTGCTCAGGTCAACCCTGATCGGCGTGGATATTACAGAGGATAGCTATAGTTTTCTCCATCTGAATGAAGGCAACTGGGAAACGGTACCTGATAGCCTGTTTCGTGAACGCCAATTGCCAGAAGGAATTGAGTTCAGTATAGCCAGCTCGCTTGAGGACGGGGACGATGACGAAAAAAGAACTCCGGAGATTATCCTGATGAATAGTGGAGAGATAAGTTCATTCGAAATGAAAATCAGCTCTGAGCAGAGTGAAAGCTTCTATCGGCTAACAGGTAATGAAAATGGAGAGCTCTCCCTCGAACATGTCTCGCCTTAATGAAAACATATCAGGCTCAGCTCAAGTACGCCAATGCTCAGGCTTCACTCTGCTTGAGATTTTGATTGCCCTGGCGATTCTATCTATTGCCCTCACCTCGATCATTAGCGTTGCTGCCAATCAGTCAATTAATGTAGCCTATATGCGCGACAAGACCCTAGCTCACTGGGTAGCCATGAATCAGATGAGCGAACTGCAAGCCGCCAATAAATGGCCAGACATTGGCACCAAAAAAGGCGATGAAGAGATGGGGCTACACAAGTGGCATTGGGTGAGAGAGGTCAGCAAACTACCAGACGAGCGGATCAGGCAGGTTGAAATTCGAGTCTATCGTGAACCAGAGGATGAGAATAGCATCAGCTCACTCATCAGCTTCCTCTCACAGCCTATCTGATGAACCTGGATTCTAAGTTGAAAGCATCGATACACCGCCTCCCCCATCTGGGATGTCGATATATCCACACCCAGGGGTTCACCCTGCTTGAGTTACTGATCGCGATCTCGATCTTCGCCATCCTAGCTACTTTTGTCTACTCAAGTCTCAATGTTGTACTCAATACTGAACAACAAACAAGCCTCTATAGCCAGCGTATGGCAAAACTTCAACTGGGACTAAGTATCATGCAGCGGGACTTCAGACAAGTGGTCAACCGGCCCATCCGCGACCAGCAGGGAGATGAGCAACCAGCCCTTTCAAGTGACGGATTTACTGGGATTCTGGTGGAATTTACCCGGAATGGATACGCCAACCCAATGAAGCTTGCTCGCAGCAACTTACAGCGAGTCGCTTACCAATTGGAGGAAGGGACCCTATATCGCCTCACCTGGCAAACTTTGGACCGAGCACAGGATAGTGAGCCCCATAAGTATGAGCTGATTGATGAGATATCATCTCTAGAGCTATTCTATTATGACGATGAACTAAAAAAGCATAGTGAGTGGCCTCCAGAGGAAAATGCTGCCAACCCAGAAAAGGAACCTACATTACCCGTGACCATCGAAATGCAGATGGAACTCAAGGATTGGGGACAAATCAGGCGAATCTATCCTCTAGCTCGCTTGATTCCTAGCAAGAAACCCGATTCCCAGCAAGGAAGCCGACTCCCAGCAAGAAATAAGGAATAGGAAGTACATTCCATGCAGACAAATCGAGTTCACAAAAAGCATCAACAGGGAGTAGCGCTGATAACCGCCATTGCGATTGTCGCCATGGCGTCCATAGCGGCTGTAGCAATGACCCATAACCTACAACTCAGCATTCGCAGAACAGATAACATCCAGAGTACTGATCAGAGCTATTTTTATGCCCTGGGAAGTGAAGCCTGGTCTCGAGGCATGCTAATCAGGGATTTAAAGGATAGCAAGGGAAAAAGCAGCTATGACGGACTGGATGAGGACTGGGCTAAGAAGCAGCTAGCCGCTCCGCTTGAACAAGGAGAAGTAGAAGCTGCCACTACCGACCTGCAGGCACGTTTCAACCTTAATAACCTCTACCTAGCCAGCAAAGAAGCTGATCCAGAAACAAAGGCACAAATAGCCGCTGATCTTGCCATGTTTCAACGTTTATTAGTACTCCTCGAACTACCAGAATCGATTGCTCAGACCACAATGGACTGGCTGGATAAAGATATAGATACTCAGTTTCCAGATGGTGCTGAGGATCTTGAATACCTTAACCTGGACCTACCATACCGCACCGCAAACAGCCCCATGGCCAGCATAACAGAACTCCGACTCATCAAAGGAGTAGATCAAGAAGCCTTTGATAAACTAGCTCCTCATGTGATAGCACTACCTGAGAAAACCAAGATCAACGTTAATACGGCAGACCAAATCGTGCTACAAAGCTTAATCCCAGATCTCTCAGAAGCGGATGCTGAGTCACTAATTAGTGAACGAGAGGAGACCCCTTTTGAGGAAACAAAGTCATTTATTGACAGACTTAGAGAACTTTTAGTTAAAAATAACGTAAAATCTGAAACAATAGAGGCGATGATCTCTGTAGATAGTCACTTTTTTCAGCTGGAGACGGTTGTCCGAATGGAAAATAACAGCCAAAAATTAGTCAGCCGCTTATATAAAAGCGATGCAGATGTTGTAGTGATATCCCGCACTGTTGGTGCCTATTGATGGCTGAACTCCTTATTCTGCATTGCCACACCCCATCCTGCGATCAAGTCACCTGGCTTATTAAGGGCCCTGGTGTCGCCGAAACTTTCGAAGGAACGCTTACCGAAGCAGCTCAAGAGGCAAAAGGCCGGCGTGTTCTGGTACTGATACCATCGACCGAAGTTCTGATCACTGAGGTAAAAATACCAACCCGAAATCGCCAACGCCTGTTGCAGGCGATCCCCTTTTCCCTTGAAAATGAACTCACCGAGGATATTGATCAGCTCCATTTTGCTGCAGGCAGCATTGATAGTGACAATGTCACTCCGGTGATCATCATAGCTAGACAAAAACTAGAAAGCTGGCTGGAAAAGCTTGATTCTGCTGGTATCGAAACCCTGGCCATCTACCCCGACCTGCTCTGCCTGCCACTGAGCAACGATAGCTGGAGCCTCTATCATGATAATCACGTTTTACAACTCCATAGCCAGGCGCATAAAGGATTCAGTGTAGATTCTGTCAATGGAGCAGACTTTCTCAAGCTTGCGCTGCAACAGGCAGAGGAGCATACCCCCAAAACGCTGACACTCTATCAGCTTAAGGATACTGCCTCAGATCTTGATCTGAACACCATAGCTCCCAATTGTGAAATCACCAATGTAGCGCTCGACTCTCTTGCGCAGCTAACGGCTCTACTTGGTAATAACATTAATGAAAAACAGCAGATTAATCTGCTGCAGAATGAATATCAACGGGTCGATAAAATGACCCTGCAATGGAAACGCTGGCTACCCGCTGCCGTATTGGGGTTGCTTTTCGCTGGCCTTTCGATGATATTGACAGTACAGGACTATTTCCACTATGAGCAGCAAAGCGCAGAGCTTAACACTCAGATCAGGAAGACATTTCAACAAGCATTTCCAAAGATTAAGCGCATTGTCGATCCAAAACAACAGATGGAACAACAGTTGAAAGCCCTACAAGTTGGTCAGTCCGGAGGGTTCGCTCAATTCACCAGCCTTTTCGTTCCTACTGCAAGAATTATCAAAAAAAGCCCCAATACCGAGCTGCAAAACATTAGTTTTCGTGATGGTCAGCTAAACCTGCAACTGACTATCAAAGAGTTACAAGCCCTAGAAGCCCTGAAAAAATCCATTGAGCGCGAAAAGCTTAAGGTGGAGATCCGATCCGCCAACGCCTCAGGTAAACAGGTAACATCTCAGATCAGAATCAGCGGAGGCCAGTGATGAAACAGTGGTGGTCCAGTAAATCGCCGCAAGAACATCTGGCAATAATCATTGGCTCTCTGGCTGTGCTTGTTCTGCTGTTCTATCTCGCTATTTGGCGGCCGTTTAGCCAGAACTTGGAAAAAAAGGTAGTGCTGGTTAAAAGCCAGGAATCCACACTGCAATGGATGCAAGAGAATTCTAACCTTATTAAACGGATGCAAGCCCGACAGGGTTCAAAAAGAGGGAAAACCAATGAGGCACTACTTACCTTGGTTGATAGAACAGCGAAAAGCATCCGTTTGCGTGAGCAGATTCAACGCATTAAGCCTCAGGGGGATAATAAAGTACAACTGTGGGTTGAAGAGGCCTCTTTTGACCTACTGATTCGCTGGCTAGGGCAATTAACCCAAGACTATGCGCTTGAGATCGAATCACTCAACATTGACAGACAAGATGCCCCTGGACTGGTAAACGCACGTCTCGTTCTGCAGCGTGGAGGGAAAAGCTAATGCGCTTGTCGAGCTATCTATTAGTTGGCCTGGGTGGCTACTTAATCTTCATGATAGACGGCTTGCCGGCACAACACATCTTAGGTTGGACGGCCAGCGATTCGAAAAAACCACCACTAACCTATGGCACTATCCAAGGCACGCTTTGGCGTGGAAAAATGGAGGCGGTAACGATTCAAGGCACGCCTGTGGATAAGTTAAAATGGCGCTTCACCCCAACCAGTCTGCTATTTGGCCAGATCGGTTTCGATATTAAAATCAACCATTCCGGAGAAAAACTGAAGGGTAATGTTGCGAAAGGGACGGGAAATAGCTACCAATTAGAAGACTTTAAAGGAAAAATTCCAGCTGCCATGCTTCCTCCGCTCATTGATCTTGGCCAAATTGGTATTGGTGGCATGATTAATCTCGATCTTCAAAACCTGACCTTAGAGGGGCAGAAAATCGTATCAGCGGAAGGAACAGTCAAGTGGCTAGACGCTTCCCTCCGAACCCCCTTTGCTGTCAATGTGGGTGACCTGCAAGCAGAACTCTTGACCGATGATAACGGCCAAATCAAGGCGACAATCAAAGACATGGGTGGTGCGACTTCAGTGAATGGAGAGTTCAGTCTCACATCAGAAGGAAACTTCTTGGTTAAAGGCAATATCAAACCAGGTAAAGGATCGGACCCCAGTATCAGAAGCGCCCTAAAAGCTATCAGCAAAAGCCAAGCAGATGGCAGTTATAAGATAAACTACAGCGCAAATCTCTAGACTAAGTGTTTTACCTAATAGGCCACATCTGCTACCATGAAAAGCATCACATATTCAACATAAACCCATGATGAATAAAGAATTTCACTACATTTTCCCTTATTATTCACAATTCTGCAGTCTGAGCAGGGTTGTGCTAGGTTCGGACTCCCCTCAATCATGAACAAGATGGCAAATAATTTCATGGAAAGACAGCGTATGTCCTTAAGTCGTTTTTTGCGCCAGGCCTTACCGCTGCTCGGTGCGATCATCTTGAACTTCGCATGCAATCTACCAAGCTATGCAGAGCAAATCACCCTCAATTTGAATAATGCTGATATCGAGGCATTAATCAAGACAGTTGCTGAAACCACTGGTAAAAATTTCGTTATTGACCCTCGGGTTAAGGGAAAGGTAACCGTCATTTCCGCACATCCAATGAACCGAAATGAGTTCTATAATGTTTTTCTCTCGATTCTTGAGGTTCACGGCTTTTCCACGATTCCCAGTGGAGATGTTATCAAGATAGTACCCGATGTTAAGGCGAAACAGGGCGGCATTCCCACCACCAATGCACTCGGTGACCTACCGGGAGACCAGATCGTAACCCGAATCATTCAGGTAAAAAATGTCACATCGGCACAGCTGGTACCGATTTTGCGGCCACTGATTCCTCAGGAAGGCCATCTCGCCGCCTATCCCGATACCAATGTACTCATCATCTCCGACCGTCGTCAGAATGTTGACCGCCTAATGAGAATCATTGGACAGATCGACCAAGTTAGCAATAGTAGCATTGAAGTCGTCACACTACAGCACGCCTCAGCAGCCGAGGTGGTGCGCATACTGAACAGCCTTGAACAAAACGGTAGAGGTAAAGGAATGGGTAAAACCTCCACCACACTAGTGGCGGATGAGCGTACCAACAGCATTCTAATCAGTGGTGACCCTACAGCACGATTACGTTCTCGTGTTGTGATTGAACATCTGGACACTCCGTTTGACAACGAAGGAAATGCCCAAGTCGTCTATTTGAAATACGCTAATGCGGTAGACTTGGTTAAGGTACTCACAGGTGTTGGAGAAAACATCGATGATGGCGCTAAGGGAGGAAGTGGCGCAGCAGCTGCCAAAGGGAAACCGAAAACCCCCTTCAATATCCAGGCCGATGAAGCCTCAAACGCGTTAATCATCACTTCTACTCCAGATGTATTCCGCTCTCTGCAGGCGATTATTCGTAAGCTTGATATCCGTCGTGCACAGGTGCTGGTAGAAGCCATCATTGCTGAGGTCACTTATGACAAAGCAAAACAATTAGGTGTGCAGTGGGTGGTTGACGGTGGCGCAGACGGGAGAGGACCGATTGGCGTAATTAATCTGGGCAATCCTAGCATTACTGACGCCTATGCTGCCTACGAGTCTGGAGGTGGTATTTCACTAGGCCAAGGAACATATCTTGGTGTCGGCAAATTCAACAGTAAGAACTTTAACTTTGCCGCTGTGTTACATGCCCTTAAGAGTGACACATCAAGCAACATCCTCTCTACTCCCAGCATTACCACCCTAGACAACCAGGAGGCGGAGATCGTCATTGGACAGAATGTCCCATTCATCACCGGCTCCTACAGCTCAAGCGGAGGAACTGACTCAGTCAACCCCTTCCAGACTGTGGAACGCCAAGATGTCGGCCTGACATTGAAGGTCAAACCACAGATCAATGAAGGGAACTCCATCCAGATGGAGATCGAACAGGAGATTTCAAGTCTTGATAATTCCGCAAGTGCTGGAGCCAGTGATATTGTCACCAAGAAGCGCAATATCAAGACCGTCGTAATGGTTGAAGACGGAAAAACCGTTGTGCTTGGTGGCCTGATTGGTGAAGACCTTAAGCAGACTGAAGAGAGCGTCCCTCTGCTTGGAGATATCCCGATTCTGGGTGCCCTGTTCCGCTCCAATACAACCAATAAGGTCAAAACAAATCTGATGATTTTTATACGACCGGTCATATTGCGTGATGCCGCAGTGAATACTCGGATTGCTAGCGAAAAATACAACTATTTCCGTGCTCATCAACTAGAGATGAAAGAACAGGGTATCAACCTGATGAGCGATGATGAGACACCAGTATTACCGGCCCGTTTTGGCACCTTTGCTCCACCCTTTGACGACAAAGATATCGAACCGGAACCGGACCTATAACTGGAGCAGATGGATTCATGTCCGACACTACACCGACCCCTTTAGAGGATCCAGATACAGCGGCGTCAGAACTCCGCAAGGCATCTGAACTTCTCGAGGCATCTGAACTTCTCGAGGAATCTGAACTTCTCGAGGCGTCAGAGCTCCTCGAGGCATCAGAATTTCTTGAGGCATCAAAACTCCTCTCTGAAGAGCCAGAAAACCGTGAACCAGAGCACAAGCTGCCTTACTCCTATGCTCGACGCCATGGTGTAGCCATCGTCAAAGATGAGGCCACAAAGGAGCAGCAACTCCTGCACAAACCAGGGGTTTCAATCGTGGTGCTCAACGAGGTCAGGCGCTTGTTTGGTCGACCCTTGATCTACAGACAGATCGATGAGGAGAGTCTGGAAAAACAGTTATCACTGCTCTATGAATCTGGCTCAAACCAATCCAGTCAAATCATGGAAACCATGGGTGATGATATGGATCTGGATAACGCTGCCCGTGCACTGAACCAACCAGAAGACCTGTTGGGTAGCGATGATGATGCCCCAATCATACGATTAATCAACGCCCTATTTACTGAAGCCATCAAAGAGCAGGCCTCGGATATTCATATCGAACCCTATGAAAACCGGCTGGTGGTGCGTTTTCGTGTTGACGGTGTGTTACGTGAAGTATTGACTCCGCCACGTAATGTATCCTCATTTCTGGTCTCTCGAATCAAGGTTATGGCGCAGCTGGATATTGCCGAAAAGCGCATCCCACAGGATGGTCGTATCTCTCTGAAAGTGGGAAAGCGCCCGGTAGATGTGCGCGTCTCCACCCTACCCTCCAGTTATGGTGAACGAGTAGTTCTACGTCTTCTCGACAAGCAGGCAGGCCGCTTAGATCTTGAGCACTTGGGTATGTCGAAACAAATGCTTAAACAGATCGACCCAGGTGTTATCAAACGCCCCCACGGCATCTTCCTGGTAACCGGACCAACAGGCTCAGGAAAAACCACCACGCTATACGCGTCCTTAAGCCGTCTAAATACTCAGAGCCGAAATATTGTTACGGTGGAAGACCCTATCGAATATTATCTTGATGGCATTGGTCAAACCCAGGTTAATAATAAAGTTGACTTGACCTTTGCTCGCGGATTAAGAGCTATACTACGCCAGGATCCTGATATCGTAATGGTAGGTGAGATCCGTGACCTTGAAACGGCACAGATCGCAGTTCAAGCGAGTTTGACAGGCCACTTGGTCATGTCAAGCTTGCATACCAATACTGCCATTGGCAGTGTTTCTCGCCTTCGAGATATGGGAGTGGAACCTTTTCTACTCTCATCCAGCTTGGTTGGTGTATTGGCACAACGTCTTGTTCGAACGCTTTGCCCACACTGCAAAACCCCCTACAGTGCCACTCAAGAAGAGTTGGCGTTAATTGAACAACCAGTTTCAAGTGAAGTAACATTGTACGCTTCTGCTGGGTGCGAAAAGTGCCACAACCACGGCTATTCAGGAAGAACTGGCATTTATGAACTAATCACTATCGATGAAACCTTACGCAACCTTATCCAGAAAGGCAGCGGCGAGGATGAGATGCTGAGACACGCTCGAAAATTTGGTGATAGTATTCGTCAAGATGGCATGAAACGAGTTCTCAATGGCGACACAACCATTGACGAAATCATTCGCGTAACTCAAGAAGGATGATAAGCCTTGGATGCCTTTGAATACGTAGCACTTGATCCAGCTGGGAAGGAGCAGCGTGGCATAGTTGAAGGCGACAGCCCAAGGCAAGTACGAAAACAAAATGTTTCAGCGGCGTATCAATGCCATGGAACTCGCATTGGTGACCCGGCAGCTAGCAACCCTGCTACGCTCCGGGCTCCCCTTGGAACATGTCCTGAAGACGACCTCACAGCAGACGGAAAAACGCCATGTGGAGCGAACGCTACTGGCTGTTCGTGCTAAAGTACTGGAAGGGCGAACCCTCGCTGACGGCTTGAGTGAATTTCCTAAAACCTTTCCAGAACTATACATCAAAACAATCGCATCGGGTGAAGAGTCTGGCCACCTTGAAATAGTATTGGACCGCCTTGCTGACTACACGGAACAGCGTCAGCAGATGCGCCAAAAAACCATCTTTGCCCTCTTCTATCCAGCCCTGTTGACTATCGTCTCATTGCTTATTGTTGGTGGGTTATTGACCTATATCGTACCGCAAATAACCCGCGTGTTTGAAAGCATGTCAGCTGAGCTGCCTTGGATAACCAGGGCTTTAATGTCGGCCAGTGATACATTCCGAACCTATGGCGTGCCGATAATTCTGGCACTTTTAGGAGGTGGCCTGCTATTCAGCTATATTCTCAGAAAACCAGGGCCAAAGCGCTGGTGGCACCGAACTATACTGCGTATTCCAATACTCGGCCGCTTGGTTCGCACAGCGAACGCCGCACGCTTCTCAAGAACCCTCAGCATCATGGCTGCCAGCAGCGTACCGATTCTTGAGTCTATGCGGATTGCTTCCCAGGTTTTAACTAATCTGCCCATGCGAAGCGCCGTGGAAGAAGCAACCTTACGCGTTCGCGAAGGTAGCAGTCTCTATCAGGCACTGGAAAACACTGGCTATTTTCCTCCAATGACACTTAGTCTGCTTGCCAGTGGTGAGTCCAGCGGCAATTTGGAAGGGATGCTTGAACGCTCGGCTGACATTCAGGAAAGAGAGATCGAAACCCTGGTTTCAACCATCCAAGGACTCTTCGAACCCATCCTGATACTCGTAATGGGTGGTATTGTACTGGTGATCGTAATGGCTATTTTGCTGCCCATATTCGACCTTAATCAATTGGTAGGCTGACCCTATGCAACTTTGTATCAAGTTAAGACGCACACTCATAACAACTAGTCTCATTGGATCATTAATTCTAACAAGCTGCGCCTCGACGCCCGAAGTTCCGGTAGATGAAGTAGCAGCCACTATGCATGAAGCTCATCTCGCGTACAATGCAAAGCAATATAAGAAAGTATTCCAGCTTCTTTTTCCTCTTGCAGCGCAAGGTAATGATAAAGCCCAATACACACTGGGCTACCTGTTTTATCACGGATTGGGCGTGGAGAAGAATACACAACAGTCGATGCACTGGATTCAGCGAGCTGCCGCTCAGGGAAATGTAAAAGCCATAGAGGCGCTTAACGCAGAAAACTAAATCACTTTCGAAAAACTTCCCTGCGATGCCCTGCTGCCAAGATAGGTATCAAACTGCATACAGATATTTCTTATCAGCAGACGCCCTCTTGGCAAGACATCGATAGACTCACTACTAATAGTGAGTAGGCCATCTGCCTGCATCTCTTGCAATTTCGCCAGCTCATTGGCGAAATAGCTTTTGAAACTCATATCCCAGCGGGCTTCAACATCGGCAATGGAGAGTGTGTAGTGACAGATCAGTCGGGTAATCACGTCACGACGGATCATATCATCCCGAGTTAGCTCAACCCCACGAAAAACAGCCAGCTCTCCTCTGTCTATTCGCTGATAGTACTCATCCAAACTACGCATATTTTGAGCATAGCTTGGCCCTACCATTCCAATTGAGGTGGCTCCTAAACCAATTAAATCGCAATCGGCATGGGTTGAATAGCCCTGAAAGTTACGATACAACGTACCGTTCATCTGCGCTTGAACCAGCTCATCGTCAGGCTTCGCAAAGTGATCCATACCGATATAGATATAACCAGCGCTTGAGAGCTTCTCTATTGTCATCTGCAAGATATCAAGTTTCTCTTGCGGTGAAGGCAACGCCTCTTCATTAATCCGCCGCTGGGGCTTGAAGCGCTCAGGCAGATGGGCGTAATTAAAAACAGAAAGACGATCAGGATCGACTTCAAGAATCTGATCGAGGGTTGAAGAAAAGGACTCAAGCGTCTGAAAAGGGAGACCATAAATCAGATCGATACTGGTGGAACGAAACCCCTCGTCTCTGGCAGCTTGTAGCACGCTTAAGGTCTCCTCCTTGCTTTGGATA
Source organism: Candidatus Thiodiazotropha sp. (assembly GCA_037382065.1). Classification (GTDB taxonomy): domain Bacteria; phylum Pseudomonadota; class Gammaproteobacteria; order Chromatiales; family Chromatiaceae; genus Thiodiazotropha. Next base: position 6,356 of record JARRQF010000052.1, on the reverse strand, counting down.
CGGTTCACAGCTTTCTGTACTTTTACATCAAAATCCTGAACTCCGAGACTCATGCGATTGAACCCTAGTTCCCTCAATAGTTTTATGGTATCGCCCTTCGCCTCACGGGGATCAATCTCTATTGAGTATTCTCCACTGTCATCATCCAATAGATTGAAATATTGACGCGTTTTACCAACCAGCTGCCGCATCTCATCAGGGCTGATAAAAGTTGGTGTCCCTCCCCCCCAGTGAAGCTGGGTCACAACCCGGGATGAATCGAATAATTCGGACTGCATCCTAAGCTCTTCATAGACCCGAGCAAGATATTCCGCCGCCATACTTCGATCCTTAGTGGCCACCTTATTACAGGCACAGTAGAAACAGACCGTATCGCAGAAGGGAATATGAAAATAGAGAGAGAGTGGGCTACCACTAGCATTACTCTCCTGAGCGACACGCTTGTACGCTTCCTCATTAAAACCATCATGAAACTGTACAGCGGTCGGATAGGATGTGTAGCGCGGGCCGCTCTGGTCATATTTCGCGATCAGCTCAAGGTCAAATAGCGTTGAATGATCCATAGTTGTATTCTCTCAATTACTTGCTTTAACCTAAAAGATCAGTTGGACCGCTTGAGGTGGTGTAGGGCAAGGGTCACTCACACCAATCTCAATCAGCAACCACATCAATCCCCTTTCGATGTGTTTCATTAATCTGGCGCAGAAGGATTGCGAAGGGTATCTCTTCGTCATAGCGATTCACCAAAGCCATAAAAGAAAGATCTTCTCGGTCAAAGTGATATTTGCCATCTACCATAGATTGATGTAGAGCCTTTATGCCCTGCTCCAGCGGTGCCAGAAAGGAAGGATAGTGTCCCAACTCTTCCATCTGGAAATCATAACAATCCCTGAGATCATCAATTTCAAACACTGCCTGCTTGACCCACTCCACATACTCTTCGGCACTACGTGCTCGCTGTAAGCTCATCGTTTATCCAATCTCTCCAGATAGTCTGTTATTACCAGAATCAGTGGGGCACCCTATGCTGTCCAACTGATCTTTTTAGGTTTAACGGTTAACTGCGGATTCAAGCTTATAATCTATCAGCATACTCTAACAGATTGGCTGCACTGATTATGAATACGCCCTCACCGCCATAAGAAAAATCTAACCACACAAAAGGGACATCAGGATAGTGCTCGGTCAATAGTTCGGCACCATTTCCAACCTCCACAATCAGCATTCCATTAGGTGTCATAAAGTCAGTAGCTTGACGCAGTATTCGTTTGACAATCCGCAGACCATCTTCATCCGCCCTAAGCGCTAAAACAGGCTCATGCCGGTATTCATCAGGCAGAGTGCTCATTTCAACATCACCAACATAGGGGGGATTTGAGATAATCAAATCATACTTTTCAGACGGCAAAGCATCAAATAGATCAGATTCAAAGGTTGAAACCCGCTCCTCAAGCCCCAGAGATACAATATTTTGCCGTGATACTGCCAAAGCATCTGGAGAAATATCGGCCAAGTCTACCAAACTATCAGGTAGGTAAGTTGCTGCAGCGATTCCGATACAACCGCTTCCACAACACAGATCCAGTACTCGCTTGACCTGCGACGGATCAACCCAGGGAGTAAATTCAGTTTCTATCAGTTCAGCAATGGGAGAACGAGGAATCAGGACATGCTTATTGACATAAAAAGAAAGGCCCGCAAACCAAGCCTCCCCTGTTAGATAGGGCAAAGGGATACGCTCATCAATGCGTCGATGCACCAAATCGACCACTCGCTTTCGCTCTTCCGATGTCAGCCGACTAGCAAACCAATTAGCAGCCAAGTCTGGAGGAAGATAAAGGGCATGCAGCACCAGCGCTGCAGCCTCATCAAGGGGGTTATCGGTACCATGGCCGAAAAAAATTTCTGCCTCGGAAAATCTGCTGGCTGCCCAGCGAATATAGTCTGAAATGGATCTGAGCGACTGCACGGAATTGGAATAGCCTTCGACATGTGGGCGGTCAACTGATTTTTTAAGGTTCAAGCTATCCATAATAGCCTATTTCGCTATCCATTGACATCATCCCGGCTGCGCATCACCATTTTCACATTGATCGAGATGAATAGCGCGGACGATACGCGTATCTACTGCTGCTCGAGTACCCGCCGAAGGTTGCCGTTTCAAGCCTCGTGAACAGCCTCAAGCAGCTTGGGAACTAGAAGTAGATACGGCACTTAATGAGGTATCTCTTCCATTCCTATTGGCCAGGTTCCTTCTAACCAGATCACCCAGTGAGATATCAGCCAGAAAATTAAAAATTTCAGCGCTCAAGTCATCCCACAAGGTATGAGTTAGGCAACGTGCTCCGCCACTACAATTCTGTCTGCCGCCACAGCGGGTAAATTCAACCCACTCATCCACAGCGCAAATAATATTGGCAATTGAAATCTCATCGGAACTCTTGCCCAGATAGTATCCACCACCAGGCCCCCTGACACCACGAACCAAATCTTTGCTTCTTAAAGCAGCGAAAAGCTGCTCAAGATAGGAGAGGGAGATCCCCTGGTTTTCTGAAATTTCCGCAAGTGTGACAGGGCCTGTTTTACCATTGAGGGCTAAATCCAGCATTGCTGTCACTGCATAACGACCTTTTGTTGACAATCTCATTTTGTATTTCTCCAGAGGTATAGAATCTATTTCCAACCAAATCACTAGGTAATTAGCCTAAAGTAACGCACTATTTTAGTCAACAATTAATACAAAAAATTCTTTTTTATTAAGATTCTATTTTTTATCCATTTAGATCATATAGTTACCGACTACACGACTTGCCTAAACGGAGAATTTGCCAATAAGTTTTTTTGGTAGTCCAATAAGGCGGGAGCCTCATGGCTCAGAAACTGCTCAATACCATGGCTAAACATGGGATTCTCAATCCAATGGTATGAGTAGGTTAGTGTCGGGATAAAACCACGCCAGATCTTATGCTCTCCCTGAGCACCGGGCTCAAAACAGCGCAGTTCATGCTCAATGGCGTATTCAATCCCTTGGTAGTAACAGGTTTCGAAATGGAGGCTGTCATACTGCTGCAAAGCTCCCCAGTGACGTCCATAAAGACTATTTCGACTTCGATAGAGCAAGGCACCAGCAATACAGAGTTCACCATCATAAGCTAATATTAAAATGACCTGCTTCCCCATACACCTACCAATCTCTTGAAAAAACCCCAGATTCAAAGTCGGCAAACTGTAACGTTCCTCAAAGGTCTTATTATAAAACTGGGTAAAGAGCGACCACTCCTGCTCGGTTACCTGATCCCCAGGCACTCGCCTGAAGCGGATTCCCGCATCGGATACCTTTCGTCGCTCTTGTCGTATGTTCTTTCTTCGCTTTGCGGTGAGTTGTGACAGAAAATGATCAAAATCAGAATAACCTGGATTCTGCCAGTGAAATTGGACACCAAGCCGCTCAAGCATTCCCCGCGATTGTAAGGACTTACCCTCTTCCGGGGTCGTAAACAACCAATGCATAGAGGAGAAATCCGATTCTGCTACCAGAGAGAGTGTGGCATCTATCATCAAATCTCGGACCTCTCTTACATCAACAGAGGAGTCAACAAGCAATCGCGCCCCACTAGCAGGCGTATAGGGTGCAGCGCTAACCAATTTTGGGTAGTAATTCAGACCACTGCGCTGGTAGGCGTCTGCCCAAGCATGGTCAAACACAAACTCGCCATATGAGTTATTTTTGACATATAGGGGTGATAAGCCAACCAGACGCCCCTCTTCCCTAACGGTCAGGTGACAAGGCAACCAACCAAAAACCTGACCAACGCAACTATTGTGCTCCAATGCCGCAAGAAACTCATGTTTGAGGAAGGGATTGTCATCTATAACGAGACGATTCCACTCATCGGCCTGAAGATCATCAATACGGCTATGAAAATCCACTTGCATGATATTTACCTATTAGGAATGTGACTACTCCCCGCCCGCCGCAACAAGTTGCTTTGGGCGAGGGTTTTCGGGCTATTCTGCTAAAAAAGAGGCCAAATCAATGCCATACGCTTTGGCATCGACAGCCTTTAGAATAGACTCGCCTGTCCTCAAAGAGTGTTCAGCGAGATCAACAAGTTTTGGCGTGAGATAACTGGCTCTCTGAATATCGTAAATCACCTTCACAACAGGCGTTAGAAGAGCATCCGGGGAAGAAGCCTCAACAATAGCCACACGACCACTCTGCAAAGCAACCAGGGTACCAACAGGATAGATACCCACGCATTGAACAAAGCGCTGCACCAATTGAGCGTCAAATATGTTCTTGCGACTCCATTCAAGCAACTGGCTCAATACGATGTTTGGGAGCTTACCTTTATGGTAAACGCGATCCGAAGTAATTGCATCGTAGACATCAACAATAGCGGCCATTTTACCATAAAGACTGATCTCCTCAGCAGACAGGCGGTTAGGGTAGCCGTTGCCATCCATCCGCTCATGATGCTGCCTGATAACTTGCTTCGCTTTACCTGGAATAGCTGTGGCGTCACCTAACAGCCTTGACCCGAACACGACATGATTCTGCATGGTGGCGAATTCCTGATCAGTCAATCGTCCTGGCTTATTCAGTATCTCATCAGGCACCTGTAATTTACCAATATCATGCAACAACCCACCTATTCCAAGCTCCCATATCATTGACTCGTCTAAACCAAGCGTCTTGGCAAAGGCAATCAGCAACACCGACACACTGATCGAATGTTCGAAGGTGTATTTATCCATCTGCCGTATTCGGGTGAGGCCTAGCAAGGCATCCTGGTTACGAAAAATTGAACCCAACATCCCCTCAACTAATGGACATACCCGCTCATAATCTACCTGCTTACCAAGGCGAATATCGGTTTTGAAATCACTGATGACTCGCCCCGCTTCTTGCATAACACGGCGGGCCCTAGCTAGCTCTTCAGTAACCGACACTGGGGTATAGGAGGGCTTTTGCCTTGACTCAACGACCGGCTCGGCTTTTTTGGGCCTCTGCTCTATGTCTGATTGAGGCGCTACATCCACTCCTTTTTCAGTGTCAATATTGACATGCTTGACACCCGATTTTCGTATTCTCCTTATATCATCTAACGTATTGATTTTAAATCTATTTCTTAAAAATGGATGATCAATCCAAGAGACTTCGAGTTTATCTATGTACATCCCAAGACTAAGTTCGCTAGATTTTATTTGTTTAATCACTAACTTGAACCTTAGCATTCATATAAAAAACCATCCCTTAAGTATCTATCGGTTCTAAAACTCACTACTTGAGTGCCGGTTTGCTAAAAACTAAGACCGTTTTCAAGCGATTATAAAAGATAGTAAGGCAGGATTTTACATAAAGGGTTGACAGATTCAGAACTGAAGCTAAAATACGCCCTTCCTAAACGAAGCGGGAATAGCTCAGTTGGTAGAGCACAACCTTGCCAAGGTTGGGGTCGCGAGTTCGAGTCTCGTTTCCCGCTCCATTTTAAAGAAGCTTCAGTAAATCTGAGGCTTTTTATGTGAAGATTAGATATTCTTCAGGAATAGGTGATAGAATATCACTCTAAGTTTTGGCTGAGTGGCAGAGTGGTTATGCAGCGGCCTGCAAAGCCGTCAACCTTGGTTCGATTCCGAGCTCAGCCTCCATCTTATTTATCAATATGTCTGCCCGAGAAAACCATTCTGCCCGGGTGGCGAAATTGGTAGACGCAAGAGACTTAAAATCTCTCGACCTTCGGGTCGTGCCGGTTCGATTCCGGCCCCGGGCACCAACTAACCATCCCGTCTATCCTAATGTCACCATGTGCCGCCACAAGCGTGCTATTCACGCTGTAGCGTGATTCACCCAGTAGGTGACCATAACCATCAAGCTATTCTCTTTAAAATCAGATACCTGTTATTAGAATGGAGCGGTCAACTGATTTTTTTAGGTTTAACGACGATACGGCAAAGTTATATCAATCACCCCATCCCGCTCACTCCTTTGCATGGCAGATAGATCAGCATCTCCTGGAATCATGAAACGTCGACGCATTGATGATGAGCTGGCTGTAAAGCTATAACCATGCTCATGCCTGCTTTCCAATCTCTGGGACTCCTGATTCTCAACCACTAAAAAAGGGGCTTCAACCTTTACCTGTATCGACTTCGGCTCATACCCCCGCGTTTGAATATATAAATGGTAGCCATTTTCATCCTGATTCTGTTTAAACCTGACAGAACGCTGAATATTGAAGCCCCCCTCCCTCTCCATGGGTTGCCTATAGTAGGGTGCCGGCGAGATAGGATAGGCAGGAGGCTGCGCATAAATAGGTATTGAAAGACATGCCAAAAACACAACACCAAACAGT
>JARRQF010000051.1:0-14883 GCA_037382065.1 Candidatus Thiodiazotropha sp. | reverse complement strand
TGACCGCCAGTGATGGCAGGACTGCAGAGATTACAGGAGCAACATATCTGCTAGACATGGGCGTTAGAAGATTTGTAAGAGAACGAATGGGAACTCCCATTCAGGCGAGTCCTCTCTCCAGTTTCCTGCTTTGATGTACAAAGGTGGGGCGTTTGTTTTTCTATACTTGTTGCCGAGAGTAACGCTGAAAAATCACTGATCGTCTGCTTGGAATAAGCTACGAACCAGAGAAAGAGCCATGCAGGCGTTGCCATGGCTATCGACAAGGAGGGTTTAAAGGTATCTGGAATATACTATCCAGGATTTCTTGCAAGATTATATAAAGAAACTAGCCACAAGCATTGCCCAGCCGAAACACAATCCTAAGAAAACGAACAGTTTCACCTGAGCCCACATGTCCTCATGAAATTCTCCACGCAGAGCCGAAAGCCAGATAGGTTGATACCATAGACGCAAGTGATCTAGAAAATTCTGCCAATCATTAAAGAAAAATCGCCCAATTACCCAGTAGAGTGGAATACTGGCGACCGCTGCGATAGCGAGAATATACCAGTGCTCAAATATTGCCGTAATGTTCATGACCTAATCTCGCCTAAAGATCTAAGTTTCTGCATGGCTAGGCTCCAAAATGTATTTGAGTAATCGAAGAAATGATTTGCAGTGTTCGCTTTTAAATTGCGAAATTGATTCTTATGACGATAGAGAAACCACTCAATTCCAATCTATCTTGCAGAAATGAAGAAACAATGCCGATCAAAATTCTAAATATAGTTTATGCTTGGCTAGACGTCGATGTGAGAAATTGATGCTGATCAGTATCAGGAGAAATACGCCCATGCCAGGAGGATTCTTCTGATATTCAGGATAGAATAAATGACAGATGGACTAGTGTGGTGCTTCATACAAATTGACGATTATAGAAGCCTGAGCAGGCTTCCCTTCGGGCGAGACGCTAAGCGGTCATCCGCGTTGTTGCGCGCCTTGGAAAGGGAGAAGCCATTCCCGGCGGCACGCGCTTAGCGGCTAACCGCTTAGCGTCACGCTATCATCGTCAATTTGTATGAAGCACCACACTAGAATTTGAATAGCTCGCTACACCACAATTCATGAGTATAGAATATGGACCGGAATGGAATGTTTGGCAACCTGTGCTTCACTTTCAATCAGATTGAAACTCTCTGTTGATTGTATTGGTATTAGGAGGTATCGCATAGGGAGGGATAGGAATCGGTAGTTGCTTGAAGAATAGCAGGTTCCCAAATCTGTCACGCATGATCATCTTCCCTCTATCCAGCGCAAATTGGTATCCCAGAGTGGCACCGGATTCTGGGTCGTGCATCAGTAGCACATCACCAATAATACGATACTGGCCATCACGATAATTCTCAGCACTCGCATAGATGCGAAAATAGCCATACATGACCAGCACAATTTCACCAGACTGGCCTATCCAGATACCATCAACTTCTGAGCGTTGATCAGCTCGGTATTGCGGAGCAGGAGGGTAGGGAATGTCGGGCAAGGTGCCTGGATAATAATCACTGGAATAACCTGAGAGCCACCAGGGGAAAGCATGGTTATAATTTTGCCAGCTATTTAAAGCTCGAGAATTATTAGCGAAACTCCAGTTATCGCTCTTTTTATACTGCTGTGCCAAGTTTCCCATGGTGTCCATCATGGAGAGCATCGCTCTACTCATGATCTGAGCGGGTGAATTTGCTGCAAGAGAGCTTGAGGCAGCTACGATGAGAACAAACACCGGCCAGAGTTGTGTCTGTTTGAGGCGACATTGAGCTTGGTGCATGATGAAATCTTTTACCTAGAATCTGTAATTAAACGTAGATTATTTACAAATCTTTGTCGCGTGGTTTACCCAATAGATAACCCTATTAGAAGCATTTTTCTTCATAATGACGACACAGCTATTCGTGGAGCACTAGCTTAACAGCGTATTATGGAAGGGATGATACCAATCAGACAAAGAGTTGACCATCGACTCTTGCCAGATCGGTTCATTGGTGGTTAGCTAACACTACTAGATGGCGATTGACCTGTAGGTTGTTGTGTTGTCATAAATTTTATTTGCGTTTTGAATGAAAAATTGTGTTGTGGAGGGTCTGATGAGTTCTCAAATGGGCGTTGCTGAAGAGCGCAGAACAGTTACTCAAGATTTGATCGATAAACTCCTGACGGAACGACAGGAGATGCTGGTACTATTCTGCGAAGTTGCGGGTCTCGAGCCATACCATCGATCAAGTTCACTGGATCAGCAATTACAATTATTTTGCCAGGTGTTGATCGACTACACAGCATTTGGGCATTTTGAAGTGTTTGGTCGGATCAGTGATGGTAATGAACGTCGTAGTGGTGTACTAAAGGTCGCTGAAGCTATCTATCCTGAATTTGTAAAAGCGAGTGAGGTTGCTGTGAGCTTCAATGATCGCTACGATCTTTCAGATCATCAGCTTCAGCTGGATCATCTGGCTGAAGATCTCTCTAAGCTTGGAGAAGAACTTGCGGTGCGTGTTGAACTAGAGGATCAGCTGCTTGCCACAATGCTTGTTTGATCGTGCAGGGAAATATGCGTTTCTCATAATTTAATAAACTGCGTGAAATTCTCCACCCATAGTGTTTACAGCTTGGGTGGAAATGGATAGCGCGGACACTGCAGGTGTCCATGTTATTTGCTAACAGGGTATCTGCTGTTGCTTGATGATGCCAATAGATGCGCCACACCACCGGATGAATAGGCAAAGTATGAGGGTAACCACAACACATTTTTCCAGACTCGCTTTTTTTAAGTCCAGCCTTTCCTGGTATGATTTCGGCATGAAACGCTCGCAAGCATTCAACCTAAAAAATCAGTTGACCGCTCCATTCTAATAGCAGGTTTCTGATTCAGATTTTTATTCCGCTTTTAATAATCGGTATTGTGTGGTGTTTAATTTTAATTATTCATCTTCTAGACTAAATTATGTAACTTGCTAACTGAGTTCCAAAAGACTTTTATGTTGGTCATTATCCAGTTGCTTGTTTAGGCAATAACAGTGTCAAGGAGCATTGCCAGTGGGGTAAGATATCAACCTAAAAAGTCGGTTGACCACTCCATTCTGAAACTAATTTGCTATTTTTCTAAAGAATTATTCAATGGACCCAGTCGCCCACTGAGTGAGTTAGGCTATAATGTGAATTGCATGCTGTCCAACTGATTTTTTAGGTTCAACCATGTCAACTACCCCGCCCTAAAGGACGGAGTTTGTTAAATAAGCTGGGTTGACCAGCGGAAGCCGGTTGCAGAGATCCGCGAGGGGAGCGGGGCGAATGCCCCCGTTACAAGGCCTGTAAGGGCATCTTTTAACCAAGGAGTGTCTATGGCCGTTTTTGTTTTGAACAAACAGAAGAATCTGGCGAACAAGCCCGAGGCGTATGCACTCGATGCCGCCTGATGGCGGACGCTACTCCTCCCCGATCTGAAGAACGGGGTTTCTCGCGTAGAATCTGATGAATAGGGGATGAGTGCACACTTGAGTATTCAACCAGATATTGGCGAATTTTTAGCTCCTCTCCGCAATTGTCCTGCGATGCAGGTGCGTCTCGATCAATTTCAAATTGGTATAGATAACCGGCGCATTGACGTGGCGATTAGTCACCAGTTTCGTTCTTCTTTATTCGCCTTGACGGAGATGATGGTGCATGAAGATCTGGCGAAACATGGTTGGGCCAATATAAGTCGCTCTGCTACCGGGGGCGATGTCGAAGCATTTCAATCCGACTATCGTAGTATTGTGCAGGGTGCGCTTGAGCAGGTTCATGCTAATGCTGCGGTTAAAGAGCTTCTACAACTTGTGCATTTTGTACTGCTCAAGCTTCTACTCGACTCACCCTCCCTAGTTATTGCCAAATTGCGTCAACGTCTACAACAGGATACCGAATCGCCTATTGGCACAAACAGTGGTCGTGCCATGGAAATGCATGAGCGCATTGTCGGATTGGCACGTCTGGAGCCAGGGATACGCTACCGTACGCTGCGCCGGCTTTTTAAAATTGTACAGCGAGTTGAAGCCAAGGAGCTTCGTAAGCTTCGAAAATCGGTGGTGGGTAGTTCCTGGGTGGTTTCCAAGTTAATTCTTTTTAACCCCCTACTGCATCTCCCCGATCTTTCATCTGATGAGTACCTGATAAACCACTATCCGCTGCTGTGTGTGGATTGTGAAGGGGGTAACCACTTCGATTTTACCAATAAGATTATCACCAACATATATCGGGACTATTTGCCTGAATGGGCGAAACCATCTGCCAGGGAAGAGGATACGCCACATTGCTCGGAAAATGCGCAGCAATTTCAGATTAGTAAGCGCGAATCACATAGTGGCTTCTCTGAGTTTCTCGAAGGTCAGCGATTGCTGGAACGTAATTTTTCAGAGCAAGAGTTTAAAAAGCTTTATGTTTCCTGGCTGGATGTACCCAAAAACATAGAAATACTCTTCCAACGATCATCCGATAGCAAGGGAGGCTGGTTTTCCCGACCAACGGCGGAACCAAAAAAGAGTCCTTGGGAAAATCCGGAATACACAAAAATACAGCAACAGTTGCAATCGGAACTACTTAAGCAGTTCGATCGTTCCGGGATTACTCGGCGCGCTATTTCAGCCTACCGTACACCCAGACTGCACCGCCAGTTTATGGCGCAGGTCTCCTATCGAGATATCTATCACTATCTGATAGATGCCCAACCGAAGCGGGTGTTGGCCAAACGATTGGCTAACACTGAGGATAAGGGAGCATCGGTGATTAAAACTCTTGACGTAGTGCAGGGTTACATCAGGCGTATGCCAGCGGTAAAGCAGCAGGGCTATGTCATGCGTTATTTAAAGGATTTTCTGACCTTTCGTAGAGACTTGAAACTAGCCTATTACACGTATCAACAGATGAGTCGAATAAGGGTTTTGCAAGATAGTGAGAGCATACAACTCTCTCGGGATAACGGCAGTCTCTATGAGTTTCGTCTCAGCCAGGATACCGATGTTCAGGATTGCAGGGTAAAGGCTCATGTCGTGCTAAAGGCAGATGTGAGAGGTTCGACTGAGATTACCCGCCAGCTTGTGGAGAAAAAATTGAATCCTGCCACTCATTTCAGCATGAATTTTTTTGGTCCGATCACCAAATTGCTCGAGCGCTTTGGGGCACAAAAGGTTTTTGTCGAGGGTGATGCGCTAATCTTGGCGCTTTTGGAGGTAGGTGGGTTGTCAACTAAGGCCATGACGGTCGCCAATGCCTGTGGATTAGCACGTAAAATCCTGCTTGTTATGGAGGCGCAAAATAGTCAGAACAGAGCCCATAACCTACCGAAGCTGGAGTTGGGGCTGGGAATCTCATTTGGTGAAGATGCGCCAGCATATCTCTATGACGAACGACGTAAAATTATGATATCACCCGCAATCAATAAAGCAGATAGACTCTCATCATGCTCAGCGGAGTTACGCAAGGATACCAGCTGGCGTGCAACTCATAGGCACCGGGTTGAGGTGTTCACGGATGGTCGGGGCGAAAAGGACCAGGTTTTGGGTCGACTAAGATATAATGTTAACGGTATTGAACTGGATTATCCGGCTTTTAGGAAGCTGAAATCGGAAATAGTGCTGCACAAACTAAAGGTACATAGCGATGCTGGTGAAGGAGGCGTTTACCATGTAGGTCGGTTTGTCGATCGACGTACCAGTGCTCATTGGTTGGTGATTCGAGAGGCTCGCATTAGACAATGGCAGGGAGTTGCTAGTGAGGCGACCCAGTCGGATGAGTTTTTTTATGAAGTGGTGACTGATACTGAGTTGATTAGCAAAATCAAGAGCAGACTCAATTCTCGCTCTCAACCATCTCAGGACAACGAGCCTGCGATCCCGCTTATCCCCAATCAATCTAGTTAAACATCAGGAAAAAGGCTTCTTGATTCAATGGGTTTTAGCCATTTCTTGGGCAAGATTTTATGTGAATCCCCGAGGCGGTAATTGTAAATTACGGTGTAGGCGAAAACCCTTTTAAGGTACTCTCGGGTTTCATGAAAGGGAATGGTTTCAATCCAGATATCTGTTGCTTGGGGTTGATCTGGTAGCCAGCTCTTTACCCGATGGGGTCCGGCATTATAAGCTGCAGTGGCCAGGACAGGATTTTCCTGTAGCTGATGATAGATTTTATTCAGATAGCCGGCACCCAGTTTAATGTTGACTTCTGGTTGAAACAGATCGTTCAGATTGGGAGGTAACTGTTTTAGCTCTTTGGCGACCTGCGTTGCTGTTTTAGGCATTAATTGCATCAATCCTCGTGCACCAGCCGGTGATTTTGCGTCGCTAATAAAAGCACTTTCCTGGCGCAGGATGGCGTATATCCAAGCGCTGTCAATGCCGTGGTCCTTGGCTTGCCCCATAATGGTTTTTCTATGGGTTAGGGGAAAGCGTAATTCAAGGTCGTTCCACTGATGCAGCTTCGCCAAGGTGAGAATGCCTTGGGAGGGCCACTCCCAGGCTTGGGCAAGACGGGCAGCTGCTTTTAGTTCGTTTGGCTCTGCATTTAAAAAAGCGAGATTCCACTCCCGACGGGCAGCTCTTGGTCGGTTAAGGATGTGCAATTCACGGGCACGTTGTAGTCCTGGTTTAAGAGCAATTTTTTCAGTCAAGCCCTGCTCAGCTTGCAAAGCAACATGATCCAGCTTTGCTTTGATGCCCAGAAGTTTTGCAGATAAAAAGCCATAATAACTACGTTGTTGAGCGAGGCTTGATAGGATCTCCAAAGCCTCATCCTGACGTCCCAGTTGTGAAAGGGCGCGAGCTTGCCAATAGCGCGATTGCTCTTGCTTCTTTTGCTTAGCAGGAAATGTCTCGATTGTTCGTAAAACCCACGCCCAATCCTTTTCATTGAGTGCCGCCTGAAGTTCTTTTTCAGATAGACGGCTGTCGAGTTTGAGCTGATCAGGCAGTAGTTTTTTCAATTGTTGGGTAAGTTGTCTATCTGGTTCCTGGGCAAGGCCGCCAGCTAGTGCGTAGGCTATGTCATGCTGCTGTTGTTGGGAGAAGATGCCGATAGTCCGATATTTAGTCCAAGCTTTGAAGGCGGCTCTAACATCCCGCCATGCCAGCCTGCGAATGGCTTGGACAACCATTTCATCACGCATTGGATGTTCAATATCCAACATCTTCTCAACATTTTCTGGGTGGCTGTAAAGGGAGAGCCACAAGTCGGCTATTTTTGATTCCTGCTTGTTGAGATATTGCTTCAGATATCGGGCGAGGCGGGTTTGACGTTGAGATATGGCCAGATTGAATCTTTTCCATACCAACTCTTCAGTCAGGTGTCCAGCTGCTATCCAGTGGTCGAAGACAGGATCACAAGCATTGGGTTGTGATTTGCCACTAAGCCAGAGCGCAGGAGTTTGCTGATAGGCCTTTTCCGCTTGCCCTGTTGCAATATAGGCATGCAATCGGTTGCACTGTTGGGTGGTACTTCCTGTTTTATTTGAGAATTTTAAATAAACATCCCACAACTCCTGTTTTGCCAGAAAAGCGAGCCAGCGACTTCTTAGTTGTTTCTTCAGAGGTGTTTCCTCAAGGCGTTGCAGTCTGTTTTTCATGCTTTGTATCGACTGCTGCTCAAGTGTGGCTAAAGTCTCCTGGTAATCGAGATAGACTAGCAAAGGATAGTCAAGGAGCTTTTTCCTCAGCTGTTGATAGGTCGTAAGATCATTGCTGGTGAGAGCGGTTTCTGCATCCAGAAAAAATACTCTTTGTTGTTGCCATTTCTGCTCGTCTGGGGAGCTGCTTGATGCACCAGCAATCAATGGCGTAGTCGTGATTAAAAGAGAGACCAACCATATTATGGCGGCAACTGGTGATAAGGTCATTTAAATCATCCAGTGATGGTATTTACAAATGGGATACTTATGGTCTGATTAGTATCTGTCTTCAAAGGCTAGGAATTAGAATCAACCTTAAAGCTACGATCAGTCCGATATGCTAATTAAGAGTATAGGACATATATGCTTAAACTTGTAAATAACATACCCCTTTCAAGGTCTATTCAACTCTTGAGCCATAGGCTTTCACTTCGCAGGTTTCCGTAAACACCTCGATCAGTCTATCAAGTATAGGGCGGGTTAACACGCCACGTCGATATTTCATGATAGAATGGGTGAAATATTTAGACTAGTGTGGTGCTTGGAGAAAGAATAGTGACAGATTTAAGTGGTGATATGGATTTTGAGCTGAGCAGTGCGATAGCTGCTTTTGAAGGCAAGAATTTTTCAAGGGCTGCTTCATTGCTCTCTCCATTGGCAGAGGAGGGTAGTGCTGAAGCCCAGTATCGTCTGGCTATCATGTCTCAGGGCGGACTTGGTATGGTGGTGAATGAATTGATGGCCTACAAATACATGAAGTCTGCTGCTGAAGCTGGCCATGCGATGGCACAACATGGACTTGGATTTATGTACCTTGAGGGAGAGTGTGTGGAACAAAACCTTGAGAAAGCTATTGAGTGGTTCAGAAAGGCTGCTGAGCAGGGGTTAGCAGGTTCTCAGACCACCTTAGCGATGCTTTATGAAGAGGGGCGAGGGGTTGAGAAAGACCTGGAAGAGGCAAAACGATGGTATAAAATGGCCGGTTTTTGATTTGCCGGATATTGATACCGGCAAGTCAATATACTAATCAGATTATAAGTATTACGGCACTCAGCGGTCATGCATTGGCTCAGATCAGGGTTGACCAGAGGCTTTCATAATCGGAATCATTGTCAAAATCATCACTATCATCCTTATCGCTTGATTTGGCCTGCTCATCTAAGTGAATAAACTGGTATTGAGAAATAGAACCACTCGACTCCAGCAGGCGAGTGAGCTTTATCTCCTGAGTGTTTTCGCCATCATTAATTAATAGTATCTTACCAAGACTGAACGGATAAGATGGACAGATAAAGCTAGTTGGTTGGCCTGACGTGCCTACTTCTGGTAATAGCAAACACTTTTCCATTTTATTGTTTTGAGCTTCAGCATGTCTGGCGGTAACCGCTAAAGCATTGGGTGCGATCATTTGCACCCCAACCTGCATCGACTCAGAATCTGCGCTGCGCATCCAACGCACCATACCAACCCCAAACTGGGAGGCAGACATAGCTGATTGCACGCCGATTAATTCACCCACTTGAATCTTAGGTATCTGTTTTCCTCGCCAATCCAGGCAATAGCCGCCAGCGCTTTCATTGATCGTATTGAACAGGCTGGTAGCTTCATGCAATTGTTGGTTTTTTTCATCCTGCCAAATCTCGAGTTTCGGCTCATCCGCAGCTTCACTGTAATCGGTGGAGTTTGGTCCAAACTCTTCAAAATCTCCCCGCCGTGGGTTGTATGAAGCAATGTCCAAGGGTTGTAGTGAGAAATGTGGCGTCAAGTTCAGCTCATTTCCATGTGCAAACTGGGTTTCAATCCAGGTACCGTCATCAGCCTCTTTTTCATCGCCGCTGGATATGGGACCGTCACCGAGAGTGATCAGTTTGTAGACAGAGTTAAGTCCGACCGCGATACGAAGCTCAAAGTTTAATTTGGTTCTGACAAATGCCCGTTTCTGGGCCTTGGACCAGAGCATGATGAGTTGACGGATTATCCCTTTATCAAGTCCATTGGCACCCAGAAGCTCTTGGTTCTCATCCGGTGTGTCATTAAATTGCTCCCTGAGTCTTGAGAGCAGAGGAGTGGCATCCAGGATTAGTAGATATTTTGTATCGGGATCATGTCCCTTGGCTTCATGGCTGGGTGCCAGATCGGTATCCTGTCGAATCGTGATTGATGAGTCTTCTGGTGCATCGCTGTAGGGATGGAAAGATGTGTAGCGGCTCCATTCAAGGAGCGTATTGAATATCTGAATATTCTCTTTTTGCCGCTTTTTGAAAGGGGAAGCGAGGGAGAATAACAAGCAACGGCAGTAGTTCTCATCAATAGTCGACTGTTTGGCATGAGGCTCAAGTTCATCGGTGATTTTATCTGAACCGATTTTGTATCGCTGCGCCAATCGGTGAAGTACATGAAGCTCCTGCCAGGTCCGCTTGGGGTATGGGTCATAGACTATGACTGACTGCAGGATAACTCTGGATAGGTAGCTGATGCTACGGTGGATGGCCAAAGTCAAAAGCGGCAAGTCTGGCTTTCCCTCATGGCTAGTCAGTAAATCTATGGCTGCTGCTTTGTAGGCAGTTGCCATACCGCTGTGTAATTCCCTGCTTAGGTTGGCGATCTTATGTGCCTTTTCGCTTAAGGGAAAGCGGGGACCGAAATAGTGCTTATTAAGGTTTGCAACAACATAATCCAGGGGTTTGCGGAAAACCTCGATACTTTGTATGCGCTGCTTGGCGGGTAAGCTAGTTCGATTGAAAGCGCGTAATGACTGAAAAAGCAGACGCGAGGTCTCTCCTACATTGGCCATCGGTAGTTCCTTTGTCCAGATAGCGACTTTTTTATCGCTCAGGTAGAAAGGTTCACCTGTAGGAGGTGTTTGCTCTGGAACTCTTAAACCGATCGGGTTGCTTGTTGCCATGTTGATTGTGCTGCCAAACTTTATCTGTTGTTTGCAAGGTAGAGAATAGATACTCTATACAGATTATGTAATAAGTTGTAAATATGCCTGATCTTTCTGTGTGAAGTATCACCCATATGGCTTCCTGCCTATCATATTCCTCTAATCTACTGATATTTAATATAAAAACATTAAATTCAATGGTGGAGTGTTTAAATATAGTCCTGAGATTCAAGGAATGCAATAGAGTATCTGGTTTCCTAGAAATGTAATCAATCCTTTTGATCCCTTAGATGTATTATGGATATTCTGTCTACTAAAGAAACTTAATATCACTTGCACCCATAAACCATGCGGTTCTAACGGAGTTCAATAGTGGCTAGATCGAATAGTAGGGAGGTAGGAGCACCTTATATTCTGGTGTTCTGGGCAGAGAGACTACTCTCCCTGCCCATCGAACTGGATGCTTTTCGTATAGCTACCGTTGTTTGCTGAGAACAGCAGCTGTCTGGTTAGGGAGTAGGAGTAGGCTTAGACTTACTCTCTTCTGCCACCAGTTCATCTACAATCTCAAACATTTTGGTGTAGTCACCAGCCAAGCTTCCGCTGGTCAGGTATTTGCCATTGATGCCGACGGCTGGAACACCGTCAAGCTGGTATTGCTTACCAAGTTTTTTAGCATTCTGTACCTTTACATAGACGCCAAATGAATCCCAGGCTTCTGTAAATTTCTCTCTGTCGACCCCCTGTTCCACAGCAAAATCGATAAGGGACTTTTTATCGTAAAGTTTACGTTTTTGGTCATGAATTGCATGAAATAGGGGCTCATGAAGCTTGTCTAGCAATCCAAGAATGTCAGCGGCATAGAAGTATTGGGCACCAGGTGTCCATTTTTCATTTAGTGGCGTAGGTACTTGTACAAATTCGACATTCTCGGGTTTCTTTTTAAGCCACTCTTTCAGTTGGGGCTCCATATGGAAGCAGTGAGGACACCCATACCAAAAGAATTCAAGTACCTCTACTTTACCTTCAGGAGCCGATGTGGCTACTGGGGGATCAATTGGGTCCCAACCCTCCCCCAATTCGGCGGCGTACACAGTCTGTACAGTCAAGAGCAAGATAAGAATGAATAGACGGTTAATCCAGGGCATAATCTGTCCTTCAGTGAGTTAATGGTTTGGTCAGGAACAAATCCTATTGAATCTGGTTAGAAATTTGAATCGCGCTAAGGTTCCCGGTACGGTATGTCCGATGAATGCAAGGGCTGAGTTAGTGGTCATGGAAACTAAACAGATAGATCATTATGTTGAGCTGCTGTGCCAAAAGGGCTGCGCTGCGGTTCGTGAAGACATTCGTTTGCTGGAACAAGGGGGCATCTTACCTGAATTGAGGTCGCTCGACGACCTAGCGAGGCAAACTATTCTCAATGAGTTACTTTCTATCATGTCGGTTTACGGTGATAGCTGTTCTGTTGCATTGTCAACGAAGCGTGAAACAAACGGTTTAGATTATGACAAAAAAGAAAAAAAGACTTGGTGATTTTGTCTACAAATCGCCATCACCAATACATGGCAATGGTCTATTTGCCAAGGTTCCCATTGCCAAAGGTGACTATATAGGTAGTTACGAAGGTCCCACTGCGAAACGAAATGGGACCTATGTTCTATGGGTGTTTGAAGACGACAAGGAGCCGGTCGGTCGTAGCGGACGAAATCTGTTGCGTTATCTCAACCATAAGGAAAAGGGTAACGCTGAATTTGATGGCTTTGATCTTTATGCGCTGCGAAAAATAAAACCTAATGAGGAGATTACCTTCAATTATGGTAGTTGGGAGGAGGAGTAGGGATTTAGAGGTATTAACCGCTCTTCAAGCTCTCGTTTAGGCAGGGGAGTCATCTCTTGTTGATCTGTTTCGGTGTTTCACCAGGAAATCTCCACAAGCGCACACGTCACTCTCTTTAACTACGGATTCAAGTTTTGAAAACCCAGCAACGCTCCCTTTCCCGTCAAGAAATCAGCTTTTCATCTACGCTTCACCCTGTATTGCAACGAGTCTATCACGCCAGAGGTGTTATCTGTCAGAGTGAACTCAATCTTGACCTCTCACAGATGCACCCAGTTGGAACTCTCAAGGGGGTGCAACAGGCAGCGCAGCTCCTTCATCAGGGCATCGAATCTGACCATTCGATTTTAATCATTGGTGATTATGATGCCGATGGAGCGACCAGTACCGCCCTGGCGATACTGGCTCTTAGAGCGTTTGGTTGTCATCAGGTCTCCTATTTGGTGCCAAACAGGTTTGAGTTTGGTTATGGGTTGACGCCTGAAATCGTTGAGCTGGCGGCAGAAAAGTCCCCCGATTTGATTGTGACCGTCGATAATGGCATCTCTAGCCATTCGGGGGTTAGGCGGGCAGCCGAGTTGGGAATACCGGTGCTGATCACAGATCATCACCTTCCTGCAGAAGATTTACCAGAAGCGGCTGTGATCGTTAACCCTAATCAGCCAGATGATAGCTTTTCCAGTCGCCACCTGGCCGGTGTTGGAGTGACTTTTTATGTCATAGCCGCGTTATTCAATCGGCTTAAATCGATCGACTGGTTTCAACAGCGCAATCTGCCGATACCAAACCCGGCTGATTGGCTCGACCTTGTAGCACTGGGAACGATTAGTGACTTGGTGCCTTTAGATCGTAATAATCGTATTCTTGTGTGGCAGGGCTTGAGGCGTATCAGGGCAGGGCGCTGCCGTCCCGGTATTCTGGCGTTGCTGGAGCTTGCTAAGCGTTCCAGTTCAACAGTAGTTGCTTCAGATATTGGTTTCGCAGTAGGACCACGACTCAATGCTGCTGGTCGTCTTGAAGATATGGGGCTAGGAATCGAGTGCCTGCTGAGCGAATCTATGCAAGAGGCTAGAATAATAGCTCAAAAGCTAGATGGTCTTAATCAGGAAAGGCGAAACATTGAGCGGGAGATGAAGCTTCAGGCCGAGCAGATCCTCGAAGAAAAGGATTTTCAAAACGACGGGTTACTGCCAAACGGGCTCTGTCTCTATGACAAAAGTTGGCACCAGGGAGTGGTCGGCATTCTCGCATCGCGTATTAAGGATAAGTATCATCGACCGGTAATCGCCTTTGCTGATGGAGGGGAGGGAGTACTGAAAGGCTCTGCGCGTTCGGTTGCTGGTTTGCATATGCGAGATCTGCTTGATCGGATCGCCACTCGCCAACCGGAATTGATTAGTCGTTTCGGGGGACATGCGATGGCAGCAGGCTTGAGCCTGGATAAGACAGCATTTGAAAATTTCAAGCAAGCCTTTGAAAAGGAAGCCGCCGAACAATTGAATTTGGCCATGCTGGAAGGCATTCTCTTAACTGACGGTGAGCTCATGCCAGATCAATTGAATCTGGCCTTAGCGCAACTTTTGCGCGAAGCGGGTCCCTGGGGGCAGGATTTTTCTGAGCCCCTGTTTGAAGGTTATTTTTATTTGAGGCAACAAAGGGTTGTTGCTGATGTCCATCTGAAAATGGTATTAGGGTCTGAGCAGGGAGGGTGGTCTATTGATGCGATTGCTTTCAATCAGCCCCCTTTACCGGAGCAGACAAGTAAGGTTCACTTGGCTTATCGGCTGGATGTGAATGATTTCCGTGGTAATAAAACAGCACAACTGATAGTAGAGACAATCCAATCGACACACAAGACGAAGGCTTAGAACAAGAGTGGAATAGACCCAGTAAAAGCGAAGTAAAACGAGAGATGCTCGCCTTGCAAAAATTGGCAGAGCGTCTTGTTAGTTTTTCCTCCTCTACTCTGGCGAGGATGCCGCTGAGTGACGACATGCTGGCAGCTCTGGATGAGACAAAGCGGATAAAATCGATGAATGCGTTGCGCAGGCACAACCGACGCCTGGGTAAACTGCTGCGCCACGAAGATTTGACTTCAATCAGGCAAGTGGTTGATGAGATGGATAACAATCACCAGGCCTCTGTCGCCAGATTTCATAATTTGGAACTCTGGAGGGATAAATTGGTTGAAGGGAGCAGTGAAGCGTTCGGTGAATTCCTGGCTAGCTTCCCAGCGGCGGACCGACAGCACTTGCGTCATCTATTGCAAGCCGTTAAACAGGAACGGGATAGGCATCAACCTCCTGCCGCTTATCGCAAGCTATTCAAGTACCTAAGAGAAGTGGCTGGTATTTGAACCTATGAGTAGAGGCGGTATGCTAGTGTGGTGCTTCATACAAATTGACGATGATAGCGTGACGCTAAGCGGTTAGCCGCTAGGCGCGTGCCGCCGGGAATGGCTTCTCCCTTTCCAAGGCGCGCAACAACGCGGAT
>JARRQF010000050.1:0-29286 GCA_037382065.1 Candidatus Thiodiazotropha sp. | reverse complement strand
TCATCCGCGTTGTTGCGCGCCTTGGAAAGGGAGAAGCCATTCCCGGCGGCACGCGCCTAGCGGCTAACCGCTTAGCGTCACGCTATCATCGTCAATTTGTATGAAGCACCACACTAGCCCTAAATTAGTCTAATATTTCATTACCTTACGTTAGCTAATGGCAGTTAATAGTGGAATCTGGGTTTAATAGGACGGCAATGGTTCTCACTCTCTCTCTGGATTTTTCATATTTCCATGATGGACAGCTTTGCCGTCCATAACGTAGAATAACCGACCATCAGTTCAGGTGGAGATTTTGATAAATCTTCACTGAAGCAAACTTTATTCGCATTTTATGGGGCAGGTACTTTGTGACCTGCCCTTTTTTGCACGCCTGTAACGGAGAGATTCTTGAGAAAACCAGCAGTTCTGGTCCTGGAGGATGGCAGCCAATTCAGGGGTGAGGCCATCGGTGCAGAGGGACAAACCGTAGGTGAGGTGGTTTTCAATACCGCCATGACTGGTTACCAGGAGATCCTGACCGACCCCTCCTACTGCCAGCAGATCGTGACCTTGACCTATCCCCATATCGGTAATACAGGGGTTAACCGCGAAGATGAAGAGTCAGATAAGCTTCATGCGGCGGGTCTTGTGATTCGGGACCTACCCTTGATTACCAGCAATTGGCGTTCCGAGGAGTCTCTGGAAGCCTATCTGCAACGCAATGGTATTATCGCCATCGCCGACATCGATACCCGTCGCCTGACTCGAATTCTGCGTGAGAAGGGGGCCCAGAATGGTTGCATCATGGCGGGTGACGACTTGAATTTGTCAGCTGCGCTAAAACTTGCTCAGTCATTTCCCGGCCTGAAAGGGATGGATTTGGCAAAGGAAGTCACCACGCAGATAGCTTATGAGTGGTCACAAGGCAGCTGGACTCTTGAAGAGGGGCTGCCTGAGGCGCTCACCATGGATCAACAGAAGTTGCCCTATCATGTGGTGGCTTATGACTATGGCATCAAGCGCAATATCTTGCGTATGTTGGTGGATCGGGGGTGCCGAATTACCGTCGTTCCAGCGCAGACTGCGGCGGATGATGTATTGAGTATGCAGCCGGATGGCGTGTTTCTCTCCAATGGGCCAGGTGACCCTGAGCCCTGTGACTACGCCATTGAATCAATTGGCAAAATCATTGAGAGTGGTTTGCCGGTATTTGGTATCTGTCTGGGACATCAGCTACTGGCCCTGGCTTCTGGGGCAAAAACCATGAAGATGAAATTCGGTCATCATGGCGCTAATCATCCGGTACAGGATCTGCAAAAAGGCAACGTGATGATCAGTAGCCAGAATCATGGTTTTGCTGTGGACGAGGCGAGTTTGCCATCCTGCCTGACAGCCATTCACCGCTCCCTATTTGATGGTACTTTGCAAGGTATTCATCGTACAGATAAGCCTGCGTTTAGCTTCCAGGGGCATCCAGAGGCGAGCCCTGGACCACACGATGTTGCGCCGGTATTTGATCACTTTATTGAATTGATTAAGTCCGCAAACAAACCTAGCTAAGCGCAGATAGAACTAGCAATGGGGTTGTATTGGTGGTTTATAGGCTGAATTTCGATATCGCTTGGTTCGGAACTGGACTATCTGATAAGCATGACCTTGCTGTATACGATTAACTCTTATTTGCGTTTATTCGCGAACAAAAAACTTTGCGGACACTATAAGTAGATGCCAAAACGTTCAGACATACAAAGCATCATGATCATAGGCGCAGGGCCGATTGTTATCGGTCAGGCGTGTGAGTTCGATTACTCTGGAGCTCAGGCGTGTAAGGCACTGAGAGAGGAGGGGTATCGGGTGATCCTGGTTAACTCCAATCCAGCCACCATCATGACCGACCCGGATATGGCGGACGCCATCTATATCGAACCGATTACCTGGCGAACCCTGGAAAAGATCATCGATAAGGAGCGCCCAGATGCCCTGCTGCCAACCATGGGTGGCCAGACTGCGCTTAACTCGGCCCTTGACCTGGTGCGCGAAGGCGTATTGGAAAAGTATGGCGTTGAGATGGTGGGTGCCTCTCGCGAAGCGATCGATAAGGCCGAAGATCGAGATCTATTCCGTCAGGCGATGCGTAAGATTGGTCTTGATATGCCCCGCTCGGTTATCGCTCACAGCTTAGAAGAAGCGCTGCAGGTACAGCTCCAGATTGGTTATCCTGCGATTATCCGCCCCTCCTTCACCATGGGGGGCAGTGGCGGCGGTATCGCCTACAATCCAGAAGAGTTTGTTGAGATCTGCGAACGCGGCTTAGATCTCTCCCCCACCAGTGAATTGTTGATTGAAGAGTCGATTCTCGGCTGGAAAGAGTACGAAATGGAGGTGGTACGGGATAGAAACGACAACTGCATCATCATTTGCTCAATTGAAAATCTTGATCCAATGGGGGTCCATACCGGTGACTCCATCACAGTGGCTCCAGCTCAGACCTTAACTGACAAGGAGTACCAGATCATGCGTAACGCCTCTCTGGCGGTATTGCGTGAGATTGGGGTGGAGACGGGTGGTTCGAATGTACAGTTCGCCATTAACCCAGAAAATGGCCGAATGATCATCATTGAGATGAACCCCCGTGTCTCTCGCTCCTCTGCACTGGCTTCCAAGGCAACAGGATTTCCGATTGCCAAGGTGGCAGCTAAACTGGCTGTGGGTTATACCCTGGATGAGTTGCAGAATGAGATAACCGGCGGTGCTACTCCGGCCTCTTTTGAGCCGAGTATCGATTATGTGGTGACCAAAGTGCCACGCTTTGCCTTTGAAAAGTTCGCTCTGGCTGACGACCGGCTGACTACCCAGATGAAATCGGTAGGTGAGGTGATGGCGATCGGTCGCACCTTCCAGGAGTCTCTGCAGAAGGCACTGCGTGGGTTGGAGATCGGAAAATATGGTCTGGATGAGGTGCTTGATCTTAGTGAAGCACATGTGCGGGATACCCTGGTGCGAGAGATTCGACTGCCTGGGCCAGAGCGTCTCTGGTATGTGGCGGAGTGTTTTCGTTATGGTATGAGTGTCAATGAGATATTCGATATCTGTTCGATCGATCCCTGGTTCCTGGTGCAGATCGAGGAGCTGATTAATATTGAGCGGGAGGTTTCCGGGCAAGGTCTGGAAGGGCTCGATGAATCACGTCTCAGATTCCTAAAACGCAAAGGCTTTGCAGACCGACGTATTGCCGAACTGGTAGGTAGTCATGAGAGCGAGATTCGTCAACGTCGCCATCAGGCTGGCATACGCCCCGTTTACAAGCGTGTTGATACCTGCGCAGCAGAGTTTTCCACCAGCACAGCCTATCTCTACTCCACATATGAAGAGGAGTGTGAGGCGCAACCTACCGAGCGGAAAAAGATTATGGTGCTGGGTGGAGGGCCAAACCGTATCGGCCAAGGCATTGAATTTGACTACTGCTGCGTGCATGCCGCCTTTGCGATGCGCGAAGACGGTTATGAGACCATTATGATTAACTGCAACCCTGAAACGGTCTCAACCGATTACGACACGTCGGATCGCCTCTACTTTGAACCGCTGACCCTCGAAGATGTGTTGGAAGTGATCCATAAGGAGCAGCCAGCTGGCGTGATCGTACAGTACGGAGGACAGACCCCACTCAAACTGGCCAATGACCTGGAAGAGGCGGGTACACCAATTATTGGTACCAGTCCAGACTCTATCGATTTGGCTGAAGACCGTGAACGGTTTCAGCAACTGGTTGAAAAGCTGTATCTCAAGCAGCCGCCGAATCGTACCGCACGGGATGCAAAGAGTGCTGTGCTACTGGCTGAGGAGATCGGTTATCCATTGGTGGTACGACCCTCCTATGTGCTCGGTGGACGAGCTATGGAGATTGTTTATAACGAGGGCGAGCTGCGTCGCTATATGCGAGAGGCGGTCAGTGTCTCTAATGACTCTCCTGTGCTGCTGGATCGTTTTCTTGATGATGCCATTGAAGTTGATGTCGATGCGATCTGCGACGGTAAAGATGTGCTGATTGGTGGCATTATGGAGCATATTGAACAGGCCGGTGTTCATTCCGGCGACTCAGCCTGTTCTCTGCCACCCTACACATTGTCTGCGGCGATTCAGGACCGCATGCGAGAACAGATGCGTAAAATGGCCCTGGAACTGAAAGTTATTGGACTCATGAATGCGCAGTTTGCCATCAAGGATAATGAAATCTACCTGCTGGAGGTTAATCCTCGTGCCTCACGCACTGTTCCATTTGTCTCCAAGGCAACTGGCATGCAGTTGGCGAAGATTGCTGCTCGCTGTATGGCAGGGACCAGTCTGAAGGAACAGGGTGTTACAAAAGAGGTTATACCAGAACACTATTTTGTTAAAGAGGCGGTCTTTCCCTTCGTTAAATTCCCCGGTGTTGATACTGTATTAGGGCCAGAAATGAAGTCCACCGGAGAAGTCATGGGCATCGGCAGAACCTTTGGCGAGGCCTATAATAAGTCGATTATGGGAGCTGGCTCCGAACTACCTCAGGGTGGCAAAGCGCTGCTTAGTGTTCGAAACGAAGATAAGAAGCGTGTTGTGCAGGTGGCTCATGATCTACTGGAGCTTGGTTTTACCCTCAGTGCCACCGGTGGTACCTGCAAGGCTATTCAGACTGCGGGGCTCGAATGCACAAGAGTAAATAAGGTGATGGAAGGTCGGCCACATATTGTCGACTCTATAAAGAATAATGAAGTGAGTTTTATCGTTAATACGACTGAGGGTGCTCAAGCGATTGCCGATTCAGCTGAAATACGTCGTGCAGCGCTACAGCACAAAGTTAATTACACAACGACTATTTCAGGTGCCGAGGCCACTTGTTTGGCGTTGAAACAGTTGGATGAACTGAATGTCAATCGACTTCAAGATCTCCATCAATAGCGACAGGATAAGAGAGGAATAACTTCGATGAACAAGGTACCATTGACAGCTCAAGGTGCGGCAAAACTGCAGGAGGAACTGACGCAGCTAAAAAGTATTGAGCGTCCTAAAGTGATTAAAGCCATTGCCGACGCGAGAGAGCATGGGGATCTTAAGGAAAACGCAGAATATCATGCGGCTCGCGAACAGCAGAGCTTTATTGAAGGACGCATTAAGGATATTGAGGGTAAGCTCTCTCATGCTCAGATCATTGATGTGACAAAACTCAATGCTGATGGGAAAGTGGTATTTGGTGCCACTGTAGTGGTCCTGGAACAAGATAATGACAAAGAGTTTACCTATCAGATTGTTGGGGAAGACGAAGCAGACCTCAAGAAAAATATGATATCAGTCAGTTCGCCAATTGCCCGGGCATTAATTGGTAAAGAGGAAGGGGATGATGTCTTTTTGAACACCCCTGGAGGTGCTAGGGAGTTTGAGATTTTGGAAGTGCGCTACGTTTGATCGAAATGTCGAATGTCACATGAATTGTGATGTACCTTTTGCATGCGCTGCTATGGCTAAATGGTGCGCAAAGGTGGTTTTCACTACGATCAAACAATAATTCTGTTTTTCTTTTTATTCGGATTTGCTCGATAGAAGATCGCCACTCGTCCAATGACCTGTACAAGATCGGCAGATAAACGCTCGATGATGGCCATGCTTAGCTGTTTTCGGTCATCCTTATCAGCCCCTGCCAATTTAACCTTAATTAGTTCATGGGTGTTGAGGGTGGTGTCAATTTCATTGATGACACCCTCGGTTAGGCCATGCTGACCGAGGGTGACCACTGGTTTCAGGTGGTGGGCGAGTTTTTTTAGTGCGCGGATCTGATCTGGTTTGAGAGGCATAATATTGGTCCGGTTGGTTTCTGGGGTGCGGATTCTATCCCGATTCCATTAAATGAGAAAGGGATTTAGCTGACGATCGAATGGGATTTGTCATAGCTGGCGAGGGTTTTTCAGCCTAGAATCCGTAGTAGGACAGGGTGAAGGGTGCCGTCAACTGATTTTTTAGGTTCAATTATGAAACGCAGTAAAAGCAGTCGGCAGTGGCTGGACCGCCATGTTAATGATGAGTATGTTAAGCAGGCGAAGAAGGCTGGATATCGTTCTCGAGCTGCTTTTAAGTTATTGGAAATTCAGGAAAAAGATAGGCTAATTAAGCCGGGTATGACCTTGTAATTTCTGATATCGCACCCAATATAACAGGTGTGGCCAGTGTTGATCAGCCCCGAGGGATCTATCTTTGCGAACTAGCCCTCGATTTTGCGCGAGAAACGCTCAAGCCAGGAGGGGGATTTGTCGTTAAAGTAGTCCAAGGAGCTGGATTTGATGAGTATTTAAAAGATGTGCGGAGCTGCTTCACCAAGGTTGTGAGTCGCAAGCCGAGTTCATCACGCTCGAAGAGTAGGGAGATCTATCTTGTAGCAGGGAACTTTAAGATGTAGTACCGTACCAACCAGTAAGCTCGAATAATCAGACATTTGCACATATTGATTAGGTGTATTCCAAAAGTGGATTCCTGATTAAGCGATGATTGTGAAATTGCCCACCAGCTGATAAGGCCTGAGTGGAAACAGAAACCGGCAATGGCCGGAGCGAGATCAAGAGGTCCTTACGTTTTGAACGACATGGCAAAAAATTTAATACTCTGGGTCGTGATCGCCATCGTATTGATGACGGTTTTTAATAACTTTTCCGCTACCCAGCCCAAGGCTCAACCAATGAGCTATTCGGAATTTATCTCCAATGTAAAAGCGGGTGAGGTGAAGGAAGTTGAGGTGAGAGGCAATGGTCGCGAGATCATTGGAGCACTGACTTCAGGGCAGCGTTTCTCCACCTACAGTCCCGGCGACGAAATGATGGTTAGCGACCTACTCAATAATAATGTTGAAATCGTTGCGACACCTCCCGAGAAACAGTCACTGCTAATGAGCATACTCATTAACTGGTTTCCATTGTTTGTATTAATCGGGTTGTGGATCTTCTTTATGCGCCAGATGCAGGGTGGTGGTGCAGGCCGGGGGGCCATGTCCTTTGGTAAGAGTAAAGCTCGTATGCTGAGTGAAGACCAGGTTAAGGTTACCTTCAGTGATGTAGCGGGTGTGGAAGAGGCCAAGGAAGAGGTGACCGAAATGGTTGACTTTTTGCGCGATCCTTCCAAATTCCAAAAACTTGGTGGAAAGATACCAAAAGGCGTTCTGATGGTGGGCTCCCCAGGTACTGGTAAAACCCTGCTTGCCAAGGCGATTGCTGGTGAAGCCAAGGTACCTTTCTTTACGATCTCTGGTTCAGACTTTGTCGAGATGTTCGTTGGCGTTGGTGCCTCACGGGTACGTGATATGTTTGAACAGGCGAAAAAGCATGCGCCCTGTATCATTTTCATCGACGAGATTGATGCTGTCGGTCGTCATCGTGGCGCGGGTCTTGGTGGTGGACACGATGAACGGGAGCAGACACTCAATCAATTATTGGTTGAAATGGATGGTTTCGAAGGCAATGAAGGCGTTATTGTAATTGCTGCAACCAACCGCCCAGATGTGCTCGATCCTGCACTACTCAGACCGGGACGTTTTGATCGTCAGGTTGTTGTGCCTCTGCCAGATGTTCGTGGACGTGAGCAAATTCTTAAAGTTCACCTGCGTAAGGTGGCCGCTAGTGATAATGTCAAATCGGCTATTATTGCTCGTGGTACACCAGGCTTTTCTGGTGCCGATCTGGCCAATCTGGTCAATGAAGCGGCCCTGTTTGCCGCCCGCGCCAATAAGGTGCAGGTCGAGATGGAAGAGCTAGAAAAAGCCAAAGATAAGATCATGATGGGTACAGAGCGTCGTACTATGGTCATGGGTGAAGATGAGAAAAA
Organism: Candidatus Thiodiazotropha sp.; assembly: GCA_037382065.1. Lineage (GTDB taxonomy): Bacteria > Pseudomonadota > Gammaproteobacteria > Chromatiales > Chromatiaceae > Thiodiazotropha. Next base: position 21,465 of record JARRQF010000050.1, on the reverse strand, counting down.
GCTTACTGCCTACCATGAATCAGGACACGCTATTGTTGGTCGCATGGTTCCCTCCCATGACCCTGTTTATAAGGTAAGTATTATTCCTCGTGGACGTGCTCTTGGTGTGACCATGTTTCTGCCTGAAGCCGATCGCTACAGCTACAGCAGAGAGCATCTGGAGAGTCAGATATCGAGTCTGTTTGGCGGACGTATTGCTGAAGAGTTGGTATTTGGTATGGATAAGGTGACTACTGGCGCCTCAAATGACATTAAGCGTGCTACAGAGTTGGCTCGAAATATGGTCACTAAGTGGGGGCTCTCAGAGCGTTTGGGTCCGTTGATGTACAGTGAGGAAGAGGAAGAAGTGTTTCTCGGCCGTTCAGTAACGCAACATAAAAATGTTTCGGACGACACAGCGCATACTATAGACGAAGAGATTAGAAGCTTTATCGACCGCAACTACGAGCGTGCCGAGAAGATTCTTAATGAAAATCTCGACAAGATGCATATGATGGCAGAAGCACTGATTAAATATGAAACTATTGATAGCCATCAAATCGACGATATTATGAATGGAAAGCCGCCACGTCCACCAAAGGATTGGGTGGAAAGCGATTTAGATTCGGATGATGATGTCAGGCCGTCAGGTGAGTCACCATCTTCCAATGATGTATCCAGTACTATTGGTGGTCCTGCTGGTCAGCACTAAGGGAATAGAAATGAGCAGCCGCCTTTTAGAGGCGGCTGTTTTTTACTTGATACCCAATCTCCTGAATCTTGTTCAACCTAAAAAGATCAGTTGGACGGCATAAAGAGTGCGCTTGTGGTAGTGCATGAAAAGAGTTGCTCCTGCATATCCATGCGCGGCGCGCAATAATGGCGGAATGGCCCACTATTCCAATCTCAGCTTCTTAGGCTAAGGCACCCATTGTCGCTATCTGGCTTGTCAATATAATATGATAAGCAGCAGTCTATATAGATTCGCAGAATAATATGCCTAAATCTCTACTCCTTAACTGCGCCGGTAAACCTCTCGATCTAAACCACCCCAAAGTCATGGGAATACTCAATCTGACGCCCGACTCATTCTCTGATGGTGGCCGTTTTAATATTTGGGATGATGCGCTCAGGCATGCTGTGCAAATGGTCGAGGAGGGGGCTGCTATTATTGATATTGGGGGAGAATCGACTCGTCCTGGGGCGCAGCCAGTCTCTGTAGATGAAGAGCTGGAGCGGGTGATCCCGCTGATAGAGGCTCTGGCAAATGAGATACCAGTGCCTATCTCTGTTGATACCAGCAAAGCGCAAGTGATGCGTGAAGCGGTATCTGCTGGGGCTGGAATGATCAATGATATCATGGCGCTGCGTGAGCCTGGTGCCCTGCAGGTTGTTGCTGAAGCCGGTGTGCCTGTCTGTTTGATGCATATGCAGGGAGAGCCGCGCATGATGCAGAATGCCCCTCACTATGAGCAAGTTATAACTGAGGTTAAGACCTTCCTACAAGCACGCCTTAACGCTTGTATGCAGGCAGGTATTTCACATGATAGGGTGATTCTTGATCCAGGGTTTGGATTTGGCAAGACGCTGGCGCATAACCTCGAACTATTAAAAAATCTGGATCAATTTGAGTCATTGAATCTGCCACTGCTGGTTGGTATCTCAAGAAAATCGATGATAGGGGCGCTATTGGGAGATCGGCCAGTTAATGAACGCTTATTCGGTAGTTTAGCGGCAGCAGTAGTGGCGGCGATGAAAGGTGGGGCTATAATCAGGGCGCATGATGTCCGTGCTACCGTGGATGCTATGAAGATTGTATCGGTGGTGCGTTCCTAATCCAGAATAATCAGTGAGGGAAGTTTTGTGAGTCGAAAGTATTTTGGAACCGACGGAGTACGTGGCCGTTTTGGGGAGGGCCCCATCACTCCTGAGTTCGTGTTAAAGCTTGGCTGGGCAGTTGGGCGCATTTTGGGTACGGAAACCAAAAGTCGCGTATTAATTGGTAAGGATACCCGAATTTCCGGTTATCTCCTTGAATCAGCGCTGGAAGCTGGGCTTACTGCGGCAGGTGTCAATATTACCCTACTTGGCCCGATGCCAACCCCCAGCGTGGCTTATTTGACACGCACCCTGCATGCTCAGGCTGGTATTGTGATTAGTGCTTCACATAATCCCTATGAGGACAATGGCATTAAGTTCTTTTCCGCCGAGGGACTCAAGCTTCCCGATCATGTGGAGAGTGCCATCGAAGCGGAAATGGATAAACCCTTGGTAACCGTCGACTCATTTAACCTGGGACGTGCTGAGAAGATAGAGGCTGAGGGCCGCTATATTGAATTCTGTAAAAGTACCATTCCACTGCAAACACGCTTCAATGGCATGAAGATTGTTGTAGATTGTGCCAATGGGGCAACCTATAACATTGCTCCCTTTGTGTTTGACGAGATGGGGGCCGACGTTATTGCCATTGGCAACCAGCCAAATGGTTTTAATATCAACGATGGCGTGGGATCAACCTACCCCGACTATTTGAAAGCGGCTGTATTGGAACATGGTGCCGATCTGGGTGTGGCGCTGGATGGGGATGGCGACCGATTGATTATGATCGATGATCAGGGCAATGAAGTCGATGGTGATGAGATTCTCTATATCATTGCCTGTTCAAGAATACGCATAGGCGAGCTTAAAGGCGCAGTAGTGGGTACCCTGATGAGTAACCTGGGGCTGGAACATGCGCTGCGTGAACATGGTGTGGTATTTGAGCGAACCCAGGTTGGGGATCGCTACATCATGGAGCGCCTGACGAAAAAAGGCTGGCTGTTGGGGGGCGAACAGTCTGGGCATATTCTTTGTTTGGATCGTACCACCACCGGTGACGGGATTGTCTCCGCATTGCAGGTATTGGCAGAGGTGCACGCCACAGGTCGGTCGTTGCGAGAGCTCGCTTCGGGAATGCGTAAATACCCACAAAAGTTGACTAACATCCATCTTGGTAAGACCTTAGCCAAAGAGATTATGGAGTCTGATGAAGTAAAGAGTTCGGTTCGGGAAGCAGAGGTTGAAATGAGAAGTGCCGGCCGAGTACTCCTGCGACCATCAGGCACCGAGCCATTGATGCGGATTATGGTTGAGGGGAGCGACGGCGCTCAAGTTGAACAGATATCGATGAATATTGCCAATGTGGTGAGGGGAATTGTGGGGGAAACTGACTAGCTCAGGTCTTTTTAGGATACAGGACAGATGGCCTCACAAAGAGGCCGCTGAGAAACAAGGGCCGGGGAAATAAATAATCATCCAATCTTGCTGCTTTTTTGCCCTGGTTTCGTTGTTGCGCAAAGGGCTACTATCCCCCCCTTTGTGTGCCTGGAAGCCAGGATAAAATCCAGCGAAATCTTTGGATGATTATTTATTTCCCCACCCCTAAAGCTCTTCCGTTGTGATTTTTGTCTTGGGCTGAGGGATGTCAAAGAGAGTTTTTACAGATCACCAAGTCTTGATGATTCATGACGCCTTTTTTTATGATTTTGATGACCTCAAAATAGTCCCCCCAGCGCGTTTGAATGTAATCATCAGTGTGATAGCTGGTTTGATAGAAATCTGGTAAGCCATCTGTTCCGTTTCCAACAGAATAGTAGAATCCATTTTTGATGAGCTTCTTTTTTAAGCGAGGTGAGGCATCAAGGAGGTGTTCGCCATGTGTTGTTAGAAACAGATAGCCATCCTTCTTTGTGACGCGTTTAAGTTCCTCAAGCCATAAGAATTGCATCTCTTCCGGTAGGTGAGTAAATACTGATATTGAGTAGATGAAATCAAAAAAACCACTCTCGAATGGCAGAGGGGGGAGTTCATCGTTTGGCGTAAATTCACCAATACTAGATAGATTTTCCTTGCACCATGAAATTGCCTCATGATCAATGTCACTGCCATAAAAGACATTTGTTGGGGATAGAGCGGATAGATATCTAATAACACGGCCACAACCACAGCCAAAATCAAGGATTTTATTATTTGGGTTACTACCCGCCAGTTTTATGAGAGAAGAAAAGATATTATAAGAGAGTAACTTGCCCGCATTTTCAAAATTTTGTAGGCTTTCATCCCCATGAACTCTTAAGCGTAAGTGGTTGGGGGGAGAGAGTACTTCATAAGTATTTTTTAATATATGGTCTTTTATGGATTCAGGTATGCCTGGACGGTCCTCATAAATACCATGAGTCAGGCAATGTTCAATGCCTGATTTAAATGACTGATTATTGACTGCCTCTCGCACATCAGGATTGAGATTTAAATAGGTTAATTCATCATAGTCTTTTAAAAAATACTGAATATCTGTCATAGGGCACCTTATGAAAGTGTCTAAAATTGTAAAAAGTGGGGAAATAAAAAATCGATTCTATTTAAATCTGATCTATCATTATAGAGCGGATTATGTCATCTGAATGGCGAAGTTAGAGTGAACGCTAAGCTGTAAGGTGAAAAAACATCAGATGTGCAGCCCCTTATTCTTAAGTTAAAGTGACTGCTGGTGCATTATTGCTAATTAGTACCTCCATGTTGATCTATTTCCAGTAAACTAACAACTACCGAGCCCGCCTCATTATAGAGCCATGGTTTGAAATAGGTCAATTTATCCAGATTGCAAGGAAAGCCTCGCCCTTCAGGGCGGGGAGGATGTCAAAGCGTTTGCCATCACAGGCTTTGTAACAGCTATTGCGAATTCAAACTACTTCACAAGGGATTTTCCTGTATGGAATCTGCCTTGTTTAGCAGAATAGCCCGAAAACCCTCGCCCAATGCGGGCGGGGATGAAAGCATCACAATGGTATGTAAAGGGAGATGTAACTCCTGTTTTTATCACAGAGTGCACAATGGTGATTGATTTCAGGCGCGTTGACCGTTAAGCTAGCGCGCTTTCTTAAGAATCGCAGGAGTGATGGCATGCGCAGACCACTGGTTGCCGGAAATTGGAAAATGAATGGTTCGCTTGAAAGTGTCCGCAGCTTGTTGGGTGGCCTCAAAAGCGGAGTTAAGGCTGTTACTAACGCCGAAGTAGCTGTCTGTCCCCCGGCTGTTTTCATTCCTGAAGCACAAGCGGTATTGACGGGTACAGCGATTGCATGGGGAGGCCAGGATCTTTCTACTGAAACATCAGGTGCTTATACTGGTGAAGTGGCAGCCTCCATGCTCAACGATTTTAGTTGTAAATATGTTATTGTTGGCCACTCCGAGCGTCGTAGCTATCATGGTGAGAGCGATGAACAGGTGGCAAAAAAGTTTGCCGTTGCGAGGGCTGCCGGCTTGATTCCGATACTTTGTGTCGGTGAAACCCTTGAAGAGCGTGAGTCTGGGGTGACTAATGATGTTGTGGCTCGTCAGCTCAATGCGGTAATTAATCTCGAAGGCATTGATGCTCTGGCTGATGCTGTTATCGCTTACGAGCCGGTCTGGGCTATTGGTACAGGTGTCACCGCATCGCCAGATCAAGCGCAAGAGGTGCATGCCTTTATCCGCGCCCTGATGGCGGAGAAGAGCCGTGAGGTGGCAGATGTGGTTCGTATACTATATGGAGGCTCCATGAAGCCGGGCAATGCTAAAGAATTGCTTGATAAGCCAGATATTGACGGTGGTTTGATTGGGGGTGCGGCTCTCAAAGCAGAAGATTTTCTGGGTATCTGCACAGCAGCGAATTGAATTTAAGGGTTAGCCCTGGACAGACGTCCATTTGGGACGTATCGTCTGTGCCGGCAACCTCTAACAGGTAACAGTAGATATGCAAACAATATTGACCGTGTTTCACATCTTTCTGGCTGTAGGGCTGGTGGGTTTGATTCTGATCCAGCACGGCAAAGGTGCAGACATGGGAGCTGCCTTTGGCAGTGGTGCATCAGGAACGGTGTTTGGTGCTAAGGGGTCAGCCTCTTTTCTGACTAGGACAACCGCTATTCTAGCCACCCTGTTTTTTCTTACCAGTATGGTGATGGCTTATTTTGCAGCACAGCGTGACGATCCTAAAGGAGTGATGGAGGCCTTGCAACAGCAGGCACCAGCGGTCGAGGTGCAAGAGGCTTCGCCACAGAGTGATAGTGATATTCCAGTTGTACCAACAGCGGAGAGTGATCTGCCACAAGTGGTTCCGGCTGAGACTGTACAGGAAGCTACTGCGCCGGTTGTCAATGGTGGGGAGAAGCCGTCAGTTAGCGAGTCAAATTCGCCAGCTGAAAAGTCTAAGCAACCGAGTGCATCTGAGGATAAGAAGCCTGCCGCCAAGACAAAGGAGCAGGCTGAATAACAAGACGTAATGCTTTTTGTCCTACTTGACACGATCCCGCAGCAAAGGATAGACTGCGTGCCTTCCCTGAAGATTCATTAAAATAATTGCGACTGTCAAAGACACAAGGGGGAGCATGCTAATGCTCGAAAATTATTTACCTATCATGATATTTCTCGCTGTGGCCTTTGTTTTGGGTGGTGTTGTGATTGGCTTGGGTTTTCTGCTTGGTACACGCAAACCTGACGATGAAAAACTCTCCCCCTACGAATGCGGATTCGAAGCGTTCGAAAACTCCCGTATGAAATTTGATGTGCGTTACTACCTAGTGGCCATCCTCTTTATCATTTTTGACCTCGAAATCGCATTTCTTTTTCCCTGGGCAGTTGTCCTTGATGAGATCGGTATGGTTGGATATGTCGCCATGATGGTATTTCTCTCCATTTTGGTTATCGGCTTTATCTACGAATGGAAGAAAGGTGCGCTGGAATGGGAATAACTATGGGCAGAGAGCAAGGTCGTGCTGTTTTGGGAGATAGATAGTGGGAATTGAGGGTATTCTCGAGAAGGGTGTTATCACCACTTCTGCAGATAAACTGATTAACTGGGCACGTACAGGCTCAATGTGGCCAATGACATTCGGTCTGGCCTGCTGTGCTGTGGAGATGATGCAAGCCGCAGCGGCACGTTACGATATGGATCGTTTTGGTATTCTTTTTCGTCCCAGCCCTCGCCAGTCTGATGTGATGATTGTAGCTGGTACTTTAGTCAATAAGATGGCTCCCGCTTTGCGCAAGGTGTATGACCAGATGGCAGAACCACGTTGGGTTATCTCAATGGGTTCTTGTGCCAATGGTGGCGGTTACTACCACTACTCCTACTCAGTTGTGAGAGGCTGTGACAGGGTTGTGCCTGTGGATATCTATGTTCCAGGCTGCCCGCCGACAGCGGAGGCGCTTTTGTATGGGGTGCTTCAGCTGCAGGACAAGATCCGTCGAACCAGTACGATAGCACGCTGAGGTGGTGAATAATCATGAGTAGCGGTTCTCAAAATGGAATGAGCGATCGGCTCGAAGAGTTGGCTAGAAACCTAGCAGAGCACTTTACCGAACATGAATGCAAGGTAGAACGAAGCTGTGGTGAGGTCACCCTGGTGGTGCCAGTAGCCAAGTTAATCGAAGTTGCCGAGCAGTTGAGAGATGATGCCGCCTTTGCTTTCCAGGAGCTGATTGATGTTTGTGGCGTTGACTATTCCGGCTATGGCCAGAGTGAATGGCAGACGGAAGGGGCACCAAACACTGGATTCGGACGGGGAGTCACAAAAGAGCTTGGGCAGTTGGAAGCAATGGATAGCCACCGTTTCGCTGCGGTCTATCATCTGCTCTCTATAAGCCATAACATTCGTCTCAGATTAAGGGTGTTTGTCGATACTGAGCAGCCTATTATTCCTTCGGTGGTCCCTATATGGGAGAGTGCCAACTGGTTTGAACGTGAAGCATTTGACCTCTTTGGTATTCTGTTTGATGGCCATCCAGACCTGCGCCGGATATTGACCGACTACGGTTTTATCGGCCACCCATTCCGTAAAGATTTTCCGTTGATTGGTCAGGTGGAGATGCGTTATGACCCGCAGCAGGCTCGAGTGATCTATGAACCGGTGAGTATCGATCCACGTACTCTGGTGCCGCGAGTGACCCGTGAAGATAACCGTTATCTGGATGAGGATGACGCACCACAGGATACGGCCGATGCCTGAAATTCGTAACTACACGCTTAACTTTGGTCCTCAGCATCCAGCGGCACACGGTGTACTACGCTTGGTGCTTGAGATGGATGGTGAGGTGATTGAACGCGCCGATCCACATATTGGCCTCCTACACCGAGGCACTGAAAAGCTGGCGGAAAGTAAACCATACAATCAAAGCATCCCCTATATGGATCGCCTCGACTATGTGGCGATGATGTGTAATGAGCATGGCTATGTGCTTGCTATCGAAAAACTGTTAGGTGTCGAGGCACCGATTCGTGCCCAGTACATCCGTACCATGTTCGATGAGATCACTCGCATTCTTAACCACCTGATGTGGCTGGGTACTCATGCCTTGGATGTGGGGGCGATGACCGTATTTCTCTATGCCTTTCGGGAAAGAGAGGATCTGATGGATTGTTACGAGGCCGTTTCCGGGGCACGTATGCACGCCGCCTACTATCGGCCAGGAGGTGTCTACCGGGATCTGCCGGATAAGATGCCCCGCTATCAGGCCAGTCAATGGGTAACGGGGCGTGATGTGACACTCAGAAATGAGGCCCGTCAAGGTTCACTGCTCGATTTTATCGAAGATTTCACCCGCCGTTTTCCTGGATTGGTTGACGAATATGAAACGCTGTTAACCGATAACCGTATCTGGAAGCAACGTACTGTCGGAATTGCGGAAGTCTCGCCGGAGCGTGCTTTGCAACTTGGCTTTACCGGTCCTATGTTACGTGGCTCTGGTGTGGCTTGGGATTTGCGGAAAAAGCAGTCCTATGCGGCCTATGACCAAGTCGATTTTGAAATCCCTGTGGGTAAAAATGGTGACTGCTATGACCGCTATCTGGTACGCATTGAAGAGCTTCGCCAATCCAACCATATTATCAAGCAGTGTATCGATTGGCTGAGAGCCAATCCTGGTCCAGTAATGCTTGATGATCATAAAATCAGCGTTCCCAGTCGAAACGACATGAAAGATAACATGGAGGAGCTGATTCACCATTTCAAGCTCTTTACAGAGGGTTATTGTCCACCTCTAGGTGAAGCCTATGCTGCTGTTGAAGCGCCAAAAGGCGAATTTGGCTGCTATATCATTTCCGATGGTGCGAATAAACCCTATCGCTTAAAGATACGTGCCCCAGGATTTCCTCACCTTGCTGCCATGGATGAAATGGTCAAGGGTCATATGCTTGCTGATGTCGTAGCTGTGATCGGAACCATGGATGTCGTATTTGGTGAGATAGACCGTTAGAGCAAATCGAGATGACAGAAATAGTTAACGATAAAACGAACACGTTCTCCCCTGAAGTCAAGGCGGAGATCGATCGTTGGATAGCCAAATATCCTCCAGAGTGGAAACAGTCTGCTGTAATGGGCGCATTGATGGTCGTGCAGGATGACAATGGTGGTTGGCTGACCAGCGAGTTAATGGACCAGGTTGCCGCTTATCTGGAGATGCCATCTATTGCTGTTTATGAGGTGGCCACCTTCTACTCCATGTATGAGCTTAATCCGGTAGGCAGACACAAGATATGTGTCTGTACTAATGTCTCATGCATGACCAATAGAGCCGATCGGATCGTTGAACACCTGGAAAAGAAGCTGGGTATCGGCTTTGGCCAAATTACCGAGGATGGTCGCTTCTCCCTTAAAGAGGTCGAATGCCTGGGAGCTTGTGGTGGTGCTCCGATGATACAAATCGGAAAACAATATTATGAAAACCTGACCCCTGAGATTGTTGATGCAATTCTGGAAGGTCTGGAGTAATCGTTATGGTCAACGAAGTCTGTTTGCGAACACTCGATCTAGAACGCCCCTGGTTACTGGAACAGTATCAGAGTCGTGGCGGTTACGAGATGCTGAAGAAAGTTCTCAAAGAGAAGCAAGCGCCTGAGGATATTATCGAAGAGGTAAAAAAGTCAGGTCTGCGCGGACGCGGTGGGGCCGGTTTTCCCACTGGACTGAAATGGAGTTTCATTTCACGCAATGCGCCGGGACAGAAATATGTGGTGTGTAATTCCGACGAGGGCGAGCCAGGCACTTTCAAAGATAGGGATATTCTTCGCTACAATCCCCATCAATTGATCGAAGGGATGGTCTTGGCTGCTTATGCGATCGGTGCAACCTGCGGTTATAACTATATACGTGGCGAGTTTTGGGAACCCTACGAGCGTTTTGAAAATGCCTTGAAAGAGGCACGAGAAGCAGGGTTTTTGGGTAAAAATCTGCTTGGTTCCGGTTTTGACTTTGAGTTACACGCTCACCTTGGTGCGGGTGCCTATGTCTGTGGTGAAGAGACGGCGTTATTGGAATCCATTGAAGGCAAAAAGGGGCAACCTCGCTACAAACCGCCATTTCCAGCCCATTTTGGTCTGTATGGTCGTCCAACCATCATTAATAATACTGAGAGTCTGGCCTCCATTCCGGTGATCCTTGAGAAGGGAGGGGAGTGGTTTTCCAATCTTGGGGTAAAAAATAGTGGTGGTTCCAAACTGTTTTCGATTTCCGGAAATCTTAACAATCCAGGTGTCTTCGAGATTCCGATGGGAACCCCTTTTTCTGAGCTTTTGGAGATGGCTGGAGGCATGAAGGACGGACGGAAAATAAAAGCGGTAATTCCAGGTGGTTCATCATCCCCCGTTATTCCTGGCGATCAAATGATGGATCTCACCATGGATTACGATGCCATTGCCGGTGCGGGATCGATGCTCGGTTCTGGAGCAGTGATTGTGCTCGATGACACTAACTGCATGGTCAAGATTCTTGAACGTATGTCCTATTTCTACCATGAAGAGTCCTGTGGTCAGTGTACCCCATGCCGGGAAGGCACTGGCTGGCTCTATCGTATCGTGCATCGCATCGAAACCGGTCAGGGTCGTCAGGAGGATCTGGATTTGCTGAATGATGTCGCCGATAAAATCAGTGGTAAGACCATCTGCGCATTGGGTGATGCAGCAGCCATGCCGGTACAGGGAATGCTGCGCCACTATCGGGATGAATTCCAATATCACATCGACCATAAGTGCTGCATGGTCGGAGTTGGCTGAGGTTAGAGATAAAAACCACGATGACAGATACGACAGTCACCATCGAAGTAAACGGACAGGAGCTGCAGGCGAAAGCCGGCACCATGCTGATTGAAGCAACGGACGCGGCAGGCATTAAAATCCCTCGTTTCTGTTATCACAAGAAACTTTCGATTGCTGCCAACTGCCGCATGTGTTTGGTCGAGGTAGAGAAAGTGCCAAAGCCTCTGCCTGCTTGTGCCACTCCTGTAGCAGAAGGGATGAAAGTCTATACCCGTTCGCCAAAAGCCTTGGCTGCGCAGAAAGGGACGATGGAGTTTCTGCTGATCAATCACCCGCTCGACTGTCCAATCTGTGATCAGGGTGGTGAGTGTGAGTTGCAGGATGTAGCCATTGGCTATGGTCGTGGTGTGTCACGCTACAACGAAGGCAAGCGGGTTGTCGCGGATAAGAATCTCGGCCCCTTGATCGCCACAGAGATGACGCGCTGTATTCACTGTACTCGTTGCGTACGCTTCGGCGAAGAGATTGCCGGACTACGTGAGATGGGAGCCACCGGGCGGGGTGAACACACGCTGATTGGCACCTATATTGAAAAGAGCATCGACTCAGAACTCTCTGGCAATGTAATCGATCTCTGTCCAGTAGGGGCACTGACCTCCAAACCTTTCCGTTTTCATGCTCGTGCCTGGGAATTAACACAGGTCGAAGCGATAGCCCCTCACGATAGTCTGGGCTCGAATCTTAATCTACACCTACGTGGCAATAGGGTGATGCGAGTTCATCCCAGGGAGAATGAAGCGATCAATGAAAGCTGGATTTCAGATCGTGACCGCTTTAGCTATGAAGGACTCTACAGCCCTGAGCGTCTGACCGCACCCATGATTAAAAAGGGAGGAGATTGGAAAGAGGTCAGTTGGGAGATGGCTCTGGAGATGGCAGCTGCTAACCTTAACGAAATTGGTGATGGTGAACAGATCGGTGCTCTCTTGTCTCCCTCGGCTACATTGGAAGAACTTTTTCTGGCACAGAAGCTGATACGTGGGATGGGGTGTGAAAATATTGATACACGTCTGCGTCAGGGTGATTTTAGACTCGATTCAACACAGCAGGGCGCCCACTGGTTGGGCATGAATCTCGCTGATATCGATCAGCTTCAGGCAGCATTCGTCATTGGCGGTAATCTTCGTAAGGAACAGCCGATACTGGCCCATCGCTTACGTAAGGCGAGCTTGGCTGGGGCAGGGGTTAACTATCTCAATCCCATTCACTTGGAGCTGATCGATTCGCGGCGGCAGTCAGTCTGTGTGCCGAATGAAATGGTGACTTGCCTGGCTGCGGTGGCAAAGGCTGCCGGCGTCAAGGCCAGCGGTTCAGTAAAAGCGCTGCTGAGTGCTGCTAAAGTGGATGAGTTTGCCAAGCAGGTTGCCGGAGAGCTTAAAGAGGCAGAGGCTTCGGTGGTGATGTTGGGTGGCCTGGCTCAGGCCCACCCGGATTATAGTTTGCTCTATGTGCTTGCGGAGAGAGTTGCGCAAGCCACAAAATCGACCCTCTCAATCGTTCCAGCCGCCGCAAACTCGGTAGGTGCTCAACTTATTGGCGCCATCCCCCATCTTCAGAATGGTGGTAAGCCGGTAGAGAGCAAGGGGCTCAATCAGCAGAGCATGCTCAGACTGCCGCGAAGGGGATACTTTTTGATGGGCCTTGAACCTGGACTCGATTTCTGGAATGGCCCCCTTTCCATAAGTGCGTTGCAAAGTGCCGACACGGTGGTGGCAATGAGTGCATTTCGCAGTCCTGAACTTGAGGCATGTGCTGACATTATACTGCCGATGGCCCTGTTTACTGAGACCTCCGGGACCTATGTTAACGCAGAAGGACGTTGGCAGCAGAGCAGGGGGGCTGTCAGACCACTGGGTGAGAGCCGTCCTGGCTGGAAGATTCTTCGTGTGCTAGGAAATTTGCTGGATCAGGCTGGTTTTGAATACACCGAGTCTCAACAGATCCATGATGAGATTCGTGCCTTGTGCACTGATGCACAACTGGATAACCACCAAGCCGGGCCAGATTTCCTGGAACAATTATTGAGCGCAGCCACCCTGCAGCGTGCAGGGGATACCCCCCTCTATGCCTGCGATCCTTTGGTACGTCGTGCTACTGCACTACAGCAGACAAAAGATGCAGGTACGGATGCATTGCGCCTGAATTCCACTGAGGCAAAACGCCTTGGTTTGGAATTAGTTGAGCAGGTGATGGTGAAACAGAACGGTAATCAGGTGGAGTTGCCCTTGCAACTCGATGAAAACATACCTTCGGGTTGTGTTTGGGTTTCAACCGGCTTGAAGCACTCTTCATTGCTGGGACAGCCGTTTGGCGAAGTGACTGTGGAGAAGGCATAACCTATGGAATTCTTTATCAGCCTCTGGGAAGCAGTTCCCGCCGAACTACAGTATCTGATATGGACCATGATCAAGATTGTAGCGATCGTGTTACCTGTGATGCTTGTAGTGGCCTATTTTACTTACGCTGAGCGTAAGATCATTGGCTATATGCAGGTGCGTATCGGTCCAAACCGGGTTGGGCCAAAGGGGTGGTTGCAACCGATCGCGGATGCGCTCAAGCTGATGTTTAAAGAGATCACCATTCCAGCCAATGCCAATAAATTTCTATTTCTCATGGCACCGGCTATTACTCTGGGTCCTGCATTGGCTGCCTGGGCGGTGTTCCCTTTCGATGAAAAACTGGTGCTGGCGGATATCAACGCTGGCCTGCTCTATATCCTGGCGCTCACTTCGGTAGGTGTCTATGGCGTGATTATCGCCGGATGGGCATCGAATTCTAAGTATGCCTTTCTGGGTGCGATGCGCTCCGCAGCACAGATCGTCGCCTATGAAATTGCCATGGGATTCGCCCTAGTGGGTGTTTTGGTGGCGGCCGGTAGCCTCAACCTAAGTGAGATTATCATGGCTCAGGAAGGTGGAATTTTCTCCTGGTTCTGGCTGCCTCTGCTGCCCCTGTTCGTGATTTATGTTATCTCTGGCGTGGCGGAGACCAACCGTGCTCCTTTCGATGTGGTAGAGGGTGAATCGGAGATTGTAGCAGGCTTCCATGTGGAATATTCCGGTATGGCCTTTGCCGTTTTCTTCCTTGCTGAATACGCCAATATGATCCTGATCTCAGCATTAACCGTTGTCATGTTTCTTGGTGGTTGGTTCTCCCCCTTCCAGGGTTGGCCGGTCATTGGTCCCATGTTCGAATGGGTGCCAGGTTTCTTCTGGTTGGTATTCAAGACAGCCTTTTTTATGTTTCTGTTTCTCTGGCTTCGTGCCACCTTTCCCCGTTATCGCTATGACCAGATCATGCGCCTGGGTTGGAAGGTCTTTATCCCAATAACCATTGTCTGGATTGCAGTGGTGGGTCTGGCGGTGGTCTATCAACTGCCTTGGTGGTTCGATTGAGGTCATCTATGAAAGTAATAACTAACTACTTCAAGAGCCTTTTCCTGCTGGAACTGTTTCGTGGGCTGAGTGTGACGGGGCGCTATCTGTTCCGCAAAAAGTTCACAATCATGTATCCGGAAGAGAAGGCCCCTGTCTCCCCCCGATTTCGTGGCTTGCACGCCTTGCGACGCTATCCAAGCGGAGAAGAGCGCTGTATCGCCTGCAAACTTTGTGAGGCGACTTGTCCCGCGCTGGCGATTACCATTGAAGCGGAGCCTCGCGACGATGGCTCGCGTCGCACCACCCGCTATGAGATCGACCTCTTTAAATGTATCTACTGCGGCTACTGCCAAGAGGCCTGTCCAGTCGATGCGATTGTGGAGACACGAGTTTATGAGTATCACTTCGAAAATCGGGGTGAGAACATTATGACCAAAGAGAAGTTACTGGCATTGGGTGATAAGTGCGAGGCACAACTAGCTGCGGACATCGAAGCCCAGTCAAATGTGCGCTGATCCTATGGAAATCTTGGAGCAAACTGGAATCCGTCAATGACACTTGAAAAGTTGATCTTTTATGTGCTGGCCGCTGTCGTCCTGGCTGCCGCGACCATGGTAGTGACCCGGCGCAATCCGGTACACTCGGCGCTATTCCTGATCCTCGCGTTTGTTGCCAGTAGTGGTGTGTGGATGTTGGCTGAGGCGGAATTTCTGGCGATTGTGTTGGTGCTGGTCTACGTTGGTGCGGTCATGGTGCTGTTCCTGTTTGTATTGATGATGTTGGATATCGACATTGCAGTGTTGAGGGCGGGTTTCATTAAAATGTTGCCACTCGGGCTGATTATGGCAGTTGCCATGGCAGCAGAGCTGATTCTGATTGTTGGACCGGAGAATTTTGGTTTGGAAAAGTATGCTGCACCCGTCAGGCATGCGGCCGATTACAGCAATACCGAAGAGCTGGGTAATGTGCTTTACACCACCTACATGTACCCCTTCGAAATCGCTGCAGTGATTCTGCTGGTCGCGATTATTGCAGCCATTGGCTTGACCATGCGTAAGCGTCCAGAGACGAAAATGCTAGATCCTGCTGAGCAAATTTCAGTAAAGCGAGATGATCGGGTACGCTTGGTCTCAATGGATGCCGAGAAAGGATGATAACAAAATGATTGCACTTTCTGATTACTTGATTCTAGGCGCCATCCTGTTTGCCATTAGTGTAGCGGGGATCTTTATCAATCGAAAAAATGTCATCGTATTATTGATGTGTGTCGAATTAATGCTGCTGGCGGTGAATATCAATTTTGTGGCGTTTTCCCACTTTTTGGGAGACAACGCAGGACAGCTATTCGTCTTCTTTATCCTTACTGTGGCGGCTGCCGAGGCGGCGATTGGCTTGGCCATCCTAGTCGTGTTATTCCGCAGTAAGCAGAGCATCAATGTTGAGGATATGGATGCTTTGAAGGGTTAGTTTGTTGTCCATGTGAAATCATTGTGGACTGAAAATATGGGTTTAAGACGCAGAGCTAAAAAAAGTATTTGTGTTCATGAGCGGGCTGAAACAGTCTCAAAGTCGCGGTATCGCGGCCTGATAAACAAGAAGCGAGAGATATGGAAAGTATCTATCTGATAATCGTACTAGCGCCGTTGCTTGGCGCCATCATGGCTGGATTCTTCAGCACTCTGCTGGGACGGAAGGGCGCGCATTGGGTTGCCAGTAGTGGGGTTGGTATCTCAGCCCTGTTATCGCTCTATGTACTGAAGCACTTCATGTTTGACAATGGCGAGGCTTACAACGACACGCTCTACACCTGGATGGTAAGTGACGGACTGCACATGGAGGTTGGTTTTCTTGTGGATCAACTGACTGCGGTCATGATGGCTGTGGTGACCTTTGTCTCTTTTTGCGTACACATCTACACCATTGGCTATATGGCCGATGATGAGCACAACTGGCCAAAGGGCAGTCTTGCTGGGCGCAATAGTTATCAGCGATTCTTCAGCTATATCTCCCTATTTACCTTCTCTATGTTGATGTTGGTAATGTCCAATAACTTCATGCAGCTGTTTTTCGGCTGGGAGGCTGTGGGTTTGGTCTCCTATCTCTTGATCGGCTTCTGGTCAGTCAGGCCAACAGCGATTTTTGCCAACCTGAAGGCCTTCCTGGTAAATCGGGTAGGGGACTTTGGTTTTATCCTTGGCATCTCTGCTATCGCCATGTACACCAATAGTCTCGACTATGCCGAGGTATTTGCCAAAGCACCAGGGCTGGCCGATACACAGATTCAGATCTGGGGCGATAGCAATTGGTCATTAATGTCGGTGATTGGTATTCTGCTATTCATCGGTGCGATGGGTAAATCGGCTCAGGTCCCGCTGCATGTCTGGCTGCCTGACTCAATGGAAGGCCCGACCCCAATTTCCGCCCTGATCCACGCCGCCACCATGGTTACCGCAGGTATCTTCATGGTAGCGCGGATGTCTCCGCTTTATGAGCTGTCAGAAACCGCCCTTAATTTTATTCTTGTCATTGGTGCCACGACTGCATTTTTCACTGGGCTGATTGGTATTGTGCAGAACGATATCAAACGGGTGGTTGCCTATTCGACGCTCTCACAACTGGGCTACATGATGGTTGCCTTGGGTGCCTCTGCCTACGCAGCCGGCATCTTCCATCTAATGACCCACGCCTTTTTCAAAGCACTGCTTTTCCTCGCGGCTGGTTCGGTGATTATCGGTATGCACCACGACCAGGATATCCGCAACATGGGAGGGATACGCAAATATATGCCTTGGACCTACTGGACCTCGCTCGTTGGTTCTCTGGCGTTGATCGGCTTTCCTGGCTTTTCCGGCTTTTTTTCCAAGGATGCGATCATTGAGGCGGTACATCACTCCGAACTTGCGGCTTCCGGTTATGCCTATGCAATGGTACTGATGGGAGTGGCTGTTACGGCACTCTATAGTTTCCGCATGTTCTTCCTGGTCTTTCATGGGGAAGGGCCACGAGATGAGCACGCCAAGGAGCATCTACACGAATCGCCCAAAGTCGTGACTGTGCCGTTGGTGTTGTTGGCGATTCCCTCGGTCTTCTTAGGTTACCTGACCATTGGGCCAATGCTGTTTGGCGACTGGTTCAAGGACGTGCTGTTCGTGCTACCCGAGCATGATACTTTAGGGCATATTGGAGAGGATTTTCATGGTGCCTTCGGTTTTGCTCTACATGGCATTACCGGATTACCCTTCTATCTGGCCATGGGGGGACTGTTGGTGGCCTGGTACATCTACATGAAGAATCCTGCCATCGCCGATAAGATTAAATCGATGCTATCGCCAATCTACAACCTGTTGGATAAAAAATATTGGTTTGACGAGGTCTACCAAGCGCTCTTCGCTGGTGGCAGTCGTGGCTTGGGCAAATTTCTCTGGCTGGCGGGGGATCGTGGGCTGATCGATGGCCTGGCGGTGAATGGTTCCGCCTACACGGTTGGCTGGCTGGCCTCAGTGGTTCGCTATGTTCAAACCGGTTACCTCTATCACTACGCTATTGCCATGATTCTGGGTTTGCTGCTATTGCTGACCTGGTTTGTTTTTGTATAAAGGACGTTGCGAATGATTGCCGATTGGCCCATCCTAAGTCTTACTGTCTGGCTACCCATCCTGGGCGGCTTTATGGTGCTCGCCAGTGGCGACCGAGAGGCGAATGCCACCAAGTGGACAGCATTGATTATTGCCATGTTGACCTTTGTTGTCAGCCTGCCACTCTGGTTCGCTTTTGATAGTTCGACCGCGCAAATGCAG
This sequence comes from Candidatus Thiodiazotropha sp., assembly GCA_037382065.1. Taxonomy (GTDB): domain Bacteria; phylum Pseudomonadota; class Gammaproteobacteria; order Chromatiales; family Chromatiaceae; genus Thiodiazotropha. The sequence goes on along the minus strand of JARRQF010000050.1, from coordinate 3,205 downwards.
TTTGTCGAGCGTATTCCCTGGATACCCAGTTTTACGATTGAGTACTACATGGGTGTTGACGGCATCTCCATGCCATTGATCGTTCTAACCACTTTTATCACACCATTGGTGGTCATTGCTGGTTGGGAAGTGATCAAATATCGCCCCTCTCAATATATGGCGGCCTTCCTAATCATGGAGGGGGTAATGGTCGGCGTCTTCTCCTCATTGGATGCGATGCTCTTCTACGTCTTCTGGGAAGCGATGTTAATCCCAATGTTTCTGATTATTGGCGTTTGGGGCGGAGCGAACCGAGTCTACGCCACAATCAAGTTTTTCCTCTACACCTTTTTCGGTTCAGTATTCATGCTGGTCGCCTTGATCTACATGTACTTTAAATCGGGTAGTTTTGATATTCTGGGTTTCCACGCCTTAAAGCTGAGCCTGACTGAACAGACCCTGATATTTATCGCCTTTTTAATGGCCTTCGCGGTTAAGGTACCGATGTGGCCTGTCCATACCTGGTTGCCAGATGCCCATGTGGAAGCTCCCACAGGTGGTTCTGTCATCCTGGCAGCAATCATGCTAAAGATTGGCGGTTACGGTTTTCTTCGCTTCAGCCTGCCGATTACCCCAGACGCCAGTCACTCCCTGGATTGGCTAATCATCAGTATGTCGCTGATTGCCGTTGTCTATATCGGTTTTGTCGCACTGATTCAGCAAGACATGAAAAAGCTGATTGCCTACTCCTCAATCGCACACATGGGATTTGTAACCCTGGGTTTCTTCATCGTTTTTATCATTAACCAGAACAACGCTAGCAGCGGCGCGGCACTGGGCATGCAAGGCGGCATGGTGCAGATGGTCTCCCACGGTTTTATCTCTGCAGCCATGTTTCTCTGTGTGGGTGTGCTCTATGATCGGATGCACAGCCGTGAGATCTCGGCTTACGGCGGGATAGTAAATACCATGCCAGTGTTTGCAGGGTTCATGGTCTTTTTTGCCATGGCCAATGCTGGACTGCCAGGCACATCTGGGTTTGTTGGTGAGTTTATGGTCATCCTGGCCAGTTTCCGCGCCGATTTCTGGTATGCCTTCCTAGCCGCAACAACCTTGATTATTGGTGCTGCTTATACCTTATGGATGGTTAAGCGGGTAGTGTTTGGAGAGGTCGCCAATGAAGGCGTGGCGGCGTTACAGGATATGAATCGACGTGAATTTATCGTGCTGGGTACATTGGCCGTAGCGGTATTGCTACTGGGTCTTTGGCCTGCACCCCTGGTTGAAGTGATGGATGCCTCTGTCAACAACCTGTTACAGCATATTGCTGTTTCCAAGTTATAACCTGACGGAGCCAGACTCGGTAGCAATTTATGCAATTTGACGCAACACAACTGATACCGGTACTACCGGAAATATTACTGCTGACACTGGCTTGCCTGGTGCTGGTAGTTGACCTATTCATCCGCGAAGAGCGGCGCATCATTAGCTATGCCATCAGTCAGATAGGTTTATTGGTGATCATGGCTATCACCATGCTGGTCTCTCGTTCCGAAGCGCAGATTCTATTTGACGGAAGTTATATACGTGACCCAATGAGCGATGTCCTGAAAGTCGGCATTCTATTAGTCACCTTTATCGCCTTCCTCTATGCCAAGGACTACCTGCGGGATCGGGAGATATTCAAGGGAGAGTTCTATACCCTGGGACTATTTGCTGTTCTGGGTATGTGTATCATGACCTCCGCGAACAGCTTCCTGACTATCTATCTTGGTTTGGAGTTGCTGGCGTTATGTCTCTATGCATTGGTGGCATTTAAGCGAGACTCCGCTCAGGGTGCTGAAGCGGCAATGAAATATTTTGTCCTGGGTGCACTGGCTTCCGGCATGTTGCTATATGGCATCTCGATGATCTATGGTGCCACCGGCACCCTACGGTTTGACGAGTTGGCCAAGGTAGTAACCGAAGGCGACCTGAACCGGATTATCATGATCTTCGGCATAGTCTTTCTGGTTATCGGACTCGCTTTCAAGATGGGAGCGGTGCCCTTTCATATGTGGGTGCCAGATGTCTATCAGGGTGCGCCCACAGCAGTGACACTATTCCTTGGCAGTGCCCCCAAGATTGCCGCCTTTGCATTGGCTATGCGGCTTCTGGTGGACGGACTGGGCGACTTGAATGGTGGTTGGCAAGGCTGGCAGGGAATGTTGATTATACTGGCAGTGCTCTCCATGGGTATTGGTAACCTGGTAGCCATTGCACAAACAAACATCAAACGTATGCTCGCCTACTCAACCATCTCCCATGTTGGCTTCATTATGCTGGGCATACTCGCGGGGACTAAAGAGGGCTATACCGCTTCCATGTTCTACACCCTGGTCTACGCATTGATGTCGGCAGGAGGCTTCGGCATTATCATCGCACTCAGCCGCAAAGGCTTTGAGGCTGAAAATATCGATGACATGAAAGGACTTAATCAGCGTAACCCTTGGTTTGCTGGCATGATGTTATTGATCATGTTCTCCATGGCTGGTGTCCCGCCCACTGTAGGCTTTTTCGCAAAACTGTTCGTACTCGATGCGGTCGTCTCAGTAGACCTGACCTGGCTGGCCCTAGTCGGTGTTGCATTCTCCATCATCGGAGCCTTCTACTACATCCGCATCGTCAAGCTGATGTACTTTGATCAACCAACCGATGAAAGGCCTCTGTCGGTCGGTGTCGATACCCAAGTAGTGCTCTCATTATCCTTGATGCGGGGTGGAGCAGTCTGGTAGCTCGTCGGGCTCATAACCCGAAGGTCGTAGGTTCAAATCCTGCCCCCGCTACCAATCAAAGATCAGGAAAGCCAATCACTTAGCGGTGATTGGCTTTTTTGTTATTGGCGCTAAAAAATCCCTGTGCCCAAATTGTGCCCACCAAAAATTCCGAGTTAGGAATTTTAATCAGAAATGACCTTCGGTATCTGTGCCCAAATTGACCTTTGGGCCATTGACCTGATGATAAGCAATTACCCTGACCTTAAGGCAGTGTGCCCAGAAAATCTGCTCTTCATGCATGTTCCTTTTTTATTCGAAACAAGTGACTGAATAGACCATGCTGTGGGTTGCTTTAGCAGAATAGCCCGAAAACCCTCGCCCAATGCGGGCGGGGATGAAAGGGCTAATCAGGCGTAGCCTGATTTTCTACAGACTTACGCAAGGTCTCAATCGTTGCTCCACCTGCCGAA
>JARRQF010000049.1:0-19448 GCA_037382065.1 Candidatus Thiodiazotropha sp. | reverse complement strand
CCGCGTTCAGCAGCTTCTGCTGATGATAAACCTGGGCACGAATCCGATCCCCCGAATAGAGACAGCAGGAGATATGATGATCCTGCAACGGTTTTTGCAGCACCACTTCGAAGGGCACTCTCGCTACCGGATCCCGACCATACTTGGAGTCATTGGTGCGGCCACGGATTTCCTTCAGCAGTGACTCCTTTACATCACCCTGGCGATTATAAAAACGATATTTGCTCAGCTCCACCTTGAGGGTATCCCCTTCCAGGTATTGTTCCTGCAGATAAACCCAATGGTGTCCTTTTTGCAGAGTTGTGAATTGGATTGTGTCCTTAATAACCTCAGCATCGATCCAATTGCCAGAGGTATCGACCACAGCCGCAGTTTGTTCGACGACCCGATCAATGGAGTCCCGGGATCCATCAGAACCAGTAAAATCACCCCGATGGATATACAACACCTTTTCCGCACCATGCTCATCAACAGCCAATTTATCCCCAGGCCGGTTGTCGATCCACAACTCGGCGAAAGCGCTTTGAGCAAAAGTGAATAGGATCAGGATACTGACCCCCAGGGGAACATCGCAACGCCACCATACTCGAGATGAAAGGATCGTCATCGGTACATACTCGTTTTTTCTGACGGCTACCAACCACTCAATAGCGAGCACTCACGCCGAGATAATAACTGCGCTCATCCGATTTGCTCGATCCCTGGTAATATTCCCGATCGAGCATATTTTTAATAGCGGCATTTACCGTCAACGCATCATTCACCTGATAATTCAACTTGGAATTGAGCGTGAAATAGGCGTCGTAGGAACCTGGTACACCCCGCTGATCATCTGTGTTGTCATCCCGGCTGTACATATCTCCCGCATATGTACCGATCAAAGAGCCCGACCAGGCACGCCATCTACCGTCAATCCCAACATTGGCCAATCGTTTCGGTTGCAGGGGAATCTGTTTGCCCTCCGACTCGGGTCGCACAGAATTCTCGGTGATCTCAGTGCTCACCCAGGTAGCATTCACAAAGGTGTTGATCGATTTTGTCAACGCATGACGCAGCTCCAAATCCAACCCTTTGGTACGTGCTTCACCAGCATTGCGTTTGGTGCGATTCGATCCGCTGGTGGTCGAGTAGATCAGATCAGTGAACCGGCTGTAGTACACCGTACCTCGTAGTTGGGTATCTGCACCCAGTCGCTGATCCACGGAGAGCTCCGCAGTAGTCACCTGTTCCGGATCCAGATTGGGGTTAGACCAGTAGGTGGTACTGGTGCCAAAGGTGGAGTACATATCCGACAGGCTCGGTGCGCGAAATGCCCGACCCAGTGCGCCTTTGAACACGGTCGCCTTATTCAGCTCATAGACCATCGAGAGTTTTGGACTAAAGGCGGAGCTGGAACGGCTGTCATAGTGGTTCAGGCTGTCTTTAATGAAGATATCACCCTCTGTCGACCAATAGTCATAACGGGCACCGAAATAGGCGGTCAGCCGGGATGTCAGGTCATATTCATCCTGAAGATAGAGGGCATACAGGGTTGATTCACCACTGGCATAGTCACCCCGTACCCCTTTCTCATCCTCTTCTCGCCAGTTATCCAGTGTGTACACCTTCTTATTCAATCGATCCCGGTTTGCCGAAACGCCGAGCACCAGATAGTGGCTGTCACCCGCAAACGTTCCGAGATGAAAATCCGCATTCAGTGCATTGGCGGGAATATCACTGAGTTTTCCGGAACCTTCCGTATCCGTCAAATTCGAATCGATGGAGGTATACCAGTAGGCATTGTCCTGATAGCTAATACTCCCCGTGAGTTCCGCCTCCTCGCTTAGATCACGGGAATAGTTCAGTGAGTAGCGTTTCACCTCTTCGCCATTGCTGGTACTGAGAAAATTGGTGGCACGGATGGTGGCCGAGGCCCCGTCGATTTCTGCGGAACCTGAGTAGAAAGGCACACCATCGGAACGCAGATAACTCTCGCCATCCGCCGGATAGGAGCCAGTATCCAGATAGGTCGTGGAGAAGATCCATTGGCTCACCTCGGATGGCGTGATATAGAGACGGGCGGTGATATTATCCTGTTCCCAGGACTGGGCGCCTTTATCACCCACGATATAGCTGGTACCACCAGTTGAGGTCCCAACTTGCTCCCAACCAGACACCGGGGTACCACCGCTGCTGCTTGTACTCTTTGCCACATAATAGGTATCGGTGTACCCATCCGACTCCTTGTGGCCGTAGGAGAGGCTCAGCCCGACACTCGAATCCAATTTGTCCTGGTACCCCAGAGTCATACTCCTGAAGTCATGGCTGCCGGTTTCACCCTGTGCGCGCAGCTGGCGTTTCTCCGGGGCCTTGGTGATGATATTGATGACACCCGCCATACCTGCTCCGCCATAGAGCGAGGAAAAGGGTCCCGGCACCACCTCGATTTGCTGAATTTCGTCCATCGGTACAATGGACATATTCACCCCCGCACTGAACGCGTTGTTCAACGGAACCCCGTCGAGCAGAACCCCGGTACGGTAGTAGCCCGGCACGCCACGAAGGGTGATCTGATTCTTCCAGTTACTCGGCTGCTCACCGCCCATACCGCGAATAAACACCCCGGGGACGCCCTGCAGCGCCTCATCGATCCTTTGTGCCTGACGGTTTTCGATTTCCTGTTCCGTCACCACAGACACACTTGCAGGAGCCTCAGACTCCACTTTCTCAGAACGTGTGGCAGTTACCACAATGGTCATCGGTTCTCCTTCACCACCATCCGCCAGACACATCTGCGGCCCAAACAAACAAAATGCAAACAAGGTACGGAAGGGAGAAGAGAGGAGATGCTTACGACGCATGAATCTGGAATTCCTGTTTTATTATCCGCCATGATGGATTTGCGGAACACCACGCTCAATCGTCGGAACCAAAATCCTGCCAAATCCAAATCATGCCAAAAAACCACAATAAAAACAATGCGTTATATAACACACCCAAGCAAGGCATATAACATATAAATCGAAAAGCGTCCTATCTATTCTGATTGGTCATCGACGCATGCAGACAATATTGGTTTTTTCCCTTGCGCTTGGCCTCATACAAAGACTCATCGGCCTGTTGTATCAATGCCCAGGGATCGCTCTCCTCCTGTGGATAACCAGTTACACCGATACTGACCGAAAGCGGCACCTCGCATCCATCTGGAAATAGATAGGGTTTGGAAATTTCCTCAAGCAGGCGCTGCAGCAGATTTAGATGCCCCTCATGGCAATCGAGACATGAAAAAATCACGACAAATTCATCCCCTCCCAACCGAGCCACAGTATCCTCGGAACGCACACAGTGGGACAGACGCTTACCCATTTCCACTAAAACCTGGTCACCCGCCTGATGACCAAACCGATCATTGACTCCCTTGAATCCATCGAGATCGAGATAACAGATCACAATCTGCAAACCAGTTCGGCGGCTACGGGCGATCGCCTGGTTCAATCGATCATTAAGCACCAGTCGATTGGAAAGCCCCGTCAATGGATCATGGCTGGCGATACTTTCGTAATAGGCCACTTCCTGTTTCTGATTCGAGATATCGTGAATCCCTCCAACCACATAGTATTCAGCTTCGATTTCAATCATTTTCCCGGAAATCAGAACCGTCCTGACCTCACCACCACTTTTGCGCATTCGGGCTTCGAATCCAACCACTTCTCCTTTGGCCTTCAATATCGACACCCATTGTCGGCGTTCATCTTCATCAACCCAGATACCAAGATCACCGGGCAAGGTAGTGTGGCCAATCGTGTGTTCGGGATTTATACCGAAATAGTCAGCAAAACTATGGCTAATTTCGACAATCATGCCATCGTTCATCCGAGTTAGTGCGACGGGATCTGGCGTCATGTTAAAGATCGCGGAAAACTTGGCTTCTGACTTACGCAGTTTCTCGCTAAGCGCCACTTTCTCGCCCAGCGCTTGTTCCAGTTGCGCTGTGCGCAACCGAATTTGCTCTTCCAGCATTAGGGTTGACTGAAACAGGGTAAAATCCGAGCCTTGGATGTCCGTGCAGCGTTCAACCCGATTCATTAACGCCCGGATAATTTTATTAAGGCGCTCTATTTCCGCCTGCAGTTCTATGATTGCGCTATTGGTTGAGTCGCTCATACACGTCCAAGCCCTTACCAATCGCCAGCCCTGTAAACGTCTGGTTCACATGTACGCCACCGTACTGTTCACCATAGCTATGAAAACCTACCACGCGATTTCGCTTCATGATTGCCCCCATTGGCGCGATAAGATGTTTCTCATTCATCTCGATACGTCGTAGAACACAATCACATCCCAGGATTACCAACGGCTCTCCCAGTTCTTCTCGTAGAGTGGTGAACTGCTGCTGCATTCTCTCGAGCATGCTCTCCCCTTGGGCGAGCCTCAGCACCACACCTTCTTCAATGGCACAAAACAGCTTAAGGCTACCATCAGGCAGCACATGACTGATGGAACGCACATAGGATACACCACCAATAGACACCACCATGGGCGTTGCAGCAAAGCGCATGGGATCGAGGTTTTCCGGATCCACGCCGATAAGTTCAGCATACACCTGGGCAGCCGGCAGACCATCGATTTCTCGTACCAGCCGTTTTTCTGGCTCTGCATCTGTAATAACAAAGCGCCGCTCAGTCGGAACAAAATGCTGAATCATGAATGGCTTGACTGGATAGACTGTTTTGACCATGACCAAAACCGCGCTATCGGTATGAAAACAGCCTTTGTGAAACACCAGGGTCGACTCAAATTTGAGGCCATCACCTGCCGAGCCTCCAACCAGTGGCGTTCCAACTAAAGAATTCTGAAAGGTCCAGGCCACCAACTCTTCTCGAAACGAAAGTCCATCCACCATCAACCAAGAAAAGATATTGGTCTGGTTATCCGCAGCAGAGGCATTCAAACGGCGTTCTAGGTTAGTCGCAAACAAACGCCCGCGTTCCGGATCAAATGCCTTCAGCGATTCGAAACAATCACTAACCGCAGTAAACTGTGTGGAAGGAAAACTAACACCGGTGAGACCCTGATCTCCAATCCCATCAACCCCTAACTCACCTGCGGTAGTGCATCCCACGACCTGGGTATCCGCAAATTGCAGCCGCATCTCGTCAGCCAATTGCTTAAGATCGTAGGAACTCGAACAGAAAAACAGTACCAACGCCATCCCCGGCTGGTAGACAGCAGCATGAAACTGTCTTACTGCTTCGCGCGCATCGGTAGCATGCACATGACCCAGCCGAATAGCATTCACAAATAAAAGCACCCTCTTGGAATAATAACCACCACCAAATTATAGCATGGTAGATCCCATGACGTATCCGCCAGTTGCCCGAACCGAATAATAGCCTAGCTGCACTGGATACTGCCGCGATTAAGCGCTGTAGGAATCGCCGTTCTTTAGGGCAGCGAGGATGTCAAGAACTCTAGTGGTACTTCGTCGACAAGCCAAATTCCGTTTTCTGAACGGAAGAACAAATATCCTTTACAAGCCATTTCCTGTGCTTCAATTTTCAAGATTACCGTCTTCATTGACCTTCTAAAGCTGACGGCTCTGGCTGTTTCTTCATCGAAACTGAGATGAACATGATGGCGCCCCATCTTTTTTATGGCCTGAGTCAGCTTGATTTTTTCCCATGCGCTTTGAGTGGTGCCGTGGTAAAGATGAGCAGGGGGAGTAAGAGGTGTAAGGTCGATAGCGCAAACATCAACTGAGTGCCCCTGGTTAGCTCGGATCATATCATTCTTGATTGAATACCTTCTTTTGTTATCTGTTCGCACAATTTCTTGAACCATAGCGATATCGACGTCTGGGAATTTGCCACGAAGTTTCGAGACGAACTCGGTTAGTTCTACCCACCCTTCCTTATTCAAGGATATGCCTAGCGCACTGGGTTCGTGCCTCAAGACAAAACTCATATATCGGCTGATTTTCAGTATGCGGTTTATAACAGTTTTCAAGGCTAAAAGATCTCTTCCTTAGAAACTTGTTGGATAAGGGTTTTTTTAAGGAGTTTTAATTCATCGAATAGATGCTGATCTTTTCTGTGTAAAAGATAGTAATCGGTACTTGACATTTGTTTGATAGGTATACCGACAACTCCCTTTTGCAATTTGCAACAGCTGTTTACGACCGCAGCGCCTAGCCCTACCGCAACAAAATGGATCATAAGCTCCCAGCCTGATGCTTCTACCGATATATTCGGCACAAAGTTATGTTCCTGGCAAAGTCTAAATATGGTGGCACGGAGGTCGCTTGGTTCAGGAGGTATTACAAAGCTAAGTTCTTTGAATTGTTCGACAGAAATGCTTTTGTGCTGAGCCAACCTGTGATGATTCGGGATGACAAGTACCGGTCTGATTCTACGAATTACAGTGCCTTGAAGGTCTTCTGGTAAGTTAGATAAAACCGTTATACCAATATGGGCCGATCCTGTTCGAAGGTGTTGTAGGGTCTCGTCGCGATTGGTTATGAGTAGCTTGAGTTTTGAGCTTGCCTTGGCGGTGAAGGTTTTAATACCTCTTCCAAGAAGGTAGAGATAACAACCATGACCAGCAGCAACGGATATTTGCGGGGCTGGGATGCTCAGATCTAACCGCCTTTTAAAGAGATTGACTCTTTCAGACATTTCCCTCGCGAAGATTGCAACCTCTTCTCCACTTCCTGTCAGTTGTATGTTGCGACCTGTTTTAACATAGAGTTGTAGTCCTAGGTGATCGGATAAGTTTTGAATCTGCCGGAAAAAAGCGGGTTGGCTGATATGGCGGATCTCAGCCGCCCGCGTGAAATTCATTTCTTCAGCGAAAACGCGAAATGATTCGAGCCATTCGAATTTCAAAATAAGCACTCTATGCAAATAAGGTATGGTAGATAATTAAATACTAGTTTATATAAATATACAAATCTCTGATCATTGGTTTGTAAATTAAGTGTATTTAGATCAATGTGGAGAAATTAAAATGAGATTGGGAATTGATTTTGGCAAGGTCATAATTGGGCCTATTGTCAACGGTAAAGCAGATACCTCATTCCTGGGGAATTCTTTTAAGAAGGCCATGCAGACACCGCCAAGCGAAAACGCATTCGAGAGTGTTGCGGATTTAGTGGGCGTTTTTTCTGGTGAAGTATGGATCGTATCCAAATGCGGGCAGTCTGTTCAAAATAAGACGAAAGCATGGTTAAAACAAAGGGATTTCTATGCTGCCACGGGATTTGATAAAACAAAAATTCGGTTCTGTATCAAGAGACCTGAAAAAGCTAGTATTTGTAAACAGCTGAAAATCACGCATTTCATTGATGACCGTTTGGATGTCTTGGAGCCTATGCGAGGGATTGTGAATAATCTATACTTGTTTGGAGAGCAAAGTTGCGAGATACCATCCTGGGTTGTGCCTGTACCTGACTGGCGTAGTACTGTTGCTACCATAAAAGCGGGGCTCTAGATTTTAGCATGAGACTGAATGGTTGACGCATTACTTGCGTTTCGCCTTCATGGATGTTCGTGAGCCACCCCACTATTGATGCGGTTCGCACCGCTCACCGCATCCTACGCAAGCACGAATTTTATCGCGGATTCAAAAAGAGTTACCTATCGGTTTAAATATACGATGGAATATCTCACTCAAATATTGGCACATGATCAAAAACCATGATGCGGTTTGTACCTCACCACACCCTACGACTTTTGCGAATATTTGCGGCATGCTTTTACAACACTCTCCAAGGGGAGAGGGAGTCTACTTTTCGAGCGCATCGTAAACATCCGCTTACTGTGTGGCACCCAAGGGCTTGTTCACGCCAGGGTTCGCCCCCTGCATCCCCTCTCCCCTTGCGGGAGAGGGCCAGGGTGAGGGGGGATATAAATATAGCGTAAACGCAGCTTACATCACGATCATGAAATGTGTCATGCGAATTCCAGCCGCTTTCCGAGATTGAGTGGGTATCTCGACGAGTCCCATAAGATCAACGTAGTGCAATTGCCCTGCACCACCACAAACGCACCCTTCACGCTGCCCAAGCGAACCCAGCAGTTATTGGATCTCCCTCACCCCGCACGTTACGAATTATTCCATGCTTTTTGTTATCTATTGTTGCTATTTATTTTTATTATGCTGGGAAATAACCTCCCAACCACGAGGGGTGGCACGTTAGCATAAACGTCGGCTATGTTTAGATTTTAGTTTCATATTTGCGAATGGTGCAAGTTCCTTTATTACTCTTATCATACTTATTGCTGTATTCTAGAGTTTTTCTGTCAACCACAGTAATCAGGACATCAGTAATATTTCCAATTCTTACTTTTTCATAAAACTCTAAAGTTTTTGGAGTGACCTTAAGGGGGTATGTAAAGGCTTTACCATTATTACTATTCTTAGTTTGGGTCCACTGTTTTAGTTCATAATTGAGTGTTCCTTTTGGAAAAAGGGATGTGTCAAAAGTTGCTTCCCATTTATAATAAGGTTCTCCATCTTTACTTTTTCCATCACTCACACATGACAGTATTCTGATGTTACTTTGTGTGTCAGCATTAGCAATTTGAGTCACTGATAAAATAATAGCAAAAGTAATGAAAATTGATATTTTAGTATTCATTTCATGATTTCCTTTTGTTAGTTAATTTATATTATTTTCAAACATCTCACCTCTTCCTGGAAGCAGGCTAGAAAGCGCTACTGTACTATCCGTGCGATCGGGGCAACCGACGTCAACGCCAGTGTATAGTCGAGTGTAAAACCATCACAACCGTCATGTCCGCGAGGCCCAACAGCAACATAGACACGGTCACCGTTGACCAGCGCACCGAGGTCGCCATCAAACGCCATAGTTTCACCCTGTTCCACCTCGATGCTTGAGATTAGACGATCATTGACATATACACGCAGGTCGAGCCCTTTGCTATAGACGCAGTCGGTAGCCACCTCACTAGCCTCGATCCGATATAGTCCAGCACTATCGACCTGATAGGCCGCGATTGCATAATGGTCCATGGTCGCTTGCTGCATGCTGCCACGCCCCGGATGACCTCCATCAGCGCTCAGGCTTCCATAGTCGAATTCGCTCGCATCACGGCCACTGCTGCCATCACTATCGTAGTGAACCCCGTTCCAGACCAGATCCGCATAGTTGGCGTCGTCCCCGATCGGGCCATGCGCATTCCAGAGATATGACCAGCCGGATGCCGGTGTCGGTCCCTGAAAGGCATCGTGGTAATTAATAGCAGTCGGTTTTGTCGGTGGTGTGGGTGTCTGAGACTCAAAGACTCGCCGGTAATACCCTGGGCCAATCGAGCCGGTATAGACCACCTTAGGAGCTGCACGACTGATCGCCAACGGGAACGCCGATGACCAACTCAGACCTTCGTTCGCCAGTTCCCAGGTCGAACCGCCGTCGATCGAATGATAGATACCGTGCGCCTTGTTATCATAACTGGGGCCGGTATAGGCCGAGGAGGAGCTAGCGTACAGGATATCCGAATCGAGAGGATCAATAGCAACGTCACGCAGATACGGGGTAGCCATATCTGCATCGCCAAGCAGTTGCACACAGCTTGCCGCTGTTACTGTACAGCGATAGACACCACCACGTTTGTCTGTGTTGTTGGCCGCACTCTGGAATACTGAGACCAGGATGACCCCGGTCAGATCTTGAGCGGGCCGGATGGAACCGATACCCCGCCAGTCCGCCGTTTGATACACCGAATCGCCATTAATGGCAAAAGAGTCCTCCAAAGGTCCAGCAAATGTCGTCCAGCTGCTCCCCTGATCGCGGGAGTAAAACAATCCAACCTCACCGCCGGCGTAATAGGTGCCGTTGTCATCGACTGCGGTCACACGACAGCCACCATTACAACTGGATGGCACTCGATTCCAGTGTGCCCCTTTGGTGTTTTTGCCGTCTTGAGTACGGTAAACCTCGCCGTCGATCGTCACCAGTAGTGTCTCGTGCTCCTGATCGGTCGGATCCAGCGACAGACCGTAGACGTCGTGCGAGTTGCGTGGCATATCCGCAGCGTGGATCCAATCTTGGCCTGCGTTGGCGCTGTAGGCCAACATCTGATTGCCCCGCTGTCCGGGTGATGACGACATCCAAACCCCTACCGGGTTGGCTGGATCGGATAGTAGTGCATAGACATTGCCACCAAAGGCGACATTGGATTCATTGACACCGGTCTGAAAGTCAATGCCCCGCCACTCATCCGGCAGCGGATCGAGGTAGTCGTGGAAATAGTTGCATGATTTCCAATAGGTGCCGGCATCCCGACTGACCCAGCAGCCGATATCCTGCAGACCGATGTAAAGTGTATTTGGGTCGGTGTCGTTGGCCTCGATTAGTGTTGCGGTGATGTTATCGATACCGGTCGATTGCCACAGATCGGATGAGTTCGGATTCTCCACCGTATAAGCCGGCAGAAAATCGAGTCGCGTTGCGCCGCTATCGGCATACCTGCCCTTGAAGGCGAACTGTATCGTTACCCAGTAGATAGTATCGGGATCACCATAGGTCAAATCAAACCCCAGAGTCTTTGCAGTTTCTCCGCCGAGTATCGTATTGAATATGGCATGCCGGCGAGCCCAGCCGGCACGCCAAGTGTCAGCGCTGTTACCAGCATAATCTTGATTGTAGGCCAGTGTTTCACTATTCCAGGAGGTGCCGTCGTGAAACACCCGCCAGGCTACCGGGTGGGAGTTGCTGCTATTGTCCCAGTACCAGCTGAAATCCGAGTCGATAATGCGGATTTGACGAGGGTTGCCGGGCTGCGGCCAGAGAAACCCCCGATTGTCCTGCTGGCTGTGAATTTCGACACAGTCATTCGGCCGGGACAACAGATCGGCACAATAGTAGGTTCTACCAATCTGTGCACCATCGACACTCGACAGATAGACCGGATGGCTGCCCAAGCTGTCTGCGTCGGGGTGAAACACAATATCGATAATGCTGCTTTGGCCATTGGCGACCCGCGACCAGTTGGCACCACCATCGGTGCTTAATAGCACTGCATTAGTCGCATCGGCAAAACGATCCTGTGACGACAATGCCAGTATCACATCGGGGTTATCCGGATGCACGATGAGCTTCATGATTGCCGGTGCATTGATGACATTGGCCGGACGTCCTGCCAACCTGAATGTCGCCCCAGCGTCATCACTGCGGAAGATGCGACTGTCTGCCTGATTGTAACGGGAACGCACCGAGGCGTAGACGATATTACCGTTTGAAGGTGCGAAGGCCACCGATTTGGCAACGCTGGTAGCCCCGATCTCATCGCGGAAACTGACCGGGCTGAAATGGCGACCTCGATCGGTACTGCGACTGATGCCGGTCGATTCGCCTTGCTGACCGCTACCGGTGCGTTCGCCGGAAAGCAGTATGATACTGTTATTAATCGGATGAAAGGCAACTGCCTGCACATGTTTCATCATCAGGCCATGGCTCAAATCGCCAATCGCCTCCCACTCCTCTCCACTGTCACGAGAGAGAAAAGCACCACCTAAGTCCGAAGTCGCGATCAGCAAGCCGTCCGGACCAGCACCGATGCTATTGAAGGCCCCGCCACCACCCGGATTGATGCGTTGCCAATCTGCAGCCACGACGCAAAGCGGTAATAGTAATAAGGTACACAAACATAAAGACAGCACGGAGTTAACTAAAACCAGATGTTGTCCATTTGATTGCGAAAACCGTGCAGGGATACTCATTAGAGCTAGACTCCGTTCTGTTGTTAAATGATAAGAAATCTATTCACTTCTTGATAAAATTGTACACACCAACAGTGCGCTCTGTGTTTTGCAAAAGGCTATCTGTGACGCAGTCGGCTATCATACCGTCGACTACAACAACTTCTCTGTACGTACCTATTCTATAATCCTAACTGAGTGAAAAGCACCGCTCTGAACGACGGGGGCTTTTTGCATTAAATCTTCTTAAGCAGGATAAAACAGCAAAGATTTGATTTTATTTCTCAAAAATAGAATACAAGGAGTTTGTAAATATGAAGTTCATGTTAACTTTTAAGTCATTGTTTTTTTAATAACAAGCTTTTGGGTAATAGCTGCACATGCTGTACCGCTCTATTATGTATTTGAAGGGACGCCACTGCCTACAACACCCTTATACGGTGGCCACACCAACCCTTCAGCTGATCGTTATTTAGAATTAATGGGACAATCAATGGAAGACCCAGTGCGTTATGTATTTTATGTGGATGACAATGTTTCTGAAGTATGTGAACTTATCAATACCTTTATAGTGGATATTGTTTTCCCCATATGCGTATGGATGACACTCTATCAAAGGGAATATTGAAATTAAAAGTTTGCTTCTTTGCTGCCTGTTCAGGAACAGTAAGTTCTAGCGGATTATTTCCACTCAAAGATAAACTCGTAGCATATCCATCTTTATCTAACACGATAATAGTATTATTTTCTTTTATGTTAATTATCCGAACAGGATTTTCACCTCTATTTTTAAACCCTAACTCGATATTAACCGAATTTTCACCATCTGAAGTTTTCCCTAAAACAGTAATGTCAATATGTTGCTCAAGTTCTTCCAGATTAGAAACAATAGTTGCGCCGTCATGACTTTCACCGGATTTTCTGCCCTCCGTAACGCCATCAGTCGCACCACTTATAAGCTCCTTGCCAAATTTTACCACACTCGAAACTACGGATTTTGCTGATTCCGCAACACCACTTTTTTCTTGATCTTGGTTTTCATCGGCTAGTGAGAAAAGTGGTAATAACATCAAAAGTAACAATAAGAATTTCATTTCATCCCTCAATAATTGATTTTAGTTCTTAAGCGTAATGCAGCAACATAAGCCAGCCGGAAGAACAGAGCAAGGCAGCGGGAGCGGGAGCGCTATCGTGTGGCCATTATGGTAGCTGGGCAGTGGGTGAAAATCCAGTCATGGTCATTGGAAGGAGGGAATCTTCATCAAACTCCTGCTTATAAAATCAACGAGGAGATCTTGATACTGACAGCTGATGATTCATTAGTTTTCTGATCCAGTGAGAAAGTTTTATTGATACCTGATCACCCAATACCAGAAGACAGGGGGTTAAAACTAAGGTCAATAGGGTCGCAAACGATAAACCTCCAGCAATGGCACTGGCGAGCTGAGTCCACCATTGGGTTGATGGCGCACCGAAACTGACACTGCGACTGATTATGTCTATATTCATCGCTAATACCATGGGCATCAGACCTAGTACAGTGGTAAAGGCCGTTAGAAACACGGGTCGTAGACGTCTTCGCCCAGTTTCCAAGGCTGCTTTAAAACTATCCAACCCTTCTCTCCTAAGTCTATTGTAGGTATCGATCAACACGATATTGTTATTAACTACAATCCCAGCCAGGGCAATAATGCCAAGGCCAACCATCACCACACCAAAGGGTTGTACGGTAACCAATAATCCTAACAAAACTCCCGCAGTGGAAAATACAATCGCTGATAACACCAATAAAGCTTGGTATATGGAGTTAAACTGAATCACCAATATCAATGCCATTAGAAATATCGCACTGATAAATGCCCCCATAAGAAACATCATAGCCTCTCGCTGATCTTTATCTTCCCCTTTGAAATTGATCTTTACCTGAGGATCAAGATCCGCTTCATCAATCCTTTTTTGCAACTCTTTTAGCTGCGTATCAGGCAGCAATCCCACATCGACATCGGCTTGAATGGTAATCACACGACGAGCATCTACCCTTCGCAGAGTACCGCTTTTGGCTGCGGGTTGTATCGAAACAAAGTTGCTTATCGGAATCATCCCTTTTTCTGTGGATACCTTAAGTTGATCCAATTGACCAAGATTGCGTTCCGCGTAAGGAAAGCGCACTCTGATATCCACTTCATCATCGGTGTCGTCAGGCCGATAGTCCGTTACTTTAATGCCATTGGTGATCATTTGGATAGCACTGCCCAGCATTGAAATATTGGCGCCATAACGAGCAGCAAGTTCACGATCAACCTCAAGGCGCCAATCTATACCTGGCAGGGGACGATCATCTTCTATATCAATATAGCCACCTTGCTCAAGCATCAGTTCACGCACCTTCGCCACCACATCGGGTACCCGTTTGAAATCCCTGCTGCTAAGCTCAACCTGAATGGGCTTGCCACCGGACGGACCATTTTCAGCTTTACGAAATTCAATTTGAATACCTGGGATATCATTCGTGCGTTGACGCATATCATCAAGAATTTCTGCTGCTGGCCGACGCTGATCCCAGTCGATAAATTCAAGCTGAATGACACCAATTACATCTTCGGCCATATTCTGACCATTGGCCGCGTTAAATGAGCGAGTGTAAACAGAGTTTAACTCTGGATAATCCTGCACCCGCTGTTCGACCTTACGCACCAAGGCATCCTTTTCATGTACCGATAGATCCCCACGGGCATGAACTTGGATTTGAGCAAATTCAGGTTCGACATCCGGAAAAAACTCCATTCCTTTACCAAACTGAATATAGGCCATATAGGCAAATACCATTGCCAAAATCGCCACACCCAACGTTATTCCAGGATGTTTTAAAAATATTGCCAGAAGTTGTGTATAGCGTTGAGTCAGCCGACCTTCTTTCAGTTTATCGGTTATCACTCTTTTGCGTGTCATGGTGCCACCCAGTACCGGAACAAATACCAATGCCATCAAAAGCGAGGCAGTCAAAGCTATAATCACCGTAATCGGTAGATATTTCATGAACTCACCAACGAGTCCCGGCCAGAAAAGTAACGGAGCAAATACAACCAGAGTGGTTAGGGTGGAGGCTATTATTGGCCATGACATACGCTTGGCTGCTGATGCATAAGATTTCATGGGAGTATTTCCAGCCTGCATGCGACGGTCAGCCAGCTCAATCACTACGATCGCTCCATCAACCAACATACCCACCACCAGAATCAAACTGAACAACACCACGATATTCATGGTGTAACCCATGGCATCGAGCACCAGAATAGCTGCCAGAAATGAGCCGGGGATAGCCAGCCCTACCAGAATCGCTGAGCGGAAACCACTGAGCATCTCCCTGATTTGATCGGACTTATCCTGCATATAAAAAACATTCAAACTAGTTGGCCAGTGTTGGCGCTCAGTTTCAACAACCGTGCGAACTGCTGCAATGGTATCGATAATATTGGCACCCACCCGTTTTTTAACCTCTAGAGTCACTGCTGGATGGCCTGCCACTCGGGCAAAGCTCTGTGGGTCTTTGAAGCTGCGACGGATGCTAGCTACCTCACTGAAGGTAATCACTCGATTACCTTCTACCTTTACTGGCATCTGTAATACATCGTCCAGGTCTTCGATGACACCAGGCACCTTCAGTACCAATCTTCCTGCACCAGTATCCATCGCACCCGCAGCAACCAGCATATTGTTATTCCTGACAAATGAAACCAACTCAGCATACTCGACACCATAGGTTTCCATAACCACCGGATCAACAATAACCTCAAGCACTGCTTCTCTATCACCGCCAATAACCGTTTCCAGCACACCAGGAAGCGCTTCAATACGATCTTTCAAATCCCTGGCAATATTCACCAAGCTACGTTCGGGAATCGGCCCGGAGAGAGAAACAGTCAAAACAGGGAAAAGCGCGACATTCACTTCTACAACTTTAGGTTCATCCGTAGCATCTGGTAGCTTTACCTTCGCGATATCTACCTTTTCACGCACGTCGGTCAATGCTTGATTGCTATCGAATCCTGCGCTGAATTCCAGCTGAACCGAGGCATGCCCTTCAGCTGCGGTACTCTTCATCTCTTTCAGCCCTTCTATGGACTGTAACTCTTTCTCCATTGGCCTGACCAATAACCGCTCTGCATCCTCTGGAGAGATACCATCATGTGCCATTGAAACATAGATTATCGGTACCGTAATATCTGGTTCAGACTCCTTGGGAATCTCTTTGTAAGCCATGGCCCCGACAAAAATAATCAATAACAGGGAAAGTAAAACCGCACGGCTGCGGGAAAAAGCAAGATCGATAATTGTATTCATAAGTTAAAAGTAATTAACCTGGCACCGGAATTACAGTCTCCCCCGCATTAACAAATCCTTGACCTTGAGAAATCACACGCACTGACTCAGGAAGACCGGATACCCAAACCCCATCTGCCTCTGTACGCACAAACTCTATTGGATGGAAATTGACCACTCCCTTGTGATCGACGCTTTTTATTCCGACCGTACCGCTAGCGTTCAATGAAAGTACCGCAGGAGAGACAAAATGTGCGCGTTCTTTACCCGTTATTATTCGTAACTCGGCACTGACTCCCGCACTGAGTTGACTATTTTGATTGGGCACCTCTGCTTCAACGCGAAAGCTATGAGTGTCAGAATCACCAAGTTGTGATATGTAGCTGATATGGCCCTCTGCCTCACCACCAGCCAAGAGTCGCACTTTAACCAACTGCCCCAATTTCAATTTGCCAGCACTCTGTTGAGAGACTTGCCCTACTGCCTTGAGTAAAGATTTATCAAGTAGCAATGCCACTTTATCGCCCTTTTCAAGATGACTCCCCAGCTCAACGTAGCGTGTTTCAAGTACACCGCTGAATGGCGCTTTTATCTTGATATAGTCTAATTCCAGCCTAGCCCGGCTTAAATCCGCCTCTGCAGCTGCCAATGAAGCCAATGCTGCTTTTAAACGATTTTCTGACTGAAGCCCATTTTTCTGGAGTTTACTCGCCCCTTCAACTTCAAGTTTGAGATTGCTGACTTCCGCTTGAGCTTGCTTTAACTGTGCATAACGATCTTCAGCTGCAAGCTCGATAATGGGTTGATTCTCCTCAACCCACTGGCCTTTTTCGGTTAATAATGCAGAGACTCTTGACCCAGTCTGGGCTCGAATTTCAACGACGCGCCAAGGTTCTAATTCACCCTGAATAACCATTTCACAATCGATATTTTCAGCCTTTACATCAACTACCTGAACCTTCATTGCTGGCTGAACCTTAACCCCCTCGGTCGCGACAGGTGCAGCTACCTTTGCCATAGCACCACTCAGCATCCACAACACCACAGTGAAAAAGAGTCCAATAGAAAGATAGGTTGAGTTCTTCATGATACCCTCAGTTTTTGACTATTAGTCATATTTTGACTACTAGTCATATTGAAGTAAATTTTTTTACATCCGCCCTACAAGCCCAGCCATCATGAAGGCGGTAACAGATTCGATGATCTCTTCTTCATCGCCATATAGACACCAATCACTACCTGCCCACAGCATTCCAACAGCGCCATTGAAACAGGCATACATACCTATATTGATGTGATTGAGAGGTCGCTTGGATATCAGGCCCTGCTCCATAGCCGATTGCAGTAACGGATCTCCCCAGTCACTGAACGCCTTGTCCAGCTCCAGAAATGAGGCACGCCACACCTCTTCCGCCCGCTCCTTGAAATCAATTCTATTACAATATTCAACCACATAGCGATATTTTCTATGGGCTAAATGATAACGAAAAGCAAGATTAAAAATAGTCTCAAAACAAATTAGTATCTCATTAGTGTTAAAAGTTTCCTTTTTTAACTGAAATAACAAACCTTCATAAAACCTTAACATTAACTTAAACAGTAGTTCGTCTTTACTGTCAAAGTGATTGTAGAGGGTCCCCTTTCCAACCTCAGCCATTTTGGCAATTTGATCCATTGAGACCGATTCCCAACCAGGACCAGAAAACAACTCAAGTGCAACGTCTAAAATATCCTCTTCCCGCCGCACGAACGCCCGTTGCTTTCTAAGAGATTTCATGGGGTATCCTCAGCAAGAGATGACTATTAGTCATAATATGACCAATAGTCATGAATATCAAGTTTTAAATCTTGCCCTCGCGAACTACTCCCGCTAAGCCTGAAGGCTCTAAAGTAATTTCTCCAGCTCTTTTAGCTGTTCTTCAGCGAAGTCTCTTCGCTGGCTGGCTTCTTCAGCATGTACCCCTTTGGGGTGTGTACTCAGATAGCCATTGATCTCACCGATGAGCGCATTGAGATATCGCTCTTTCAAACTGAGTTTGGTAGCTTCCTCATAGCTTTGCCACTTCTCTTGGACATAGGTGTAGTCTCTATTGTCAATTTCGATCTCAGCGGCTTTTTTCCAATAGGCTGCAAGATCCTGGAGTTTTTTATTGTCTGGAAATGCAACCTGGGCGTCACTGAGATACTGAACGACTGTAGAGGCGTTCGGCATCTCTTTTAGACTGAAAAAGTTAACCAGCTGCTGCTCTGTTTCGCCCAGCATGATCGCGCCAAAGTTCTCGAAGTATGACCAGGATCGAACGTGAAGCATGGCACCGTCACTGATAGGTTCGTCGACAATAAGTTCGTACATGTCTGGTTTTTTCATTGGGTGAACAGTGAATTTAAGCTTTTGAAGTTTGACCTTTACGTCAAGGGGTCTGAGTTCGAGTTCAACCGAATCAGGATTAAAATCCTTTTCATAGATTACAACTACCAATCGTTGTTCGTTGCGTACGGCATAGGGAAGTTCGTTTAGGAAATTGAAGTCTACAAATCGATAATCGTGCTTATAGGGTTCGATCTTGACATAACCGCTGTTAGTGGATAGGTAGACTCCCGGGGTATTAATAGAGTCAATGGGTTTTAGGTCAGCAAATAACTGGCTTGACATAAAGATGAGGAGCAAGGGAAGGAACTTAAAAAAATGAGTCATAGACTACTCCATATTGTGGCATATTGATCTTGAAACATATCTAAGCGCCCAGTTGGCGAAAGATTTTATTCAAAATTTGATTATCCGGTATTATTCTGGTAACAGACTATATGAGCTGTTACAACTGTGTGCAGTAAGAATATTAATTGGTGTTCAATAACATACAAGAGACTGGCTGCCAATAGCAAATTTTTCGCCAATGGACTCTGCCAGTGGTCTGGTTCATCATCGCAACTCTATGTCCAAGTGATGGAACAAATTATTGAACCGCTCGTGCATAATAGAAACAAATCGCCACAAAAATATTGCAAAGCATTTCATTTTGGCTGAGAAGTTTAGCGAGCTCAGCGGTTATTGGATCCCCCTCACCCGCAAGGGGAGAGGGAGTCTACTTTTCGAGCGCATCATAAACATCAGCTTACTGTATGGCACCCCCAAGGGCTTGTTCTCGCCAGGGTTCGAACCCCGCATCCCCTCTCCCCTTGCGGGAGAGGGCCAGGGTGAGGGGAATATAAAATAGCGTAAGCGCAGCTTACACCACTATCATGAAATGTGTCATGCGAATGCCTGCCGCTTGCTGAGATTGAGTGGGTATCTCGACGAGTCCCATAAGATCAACGTAATGCAATTGCCCTGATATTCATAGGAGCCTTATGATTCGATTCATAATAATCATATCTTTACTACTATCAACAGCAACTACCATTGCTAATGATGATAAATTAAAAATTAG
>JARRQF010000048.1:0-15189 GCA_037382065.1 Candidatus Thiodiazotropha sp. | reverse complement strand
TTACCAAGTGGCGTAAAAAATCGATCTCAATACTCCCGATACGATACGATGTGTCACTACTCTTCGGTTCAAAACGGCGAAATACTGCCTTAATCCGTGCCAGCAGTTCTTTGACTCCAAACGGTTTGGTCAGATAATCATCAGCACCGATTTCCAAACCAAGGACTTTGTCAATCTCACTGCCTCGGGCAGATAACATAATAATCGGAATAGATTTCTCACCGCTACGCAATTGTCGACAAACATCGATACCATCAATTCCAGGAAGCATGACATCAAGCAATATCAGATCTGGTTGATTGCTATTGACAAGCTCCAGCCCCTCTTCACCACTCTTGGCACACAGAACCCGATATCCTTCAAATTCAAGATTGTCCTGCAGTCCTTCACGCATGCGCAGGTCATCTTCAATTAGCAGAATGGTTTTAATCGTATGCGACATTTTTACCCTCCGGTAGCGGTAAGTTCACAATAAAGGTGCTTCCTAATCCCTCTTTGCTTATGGCATAGATCGAGCCACCATGGGCCTCGACTGCGTGCTGGACCAAAGACAGCCCAATTCCAGAGCCCCTGAAATGACTGGACAAACGCTTGTAGGGTTGGAAAATTGTTTCAAGAGACTCAGAATCAATCCCGATACCGTTATCAGTGATCTTAAGTTGAAGTTCACCAGGCTTTTTAAACAGCCAAAGATGTATATTTTTTTCATTGGGACTGAACTTAATAGCATTGTCAAGCAGATTACCAATCACCTGATTCATTGCCAATTTATCAAACTTAAGTTCAGGGATATTGTCGTCAATATCAATGCGAAAGCTGAAACCGTTTTGCTCTAAATAGTAACTATACTGCGTCATTACATTTCTGATCGTATTAGCAAGGTTACCATGGCTGAAATGGTACTCTCTTATCCCTTTTTCAACGCTTGAAAAATCCAAAGTATTATTAATAAGCAGAGAGAGATGATCGCATTCAGCAAGGATAGTACGGTAGTAATCCTGAACCTTTGCTTGCCCGGTAACTCGTCCTAACATCAATGTTTCTGTGTACATTCGAATCAGTGCAAGTGGTGTTTTCAGTTCGTGCGAAACATGAAAAATCATCTGTGATTTAACCTGAGATAATTTTTGTTCATATTGAAGCTGCCTCCAGATAAAATAAATACTCAGGATAATAAGTAAGACGAGAAATGAAATAAGATAGGAATATATTATAAATTCTATCCTTGATCGGTCACGTATGCCGAGATTATCTATTTTAGTTGAAACACTCCAAAATGGCAGGATGTCATGAAAAGAGTGGTTAACCAGAAATTTTTCGGCAATCATATCTTTATCGGCAGAGCCAGTATCATCACGGATGAAATAATTAAGCAAGTATTTCTGTGCTCGTTGTTTCTGTTGCACTAACAAATGGTTACGAATAAAGTCCAAGTCAAGAGTAAAAATTAAAAATTCAGGTACTGAGTCAGAAGAGGAGGGAGGTAACTGGATAAATCCCGCCTGAATCGGTCGATTATTGAAGCTTCCGGAAAAATGTCGTAGCGTCAACATATCAACTGTCGATTCAGTTAAGTTATCTTTGACCTGTTGAAGTAACCATTGTTGCAAGCTTTCATCTCTGTCGGTAGGGTCAAATCCTTCATGGATGAAGATGAGATCAATAAGCGGGTATGATTCTTTTATTCGGGACAGCTGTTGTAGTGCGATTCGATTCTGGTGTTCAAAAGCAATATCCAGAATCATCCTTTTTTCCCGGGAAATAATCTCCTGCTCAAGGTGTTCGGCAAACATCCTAACCGACATCTGCTCACTTCTGAGTACAGCATTCTGCATCAGCATATTGCGGTAAGTCAGGTAATGGTAGCCCATAGCAGCAAATACACCGGTACTGAGGATAACAATAATAAACGCTGCGAATAGCCACTTTTTCCCCATTGGGTATGCTGATGTCAATCTTGGCATAACAACTTTTACTACCTTTCAGCACTCTTGTGTCGCAATGCCGGGCGATAGATAATGTCACCCGGCAATGATGGTTTGTATAAATAGCTTGTAGAGAATTAAATATGAACCCTACTTTGTCCATCCTTCTGACGCAAATAGTTTTGCAGCCTTGTCACTCTTCAGAAAAGTCACAAAGTCTTGTGTGGCTGGATCAGCCTTTGGCGACACTGCAATATTGGTCACCCGATAAATTCTGCGCTCCGGTTCAAGTTCAACATATTCAGCAACATCAGCATGATCGATTGGCCAGTGACTCCAGGTAATCCAGGCATCGGCATTAAGGGACTTAAATGCCCTAAAACTAGCTCCACTCCCTTTTTCAAAAGATGCAATGTTGCGACGCAACGCCTTGACATCATCAAGTGAACCAAGCCGACCGGCCACATCTTCCCAGACACCGGTTCCAGAGGTATTATAGACCCCTTTACCTTCGGTGACGATCACGCTCATACCCGGCTTCAGTAAATCATTAAATCCTTTGATATGCTTTGGATTTCCTTTCTTAACAACAATAACTGCCGGTCGGATAAAAAGTGGTTCAACAGTGTTACTATTGACGAATTTGTAGTTTTCCAGATATGCCGTCATCGATTGTTCGGAACTGCCGAAAATTATGTCAGCACTGCGTTGTGCATCTTTTGACCAGCGGTTTTCCGGACCGAATATAACTTCGACTTTATTGCCGGTTTTAGCCTCAAAAGCCTTGGCAACTTTGATATACCCAGTATGTGGGCCTCCAGGGCCGAAGAGTCGGATAACACCATCTTTAGGCATATGTATGATGGCCTCATCATAGAGTTCGCCTGCAGAGGCATAGCCGATAGAAAAGAGTGTGGTTGTAAGTAGAAGACAGGAGATAAGCTTAAGTTTTATTTTCATGTATTTCATCATTTTTCTCTAGTGAGTGTCTATCCGGTAACTCCGGATAGGGCAACGTAAGATTCTGATTTGGAAATCAGTAATTTCTTACAAGGTCAAGCAAATACACAGAGATTGTAAAAATGGGCACTTTCCGAATAGAAATTAGTTAATTGTTGCTGCCCAATATCTAATTTTCTGCGTATGTTGTTGCCACTATAGAGCAGGGAGAATCAGGAGTTGTCGCTTTCATGTAAAAATGTTGTCAACAAATGTAAATTTTGATTTTCAACTAAGGGTAAAAACTATAAGTCGTCACTTTCCTTTGTCTTTTCATGCACATACTTGATCGTAGAGCGGATGTAGATCTTGGGCTAACATCCTCGTATTCGCGTGCTGGTTAACGTATTAAAATCTATCTATTTTGGGGTTACCACAATCTATATAGAGGAGCTTTCGTTAGCAATTTCTAAAGCAGGTTATGTGGGCTTCCTAATCTCTCTCTTATCCTTATGTTAAGGGCCACAACGAAAAGTGATTTCTCGGAAAAAATCAAATTGAAAACTCGGGCCTTATGGCCCGAGTCTCTTCACTGAATAAAACCCGTGAATTACATTTGAGTTAGTTTATATGCAATACCACCTTCACAGCTATGGTAGCTATTGTATGTGGTACTGATCTCATATCCACTAGGCACGACAGATACTGCACACATCGTGATTTCGGAATAAGGTTCACGGATGTTGTAACTACGTCCTTTTGCGCAAGTGTAGTTGCTTGAATTTATACTTGTCGCAACATAGCCTGAAGGTACCGGCCCGACCGCACACATATTTATGCCATTCAAAGGCGATGATAAAGTGTATTGCAGCCCATAGGCACAAGAGAATGCGCTGGTTGCCACCTGGGTTGCCACAAAACCTGATGGCACAGAGCTGATGCCACACATAGTCCTACCAGAGGCAGGAAGATTGATTGTCCACTGGTGTCCTCTCGCACAGTTAAATGAGTTGGTTTGTATTTTACTGACCACATAGGGACTTGGAAGTTTGATTGCGCACGCAGTGGCGCCGTCACTGGGGAGTTTGGTATATAGCCCGAGGCTACGACCACACGCCGCTGAACTCTCCACAATCTTGTATACAATATGTCCCTCGGGAACCTGCGAATAGCTACAAACGACTCCTCCGCCTCCGCCGGATGATCGTACAGGCGTGGTCGGAGTAATACCGCCTGGCAAATATACTCTTCCTCCGCCTCCGCCTTCGCCTCCGCCGGCTGATCGTATAGGCGTGGTCGGGGTAATATCGCCTGGCAAGTATATTCTTCCTCCGGCGATGGCGGTATTTCCAATTGTGCTAAACGACATACATGCTGTTACCAACAGCAGAATGTATAACAAGTTAATCCTTATTTTTCGTACATAGATATATCCCATTTACGGTCTCCCTTATTAGGTTAAATAAAGTTCCTGAGTTGTGTACCACTGTTTTGACATCCGCGCCGCCCTAAAGAACGGCGATTCCTACGGCGCTCAAACGCGGCATTGATTTGCGCTTGAATCACTTCGGTGGGTTCCTGCTGCTGGTAGCTTTACTACACCGCTTACTTCACAGGCTAGCCGGGCGTGTCCCGCCCTTAGTGCACTGATCGCGTCGACTAGGTCGGCGTTGTTCTCATAGGCGCAATCCACACACATGAATTGGACTTGTATTTGATGATTCTCCTTCAACACGCGGCGGTTGAGTGTCGGAGTACTTATGGTCTGATCGGTTTTCAGCTAGCGGCGAAACTTGGCCTAACCCTGATCAAGAATTGACTTGTTAAGGGCGGACTTGAAAAAGCGAGTATAGATACCTACGGTGTCTGTGCTATTCATCTTCGCCCTGAACGACGGGGTTTTTCACGCAGTTAGGTAAATTACAAAACTATTTTTAAACCTAAAAAAATCAGTTGACCGCTCCATTCTAATAACAGGTATCTGATTTTGAAGAAAATTGCTTCGATGGTTATGGTCACCTACTGGGTGAATCACGCTACAGCGTGAATAGCACGCTTGTGGCGGCACATGGCGGCGTTGCAATTCCTTGGAATAGCGGGCTATTCCGCGTCGTGCATGGATGCACCCGTGTCGCGGGCACATGGATGTGCAGGAGCGACCCTTGCCCTGCACCACCACAAGCGCACTCTTCACGCTGTCCAACTGATCTTTTTAGGTTAAAGATGTTGTGTTTTATCAACAATGAATGTGTCGCCGACATAGCAATACCTACGATGTTATGACAAACGCAACGCGACACGATAATTACATTGTTCAATATGAGATTGACTTCACAGTCAATGGCTTTTCGTCAATCGGTGTAAAAGACTTTAGATAACAGAATACAACCCATGGATATAGAGCAGATGGATGTGCAGGAGCGACCCTTGTCCTGTACCACCACAAACGCACCCTTCACTCTGCCCAACTGATCTTTTTAGGATTATAGATCTGTCTTAGGTTTGTTTAACCTCCGCACAGTCCCTTTACCACCATCTACCTCAATATGCTCGCCATCACTGAGCTGTTGCAGGATGCCTGGTAGATTAACAACTGCTGGGATACCAAATTCACGAGCCACAATAGCACCATGTGAGAGATAGCCACCAGTCTCCATTACCAGGCCGCCGGCTTTTAGGAACAAAGGAGTCCAGGCTGGATCTGTTGAAGGGGCGACTAGGATTTCATTATGCTCCAGTCGTCCACCCTGCTCAGGAGTGTGTAAGATACGAGCAATGCCTGTGGTGCGACCAGTACCTACAGGTATACCAGTGAAACAATCAGCTTCTATCGGCTCGGTGGTACCATTCTCAACTTGCTCGGTATTGCTACCATCAGGTTGTTGCAGGACCACATCCGCTGGCTCTTCTGCCTGCCAGGTTTCGAATTGTTTGCGGCGGTCGGCAATGCGTGGACTTAACGCCTCTCCTGGAAGGGCATTTTCAAGTACCGCAATAATCTCATGCTGAAGCAGATAGAGAATTTCATCCCTCATCTCCAACCAGCCAGCTTCAACCCAATGATCACCCAGGGTCAATAACAAGCGCCGCAGTGGATCCATCATCGCAATCATGACACTGCGAGCCGCTTCACGTTCGTTACTGCCTCGTTTGGCTGCATTTACCATGCTATTTAACATAGGGCGTTTCCACCTGGGTAACGCCTGTTTTACGCGATGTTGCGCTTGTTTTCTTGCTTCGCTCTGGGTGCGCTCCTGGGCCTCCAGGTCAGCTTTTGCCAGTTCCAGCAGATTATCCAGAAGATAGTCAGGCTGCTCATGCCAACGTGGATTGCGTATGTAGGTCTCGTAGATGCCACGATGCCCATAGCGTTGGAGAAAGGTTGTAAGACCCTGTCGCAAAGGATTGGCAGTGGGCAGTTCATGCCAGTCACTTTCTACACCAAGCTTGCGCTGTTCCAGCCACTGTCGGGTGAACGTATCGGCGACCGCCTGTTTTGCAAGTGTGACAAGGTCATAGCCTAGTTGCGCTGTAACACTCGGTGGACCACCTGCCATCAGTGCCGTTGCCAGGGCATGCCCTTCACCAGGTAGCTTGTCATCAATCGCATCCACCAGAAAACTGAGCGCGCCGCTAGCTGAACCTTGGAGGAAATGGAGATCATGTGCGGCACGACTGTAGCGGGAGTATTTACGTAGTGTGCTAGCAAAAGCTGCATCACTTTCAGGTAGTGGTTGGTTTTTCCATTGTCCAACTTTTGACATGACCTGGTTGATTGCTTTGCGCCCAGCTTTAAGTCTGGGGGGCGACTTGATGAGATAGCGCAATAGATTAATCGCCTGGGCCAAACGCTGTCGTTTCGCGGTGGATAGTTTTATCGTTGGTTGATGGCCACCGACCAAGCAATTTATTGCCTCAGGCATGATGCCTAATGAGGCATACCCCTCCCATTGCAACAGGGAAAGGTTGATGTAGAGTCGTCCGTGAAAAAGCCCAGCCCTTTGTACGCCCGGCTGAAGTTTCAATCCGGCCAATTCAAATCCCTGCTTGAGTATTGTATTGACCAAACGACGTGAAGCGCCCCAGTCGAAAGGCGAGAGGGGGTCGGGTACTACGTCTCGGGTATTACCCCGGGACCAGATATCCGGCTGGGATGCCAGTTCAGGATAGGTACACCGATTGGTGGCAGTGATAGGCCGGGCCTGCAACAGCCAGAACTGCTGTCCGTCCCAGGCCCACTCCAGGTCGAAATCAGGCTTGGTATAGTCAAGGGCAAAGGCAGCCAGGCGCAGCTGCTCACCCAGTTGTAGTGCTTCATCTTCACTTAGTGCCGGGGTGTTGTCAGTGGGGAGTTGCCGTGCTTCGGTTCCACCACCTGGCTTTGCATCCACCCGCAGTGATTTGTCGCCAGGCGTTAACTGAAGTACCCTTAAACTATCATCCAGCAGATCCTCGGCCAGGATAATCTCATCCCCTGTAGTCTGGCCGCTTACCAGGCTCTCACCCAGCCCCTGGGTTGCGTGGATTACCATTCGGTCGTCACGTCCACTGCGCGGATCTTTGGTGAAACCGATGCCGCTGACCTTGGCTGGTATCAATGGCATGATCAGTACCGCCATTGCAGCATCCTCATGGGCTAGAGCGATACGCTCTCGGTAAGCTACCGCTGTTGCACGCCAAAGCGAAAGCCAGACAGTCCGAATCGCCTGCTCCATAGCTGCCACTCCCTGGACGTTAAGGCAAGAGGTGTGAATGCCGGCGAATGAGGCGGTGGAGGAATCTTCTTGTGGTGCCGATGAGCGCACAGCCATTGCGCCATCGGTCAGAGTGGTAAGCTCAATGCCGGTTGGGTGCTTTGCCAGTTTGCATGTCACTGTGGCCAGGGCTTCGGCCCTTACTTCTTGGGGTGATTGTGCTGCCTCCAGTAGATCCCTTTCAAGGCCTGACCGCTCGATCCATCGCTGGTAGGCATCTATGCTGATTACCTGCCCTGGGGGTATCTTCAATCCGTAACGGTTCAGGCGTGCCAGATTCCATGCCTTGCCACCAACCTGATTTGCCCCTGCCTGTAGGATCGCTTCCCAGCCAAATATAATCATGGCTTCAGACCCCGCAAATAGAAATCGAGCATGGTATGGAATTCATCGTGGAGATCGACCTCTGTGCTGTTGAGCCAACGCATTAACGAAGCCAGGTAGAGAAACTCCAGATATTGGGCGGCAGTGGTGACCTTAAGATCATTCCGAAACTCACCGCTCTCCTGGCCTTCCCTGATAAAGCCGGAAAAGACCTGTTCAACACCACTGCGTTTCTGCGAATTGAGATCATAGGGGATGCCTGCCTCGCTCAGACGTAGACTAAGGTAGGGACCAATGTACTGGCGATGTTGCATCGACCAGTCTGCATTCAGATCTAGAAAACCCCGTAACCGTTCTGCTGCGGTTGCAAAGGCTGAGAGCTGTTTGAGTGCCCCAGGCATTGTATCGGCCAATTCGTGTTGAAAATGGTGATGCAGCAGGGCCTCTTTCACCGGAAAGTACTTGTAGAGTGTCCCCTTGGCTACATCGGCTGCCTCGGCAATTCCTTCCATCGTAACTGCTTCGTACCCGTGGGACTGGAATAGTGCCCAAGCAGTATTCACTAGGTGATCCGCTGTCTGTTGCCGCTTACGCTCCCGGCGGCCTGTGCTACTCATCGTACAACCTCCATTGCTATACAGTGCATTAGCTTAGTATTTCTGATCTGCGGCCCTGTTGATTGGTAATTGATGGTGGGAATGATTATGGGCAGCCCCGTCTAATAGGTGGATCATCTCTGATTTCATGGCGATATTTCTAAAATATATACGACGTGTAAATATATACGTCGTATATATTTATGTCAAGCCTTAAGCTCCACGCGGCAGTAGTTTCCCCCATTTTTTTGTGTGTTCACAGCCAAGCTGTGCGGCGACTGGTGTGGAGTAGTGTTTTACGTAAAATGACGACGCCATGTGCAATAGGTTGCGAAGTGCCAGGTGTCCAAGTGAGCGATTAGATATTAAATATTTTAATATTCACTTATCGTCTTCCCTTGATGTTCTTGAGCGCCCTATACCCCATGCAGATTCTGCAATTGACTCAATTTTCTTAATGAAATTATCGACATTTAGGCCTGCAATAAATGCCAAGGCTAGAAACCCGTAATTTGACGCTGATTCTACCTCTTGTGCTTCGAGAACCAAAAGGCCTGCTTTTAAGAATATGTAGCTAACACCGCCTGAAATAAGGCTTACCAAAGGCCTAAGATAGTACCAAGTTTCCCAATGCTTGCTCCATTTGCCTTGTACACAAGCGTTAAGGTATACAGCTCTTAAGCAATATAAAACTCCTCCTGCACCTCCAGCCAAAATACACAGGTAAAATAATTCAAATTCCTTCAAAGGTTCTGGCATACCATAAATAGTTGGCCATAGCGCTAATCCTAACAGGAACAAAAGAATCACAAGCAGATAAAATATGATTTTAATCAAGCGTTTTCCTTATTTAATTACGAGTATCTTACGCACGTCATAAGCAGAGGTAAAAAGTTGCAGAGATAGAAAAGACCATTACAACTTATTAACGTCCGTGATTGTGGCATAGTTATTTTTAACTGTAGCTGTGAGGGAGTTACGTACTTTCTTTGTCACGACCTACCGCAAATAGAATTCATACGCCTTATCGAAAAATCCAGTTGTCCGTTGATTCATGCTATTTCACGCATAACATTATCAGTAGCAGGTAACTTTCACACTATCCCGCCTATATGCGTTATTAGGTGTGCAAGTTGTCTGCTGAATGCATTTTGGAGGAGGGGGTATTGATAGCACAACCTCCCTGTTATCGATCAAATATATACAATTAATCTGTAATTTAGTGATTATAGGCTATCTTTAAATAAATAAAAGCACATAAAGAATATAAGACAAAACGTGCAGGTTGCCTTCTATCACTTTTTAGTATTACTCGACACCCATTTGAGTACAAGAAAAAATAGGTTGTCATCGGCAGGGCAGGGTAGGGTATTTTAACTATGTTTTATTTATATTTTCATGTATGGACTAACTGGAGTGTGGATCTCGATTATTCCCCTAGTAGGTACTTAAAAATTTATCTATCTTATCCTTGATCCTTTCAGTAATAAAATTTTCCTCATACTCACTTAATTGAGACATCTTTAAAGGAAAAATTAATTCAAGATCAACTAATATATCTAGAATGCATTCCTCAATTATATTGTTAATATTTTCTCCAACTTTTGATCTTGCACTTTCTATTCTCGCAACATTAACCATCATCGTTACTACATCTGCTATTTCAATAATATCAGGCATTGATCTGGGGTTAAATGCTTGACTTCCATCAAAGCGATTTTCAGAAAATTCAGGG
Source organism: Candidatus Thiodiazotropha sp. (assembly GCA_037382065.1). Taxonomy (GTDB): domain Bacteria; phylum Pseudomonadota; class Gammaproteobacteria; order Chromatiales; family Chromatiaceae; genus Thiodiazotropha. The sequence goes on along the minus strand of JARRQF010000048.1, from coordinate 4,916 downwards.
ATTTTATATTTAATAACGGGGCGCTTCTCAGCTTGAAGCTCTGCATCAGGTTTCAAAACAAAACCTTCTGCATAATTATTATCAAGAGTTGGCAATTCAAATATCTTGTAGACTTTACTTTTGTATTTTACTGGCAGCGATTTTAGTGCATCATATTTTCCATAACCTAAGACTGGTACCGTTATCAGTTGTGTTGTAGAAATAATTTCCTCAACCTTTGAAAACTTCAGAAATGTGGAAATTTCATTTTTAATAACTAGAATATCAAACACGGCATATTGTAGATTTGGAGAATACCAAATCCCAGTTTGAACTGGAGTTAAAATTTGTCTATTTTTAAGCTGTGGATGAGGATATCCACCGCCGAATAATTCTCCATATATATACAGTTGATTTATATCGTTGAATTTACCGAATACTTCCTTTGCTGACTCCTTAAGTGTATTCTTTATTATCTGCCAACCAAAAAATGGATCTTTATCTTGAAGCCATGACTTACGTTTGCCAAATGTTATACTTCCGTTATCAATGCCAATGACAAAATTAGCACCATGGATTTTTTCTGTTGCAACCCATTGAGTATTGGCACTAATGCTCTCTTTTATATTATTGCTATTGCTTTCAATTTTTGGATAATACTTATGTTTCATTTACGCCCTATTTAAAATGCGAAATTTTTTTGAACAGTCTGCTGTTAATATCTGCATTCGACTTTTAGTGATTGCTAACGCCTTAAATACCGGTTTGGTGAAGTTGGCGATTTTTTTAGAATAAAAAATGACAGCTTTACTCAAGTCCGTCTGTTATGACTTGTTATATTTAGCTTTAGCACTCAATTACAACATCTCCTGGACCTAGCCTTATATTATTGAAGTGCTTACCTGCAGTTTTGACTTCTTGCCAGTATTTTGGATCATCTGTTTCACCATCTTCGATAATACGATACTCGCTACTAGGTGAATCGCATAGCTTGGGAGGAAGTTTAGTAAAAATTGAGCTAGCAGATATTCCGTTGCTATCACACTTTTTCAGTAACTTGATTGAGTGCTCAATAAGATTTTTATTGCCAATTAACTCAGCTTTCTTCTTCAAGCTATCGCAATTGGATATTTCCTGAGTTAATAAAGTTAATTCTTTTTCTAGTAACGTGTAAACGTATTCCATGACCTATTCAAGAAATGTACCATGTATTCAAAGGCACATTTCCTCACCTCCCTCCATCAAAAAATACCTATTTCAGCATGAAACACTCCCACTATCCACCATTTTTATCTGATTCAGTTATCGGGGGTTCTCCCCATCCTGATGTGGGCATTACCACGCAGAATGCGGGAAGTAGATAACTCAAGCTTGCTGAGATTTGGGGGTAATCAAGTAAATATTTTTCCAAATAAATTAGCGTTATCGCATCAATTGATTGGTTCTTATCCGGATAGGCTTTGACCTTGAGTGATTTAGCGGTGATTGGATCCCCCTCACCCCGGACCTCTCCCGCAAGAGGGTGTCGAAAAAGTCATAGGGTGGGGCTCTGTCCCACCATTAAAGGATGAAATGTAGGATGTGGTGAGGTACGAACCGCATCATGGATGTTCGTGAGCCACCGCACGATTGATGCGGTTCGCACCGCTCACCGCATCCTACGCAATCACGAAATGTGTTATGCGGATTCCTGCCGCTTTCAGAGATTGAGTGAGTATCTTGACTGCTCCCATAAGATCAACGTAGTACGATTGCCCTGACCACAAACGCCTTTAATCCATTGCCACACTGTAATGGCCCATGCATATCTGAGGGAAAGCGGCCTTTGACTATTGCATCACAGCATGGGTATTGCTTTACTTTATCATCCACATGCTCAACCACTTTCTCGAATATGTTCTGTGTGGCTACGACATCGATTTTTGCTGCGCTTCTCGCTCGCGTCAGTATGCCTGATGTATTTTTTCCACCCATGATAAGTACTCTTTCTCTTCTTTGTCTTGTAGCTTTTTGTATTTTTCGGGATCTTTTTCCTGTAGCCTCCAACGCCGAGAAGAATGCGGATACTCAGCAGCACAAAGTAAATCTCGATAATCAGTACACGCAAGATCTATAAATGCATCAATGTTTTCTGGTTTTTGTGAAATCAGGTATAAAATACCAAGTTTTACCCGAGCCGGTTCCCTATGAACTGATTCAGTTCCATAGGCTTCGAGTTTTTTCTCAACAACCATCCTGTTTACCTCTTTAGGAAACATAGCATTTAGAGCCATTGGTAGCAAAGCTTCGTAATCAATATTCATGGGCATAACGAAAAGGTAACTTAACCGCTGATTTAGTGAAAATACGTTTAAATTTAGTTCATTGCTAATTAGAACCAATATAGCAGTATCTCGCGAAAGAGTAAGCGGTAAAGTTGATCAGATTTTACAAACCATTCCGGGGACAGGTCCCGTGATTGCCAGCACGTTACTAGCCTCAGTCGGTGGTGCATGCTATTTTAAAAATGCCCCTCTTCTGCAAGGGAGGGTGTCGCAAACATCGTAAGGTAGGTTCCTACCACACCATTAAGGGCTAAAACGTGTAAGAACTTGCGCTCTTTTTTCGGCCTATCCATTGCCTGATATCCTATTCCACTTAATAACTCATAAAGTACCCTAGCAAAGCTTTAATAAGTATGCATATGCCAAGAGATAAGAGAATCTAGCATCGTGCGTCCCTTCTCCCTCCCGGGAGAAGGACAGGATGAGGGGATAGAAAACCAATCAGACATACGGAATATCTTTTCCAATCTCATAGGTTGCGGGTGAGCGCTGCGAACCCCAAGATGCGGTTCGTGCCTCACCACATCCTACGACTTTTACGACGCCCTCCCTTGCGGGAGAGGGCCAGGGTGAGGGGGGATATAAAATAGCGTAAGCGCAGCTTACATCACTATCATGAAATGTGTCATGCGAATGCTTGGCGCTTTCTGAGATTAAGTGGGTATCTCGACGAGTCCCATAAGATCAACGTAGTACGATTACCCTGGGGGATTGGCGGATCGCTAATCCTTACCAAGTAGCGGGCTTTCACCACCTATCTTTTGCCGATTTATCTCAGCGCACTGGATGTCCCGATATGTACAATTAAGTATGCCCAGCCGGAAACCCGCCTGTGTTTGGTGCAGTTTTCGGCAACACTTTCAAGAGCAAAAAGATGCCCAGCTAGTTATTACCAGGTTTTCATCTTAAACAGACGCCCTTTTTCCCCTTCGTCATGCAGTTGAAGCACGATTTCTGACTCATCAAAAACAGAAGACTCATCTTCTTCTCCACGCGGAAGATCGGAGTCAATTAGTGTGATTATGGATTGAATATCCATATCGGCATATTGGCGGATAACAGCCAGTAAATTTTCCTTTTTTCGATTATCAAGTGACTCAAAAACACCATCATGAAATGCAAAGTAAGGAAATTTTTCTCCTAAGTGATCCCGAAGCACAGACAGATCAAAAGCTATGCATAACAATTTTCTATAGGTATGCCCCATGTCAGCGCTAGTTGAGTTCCCTGACTCATCAAGAATTTCGGCTTTAAATTGCAAGTGTCCCTCGCTGTTAGGCGAAACACTTAACAATACCTTCCTGTTAATTACGCCATCTACAATCTCGCTAAAGTACAATCGTATCTGGGAAAAAAGGCTAGTTTTTTCAGAGTTATGCTGCTCGACATTATTTTCAATTTCAGACTGGAGATGACTACACTCTTCTGACAAGCCTCTAATCTCGGCCCTTAATTCTTGCAATCGATGAATATGCTTCTTCTGTCTTTCCAGAGCCTCGATGTCTGCTCGAAGCGAAACAAGCTCATTGGACAATCTTTTATATTTATTGAATACCTATGTATCACTCAAAAACGACAACGTATCTGAGCGCTTCCTCCCTAGATAATTAAGTTCGCTGCTAATTTTTTATATTTCCTACTCGATCTCGGATTTTTCGCTTACAGGGTAACCAAAACGCTCTTCAGTTATTGATTTATTAAATGCTATCAGTTGATCAAAATCTTTTTTAATTTGTCCCGAGAATAAAATTCCGGCTTCTTGAAAAATTTTCTGAGCATCTTCCGTGTTGAAGATAATCTTATCTTCCTCAAGAGACTTTAATATCTTTTTTCGATTCTGATTGAGCGAGTATCGTCTCCTGTTTAACTCAGCTATCTTTTCGTCAAGCTCGTCGACTAAATACTTTGTCTTTTCTTTGTCTTGTTGCCTAAAATCAAATGAGTCGAGGAGCTTTTGCTTTTTTTCAGCATCCTGCTGCTTAACTAACGTCCTCGACCGATCCGCCCAGCTTTTTTCTAACGGTGCTCTCTGCATCTTCCTTTTTGTTAAGCTCTTCTTCTTTCTGATAATGCCTAACCAGCAGATCAGCATCGAATCCTAGAATATGTGACAAGTAGGGTTTCCAATAGGCATCCCGAGAACCGAACTTGCGCAACTTGAACACATCGTTGTAGTCATCCTGAGATCGAACAAGATATCCAAGCCCATTCCTATATGTCCACGGCTTGATCGCCGATAGGTCTAGCAAGCTATCGAGAAGTTCCTTTGCTTTAGCAAATGGAACATCAAGGTGATCCCAATGGTCATCAGCAAGAGAAACGCAATCCTGGTGTTTTTCATTATGTTTTTTAAAGCTTATTTTCGAAGCCTGTGAAACACTGCGCCGAATTGTAAAATAGCTATTATCGTTTAACTTTACTTCGACGAAGAAGACAAAAGGACTAAAAACATCCTCATGCTTAAACAGGAAAAATCTTGGGTCGCGCTTTGAAAGAAGAGTGAAATCAATAACCCTTCCAAGAGTGCTTTTCCCCAAATTATGGGTATCTCTGCTTTTGTTTTCAGGAAGACGGATCTCACCATATATGACCTTGAGCCCCGCTTTAAAAAAA
>JARRQF010000047.1:0-26734 GCA_037382065.1 Candidatus Thiodiazotropha sp. | reverse complement strand
AAATACCATGGAATATCTCACTCAAATATTGGCACATAATCGAAAATCATGATGCGGTTCGTGCCTCACCACACCCTACGACTTTTGCGAATATTTGCGGCATGCTTTTACAACACCCTTCTCCCGGGAGAAGGACGGGAGGAGGGGATAGAAAACCAATCAGACATACGGAATATCTTTCCCAACCGCCAGTTACCCACCCCAAGCTGAATAGGAAGACAATACGGCCATTACCGCCGTAGACAATCTCGCGCACATATGGCGCATGACCGAAAACCATGATGCGGTTCGCACCGCTCACCGCATCCTACGCAATCACGAATTTTATCGCGACTTCAAAAAGAGTGACCTATCGGTTTAAAAACACCATTGAATATCTCACTCAAATATTGGCACATGATCGAAAATCATGATGCGATGGTGGAAAGTAAGCGGATGTCGATCTACCGTAATCTGGCGGAATAAAAGGACCTCAACACTAGGCCGTAGTGAGGGAGTGGGTCAATGGGGAAATATTTTTATATCTCGGTAGTGCTTACGTAATTAGGTAATATTTACCTCTGTAAAAATCCTGTCATGTAATTTTGAGGTATTTTTTACCGATGGGTGAGTAGTTACCGTTGTTTTAACGAAAGAAGAAAGTGTGTTTTATAAGTGTGTTTTATAAATAAAATTAACATCCGATAAAATAATATATTTACGAATTTTATATATGTGCGCATCGAAAAGGCTGAAAAAACTCAAGCTCTTCGGATAATACTCTGTCTGAACCCGTGGTTTGGCAGATGCTTGCGCTTGGTGTATGAAGGTACCCACAGATTTTATTGAGGAGCTGGAATTTATATTGAAGGCGTTTGTTGAAAAAGGATAGAGGAATGGAATCTTTGGGGCAAAAACATCCTTTAGACGGTGATTTAGCCGGCCTTATTTCGATGCCTCTTAATGGGCAAAAAAATCGGCTGGTTGTTAGCCAGCCGTTTTTGTATCTTGCTTACAAAACAAACAGTAGAGCTTTATGTGCCCTACCAGCGACCGCCGCCGCTAGAACTACGCTTTGGTTTATCCTGAGCTTCATTAATTCTTAAATCACGGCCTTGCAGGTCTTTGCCATTGAGCTGAGAGATGGCACGTTCGGCATCAGCCTGACTCATTTCAACAAAAGCAAAGCCACGTGAACGGCGGGTTTCACGATCTAAGATCAGGTTTGCGGAGTGAACCTCGCCAATATTGGAAAAAAGCTCCCGGATATCATCTTCTGTGGCACCCCAGGGCAGGTTGCCAACATACAATTTAGTCATTGATATACATTCCTAAGAAAAAAATACTTAAGTTCAGGGTCTGACGGTCCCATGCGCAAACCTGCCAGACAGACCATGAACGCTTAAAGCTGCGGATCGGTTGCGGTACCACTGCTTATCAGCCTGGAAACCTAAGGATACCGATTCTCAACCTGAAGATAACTCAAATGGGGAAGCGGGTATGGGTCTGTTTCGTAGCGTGACTGAAATCATACCCCTCCCATGGGTATTATGCCAATAATTTTTTGATAAATTTCACTTGGATTTAGCATGTTTATGAGATTGTCTAGTGTCAAAATTTGCTTTCTCACCATTTGTTGCTACTTTTGAATTAATATCATATTGTTCAATAACTTGCATGGAATCTGCCGTTGAATATGGATTCCCCTTGAATTCTTATTGCGTTGGAGGTTTTAGCTAATGAAGAAGGATGATATTTAATAGTTAGCCCAGCCTTTAAAATTTAATGATAGGCCGTTGTATGTTGGCTGAGTGTCGTAATACTGATGGTCTGATTAATAAGGCACGAAAAGTGAGTTTCAAAATAATTTAACCATGTTAGGAATTGAAATATGCGTATTCTGTTGGCGGAGGACGATTTGCATTTGGGTGAGGGACTCAGCCTGGGATTAAAAGAGCTGGGACATACAGTTGACTGGGTATTGGATGGGGCGGCTGCAGAGCAGGCGCTATCGAGTGAAAATCTAGATGCTCTTATTCTCGATCTTGGATTGCCAAAATTGGATGGTCTGCAGGTTTTGCGCAAATTACGCAATGGCGGGGGAGATCTGCCTGTGCTCGTGCTTACCGCTCGTGATACAGCTGATGATTGCATTCAAGGGTTGGACATGGGAGCAGATGACTATGTGATTAAGCCATTTGACTTGCTGGAGGTTAATGCCCGGCTTCGAGCTATTTGCCGACGTCGTGAGGGACGTTCTGAGCCAGTCATTAGATATGCGGATATGGTGTTGGATCCTGCAGCACGAAGTTTGGCCAAGGCGGGTGAGGAGATACCATTAGGTGCTAATGAGTTTGCAGTATTGGAATCGCTTTTGACGCATCAGGGCCGCATTTTGTCTCGTGACTCCTTAGAGGAGTCTCTTTATGGTTGGGATGAGGGCGTTGAAAGTAACGCTGTTGAGGTATATATCCACCATTTGCGTAAGAAATTGGGAAAAGATTTAATAAAAACAGTACGAGGAGTGGGGTACACAATTCAGAAGCTGGCAAGTTAATGAGCATTTGTCAGTCAATGGGAAGAACTTCAATTCGTAGGCGGCTTTTGGTCAGTCTCATCTCAACAATTATAATTTTATGGCTTATTGCAGCCGCATTTGTCTATCAGGTTGCTTCACATGAAGTTGAGGAGGTATACGACGCTACTTTGGCTCAGGAAGCTCGTATTCTTGCAACCTTAATGGTCCATGAAGTCGAAGAGAATATTGAAATCAATAATAATCTTCAGATTCTTACCAAAGAGCTGAATGAAGGCGTTATTTCGGAATCCTCATTTCTGCGTAAGCTAATACAGAAATATCAGACTAATGATAGTGAAAAAGACTACCTGACATTGGTGCCTCGTGACCCTACAATTGGGCATCGTTATGAGGCGAAAATCGCTTTGCTGGTCAAGGACGCTGATGGGAAAACCTATCTGCGATCAAATGTGCCTACCACATTTAATGAATTCAAAGAAGGTTACAGCAATTATCTCATTGAAAATGAAAATTGGCGTATATTTGGCTTGTACGAATCCAAAGGGACATTCTATGTCCAGGTTGGTGAAATGCTATCACTGCGTGAGGAGACCGTATCCGAGATCGTTATTAATAGCCTTTGGCCAATTATTATCTCTTTGCCATTAATCGGCTTTTTTATATGGATTTTGGTTGGTGGGGGGCTTAAACCACTCAAAATAATAGCTGGCAGTGTCGAGAATAGAGATCCGAATGCGTTGGATCCTATTACTACGGAGAGTGTGCCCAGAGAAGTCGTACCCATGGTGCAGTCTTTGAATCGTCTCTTTCTGCGGGTTCAGGCGGCGTTAGAGAATGAACGGCGTTTTACAGCAGATGCTGCACATGAACTTCGAACTCCTCTGGCGGCACTTAAAACCCTTGCTCAAGCAAAATCATTGGTGGCGGGGAATAGTCACGCCGGTTTTCTTGATCAGATAGTCCGCGGTGTTGATCGAACAACCCATCTATTAGAGCAGCTTTTGATTTTGGCTCGTATGGATAGCCAGTCAATGGATAAATTCCATACTGAAGCTGTGGATCTTCAAAGAGAGACAATTAATATTATTTCATCCATTGCTAATTCTGCGATTACTAAGGAGATCGACATCTCATATGATGGACCATCTGAGCCAGTGGTAGTTAATGGATATCCTCCCGCTATCCAGATCTTATTAAGAAATATTATTGATAATGCTATTCGTTATACGCCAAAAAATGGAGTGGTTTGTGTCAGACTTACTGAACTGAATAACGGAGCAAGAGTTGATGTTATTGATACAGGGCCTGGTATTCCTGAGGAGCAACAGCAAAGCATCTACCAGCGTTTTCGCCGAGGTGAGAATGTAATAAATAGTCATAGTCAGCAGGGTAGCGGCTTGGGGCTCGCCATCGTAAAGCGCATCATTGAACTGCATCAGGCAACGATTGAGATGATAAACAGGGAAGACCAAAGTGGACTAAAGGTTATGGTGACCTTTCCCAGGAGAAAATAGTTGAGAGGGAACTATTATCCCGCTTCTTTATTTTTGCAGGCAGCTTTTGCATGAATGAGCAGGCGTTCGAGGTAATTGATACGCTTGATAGATATGTCTACCTTGTCTGCTAATTCCGAGTTATCTTCACTCTCATCAATCAGATAAAATGTGTCTTCAAAGAAAAATACGAAAAAGCTGTCGAGAAAATGTATCTCTCGATTGGTGTCCATTATGAGATTATCAATACCGAATAGATCAATGACTCTTGGATTGTCAGAGTTACGCCAAGCCTGGGCTGCATTGACAAAGCGGGATAGTTGGATGAGGGCCTTTGGATTTGCACACAACAGTTTTATTGCTTCCTCTTCATTCTGTTGATTGGCTATATTGAACCAGATATTAATTGCCTTGGCCAGAACAAAAACACTTGGGCGGCCATTTATTTTTGTAACCACAAAGAGGGCATTGGGTATGATCTCGTCCAGTGTTTCCTTGAGCTGGCGATAGTGTTTTGCGAGAAGTTTTGTCTCTCTTTCAGAGTACTCTGAATAGGGCCATTTAATAACGAATTCGGTATAGCCGGTCTCTATTTCCCCGTCAAGCTGCTCCTCATGGCGTTTGCTGCTGCGCCAAACCTCGCAGTGGCTGCCAATAGTGGAGACGAGAGTAGCTCTGAAACGTTTATGATCGAGGCAGGCGATGTTAACCACCATTTGATCGGTTTCTTTACCACTTGGATCAGGCATGTCTGTACCACAATAATTTAAAGTACCTAGATTGTGTGAGGTTGGATCGAAATGCAAGTTAACTTCTACAGTATGAAATGAAGCGCTCCATAGAGGAATGCGAAATTTCATTGGATTTGCTTGCAATAGCTCCCCTTGTCTAATAGCATTCCGGGGAATTTTATTCCCAGGCCTTTACTTTTGCTGCCTTTCATGCTTTGTTGCTAGTCAAAATTTTAGTCCAGTCTGCTATAGTGGTGTCCGAAATATATTGTACTACGGGGCAGATAATGTGGGTCTTCATCAAAGGGATTGCTAGTGAATGCTCTGCTCGTGATCTCAGTAAGTTGGTCAAGCGTCATGCAAAACTTGGCTGGTCGCTGTTTTCACCTAAAGTAATCGATATTGAGCGTAGTAAAGTTCTTAAAATTATGTATTGTGCATCTACTCATTGGGAATATCATGGATTAGTCTACATCACTCATCCTGACCTGGTACATGGCCTTATTGGCAGACTCAATGCTGCACGTGTACAGGGTAAGCATTTGCATGCCCATCCTTATGTGCGTCGGCACTCATCAAGGGATCGACGCAGATTGATTTTGGATCAATCCACCACTTTTCCTGGTGAGCGTAGAAAGAGTGATCGCCGGCGGGGAAGTCTGGTAAGTCAGATAGTTGATAGCATCAGTTAAACTGAACCATGTTCTATCTTATTGTTTTGGTATTTCTGGTACTTCTTCTGATTGGACCTCAGTGGTGGGTTCACAGAGTTATGACGAAGTATAATCAGCAGGATGAAGCCAATTTTCCGGGTAGCGGAGGAGAATTGGCGCGACATCTTTTAGATCTCTATTCGCTTCAGCAAGTGACTGTGGAAGAGACTGATATTGGGGATCATTACGATCCGTCTGATAGAGCTGTCAGACTTTCATATGATAAATTATCAGGAAAAACGCTGACCGCGATAACAACAGCCGCCCATGAGGTTGGTCATGCACTGCAAGATGCTGCTGATGAACCTTTGTTTCTGTGGCGTTTTCGATTAGGCAACTATTCTGTCATGATCCAACGTTTGGGTTCGTTTTTACTGTTCGCTGCTCCCTTTGTAACGCTGATATCCTGGACACCTAGTATTGGTATCGTTAGTGCAATAGCGGCATTTATGGTGATGGGCAGTAATGTGTTGCTTCAATTGCTAACCTTGCCTGTGGAATTGGATGCTAGTTTTAAAAAGGCTTTGCCATTATTGAAAAATGGCTATCTCACTCCTGAGCAGTTTCATGGCATTGTATTTGAGGACGTGGATTCTTCCAAGTCTCTTTCTATGGTGGGGATATACGAAGATCAGCACGGTTGTCGGGGCGCACCAACGCGGATGACCGCTTAGCGTCTCGCCCGAAGGGAAGCCTGCTCAGGCCAGGATACTGCGTTGCAATGCTTGAAAAGGGCGAGCCATTCCCAGCGCATTGCGCCTTGTCTCCTGGCCTGAGCAGGCTTCTATCATCGTCAATTTGTATGAAGCACCACACTAGATTCCGTTGTTGACCGCTAATATCTGACGTAAGCTAATGAAATACTAGATCATATGCGGAATCCAGGGTTATGACTTGGCTTTTCAAAAGATGGACTTTTTGGAGGAATAAGTGACTCAATATACTCAGATAAATCCCCATATTCTGGCCGCTATTTTTACATTTCTATTGCTACCAGGTCTTTTATGGGCGGATGAGGAGGAGGTGCAGGAAATTGAAGAGTCACCGGTTCCGGATGCTTACGTAGCGCGGGCCATGTTCACAACTGATGTTGTGAACCGAGAACCGGTCGATCAGATTGTCACTCTTGATGAAAATGCCGAAAAGGTGATATTTTTTACCGACTTAAGAAATCTCCAGGGCCGCACAGTGACTCATCGGTGGGAGTTTGAAGGGCAGGTTATCAATGAGGTTGCTATCAAAGTTGGGGGCCCCCGTTGGCGAGCCTACTCAGTGAAAAGCCTCAATCCAGGTGAATTTGGAAAATGGACAGTATTTGTGATTGATGAATCAGGTTGGCCGTTGCATGCCAGTATTCTTCAGCGGCAGGCAAGCGAAGATTAGAACGCTGCTTGTGCACATTGGATAGGTGGTTTTGGCGGTAAGCCCCGTCCTTTGGACTTGTGTTTATTGTTTGAATAGCGCAGCACGGTTTGTTAAAGCATCCTGTTGCTGAGCTGGTTTTTTGGTAAGGTCAAGCTCATTATCTATCAGGCGCTCGTTTTGTTGGGTAGGACTACTAAGCTTACGATTGAACTCCTCCTCCGCCATTAATCGCAAGGTTAACTCTTTCTTCAGTCTTAGCTCTTCTGAAATAGTGGCCTCGTTCGATGTTTTCAAAATATCATGATCTTCCTGAACGACAGACTTGGTCTGGGGTGGCAGCTTTGTTGTAACGGGTTTGTGGCGCCTAATGGATTCTGATGCAGCTGGCATTGTGTGTGGAATAGTTTGAGAGATATCATCCGTTTCTAGGGTGGGATTTTCGCTCAAATAGAGATAGATATTAATGAAGCCTATCAAAAGCAACCCCACAAGGATGATGCTGGCGATCTGAAACGAAGTGGGGTTGAATCTGTCCTTAAAGAATATTGGTTCGGATTCTACATGAAATGGGAGGCTAGCCTTTTCTATCGCAGTGATTTGCTCTTTCTCTGGAAACGGATCGACAGAGGGTTGTTTGCTATCAGGTGTCGGGATTTCGGGCGTGGCGCTGAGAGTGAGTTCTGACTCGTAAATATTATTCAGTATCGTTGAATCGGTTTGTAGCTGGGAACTCTCCTTCTGTAGGTGGCTTGATTTGTTAACTCTGTTTGGACCTGTTTGTTGTGCCCTTTGGGTTTCGTCTAATTGCTGTTGCAATTGATCGAGTTGCATGCGCAGTAAATTCCCATTATCTCTTAGGCTGGCGACCAGTTGACTTAGCTGCAAACTTTCGAGCTCTGCCTTTTCAGCACGGCTTGTCAAGGCTTGAATTTGACTTTCAAGACGTCTGTTTTCATCTTCAATAAAATTGTGCGCATCTCTTAACGAGGCAGTTCTCGCTTCTTCATCATCTATCAGGTGGCGCTTCTCCACTTCAACTAGTTCGCTGCGTTTTACCAGGGACTCATGTGCCTCGCTCAATTCATTAAACTTCATTTTTACCTGTTGATGCTGACTTTCAGCTTCAAACAGTTGTCTACGTAACGATTCAGCTTCTGATGACTTCTTCTTCCAGTGCTCCACCTCATTAATAAGGTTTCTGTTCTCGGTTGTTAACTCCTCGATAGCCTGTTTGTATTGTGCAATTTGACTGGCTTCCTGATCTGTATCCTGTTTCTTATTTATTGTATATTTTGATTTTATTTCAGTAGCTTGACCTTCTGCTGGGCGATGAGTATCGGTAGGATTATGGTGTGAGAAATGGCTGGTGTCTGATGTGCGGGTGGAAACGATACCGGATAGTTCAGAACTGTTCTGTGAAGTAGGCACTGGCGTCAAGTTTTCGTTGCCTTTATCGATTACTCTGCCGCCGCCGCTATCCATAGCTGCGGTGAGCCGCCCTTCTGCCAAGATAAGTAGATCTCTTAAGAGTGTGCCTGGTTTTATGTCTGGTGCCGAAATGCCAATACTGGCGCTCACTGCTTGGTCAGATTCTCCAAGATAGAAATGCTTGGCAGAAAGATCTTCCAGAATTCTGCGACCTAGGTAACGTGTGCCGATGGCATTAGACGCAGGTCGTAGCATGACAAAACGCCCACCGCCAAAATAGGCAAGCGTATCATCTGGGTGAATACGCTGGTGGATGATATCGTGCATGGCGAGCAGAATATGCTCCACGGCTGGTTCGCTGTAGTGTTCAAGAATCTCGCTGAATTGATCAATCTGGAGCGATGCCAGTGCAAGTTCATTTTTATTTCGGATGGCAAATGAGAGCTCTCGGCTGGCAATTTCCATGAATTGGGTTCGGTTAACTGTATTTTCGAGAAAATCAGTCTGAGGATCTGTCTCTTGCGAGTCGGAAAGTTCATTTTCTGATATTTGAGCAGATAGATTAGAGATAAAGTTTGTAATTAGGCTTGGATCAAATGGTTTACTAACTACTCCAGTGGCACCAAGGATTTTAAGTTCTTGGGTAATTTCGCTGCTAGCTTCAACGCCAGTTACAATAATGAACGGGAGATCGGCTAGGTGGCTTGATTCCGCGTTTCTGACTCTACTCAATAATCCTCGTCCATCGAGCTTCGGCATTGATAGATCACTGAATACAATTTTGATTGAAGGGTTTTTACAAAGATGCTGCCACGCTTCATCGCCATTCTTAGCTTCAACCAGTAGATAGTCATCCTTCAGGATATTGCGTAGTGATACTCGAACAACACGGGAGTCATCCACAATAAGTACAACCGGCTTTTCGCTGGCATCATGAGAAAAGCGCTTGAGTGCCTGTTCTGCCATTCCGTCTGATTCTTCTTAACTTAAGTTAAAATATTCGAGTCGCTTAACTTTAAGTTCGACTAAATAGAGAAAACCTTTAGGTGTTATTTATTGAAAATTTATCTTAAATAAATTCTGCAATATATTGATATTAAATGAAATAAACATAATCTAAATAAGATGATTGTAGATATGAAATGAGAGATAGATCACTAATACCCGGATTATCCTTTTGGACTGATCTGGTTTGTTGTGTGACCCTTGACGCAAAATCATCACTCAACTAGCTTGAATAACATGAGTTTATTGGAGAAATTTCTATTAGTTGCCGCTAACCATGACATCTTGGTATTGCGGATCGTCTCTTCTGATTCCCAATATAGGCCTCAGCTCTATTGGTGGGTGTGGTTCGAGCTTTTCAAAGTATAGGCTCTCTACTAAATAGTAATTGAACTGAAGATTAGGCGTGGTGTGATTTTTCTTCTTGAAAGATGGACTCTAGATAACTTCGATAGAGACGTTATGATTGATGATGATTAGTGGATGGGAAATCGATGACAAAATCGGTCTTTTTTCTCTCAGATGGTGAAGTGGTCGATACCAAGACTGAACTGGAAAAAGAGCAGAAGCAGCTCGAGTCCTCTACGACCAAAACGTTTATTGAATCGGTTCGCAAGGATCTTCTCACCAATAATATACATCTTCCGACTCTGCCTGCATTAGCCCTTGAAGCACTCATCATTATAAATGATGCCGATAGTTCAGCCTCAGACCTTGAAAAAGTTATCTCTCGGGATGCCTCGCTGACCGCTAGACTCATACGCTATGCAAACAGCCCCCTCTATCGCGGTATGAATACTATTGCTTCGATACGTCCAGCGATTACTCGTATCGGCTTTCAACGGGTAAAAAACGCTGTCTATGCCGTTTCAATGAAAGAGGTGTTCCGTACAACAGTTAAGGATATAGAGAAACGTATGGATCGGCTTTGGACTCATTCTGTGAAGGTGGGAGCACAGGCTGCTATGTTGGCCAAGGAGCAGCATGGACTCGACCCGGATATTGCGTTGGTCGCTGGGTTGGTTCACGATATCGGTTATATTCCTTTATTAATTAAAGCCTGTGATTACAAAGAGTTAATAGATAAACCAGAGTTTTTAGATAAGGTTCTGCATAAGCTGCATTCCCAGCTTGGTGGTAGTATATTAAAGCTCTGGAAATTCGATCAGCATGTTATCGATGCGGCAGCCCATCATGAAGATCTATCCCGCGATCCTGGAGATGATGAGCCTGTGAATTATGTTGATATTGTACAGGTGGCTAATATCATTGCCCATGAAGACTCCGATCATTTTCTGGCGTCGGTTGATCGTTCCGAGATTAAGGCCTTTTCCAGATTAAAACATAGTGATGGTAAGAGTCCTCTTAATGCTGATACCAAACAGGTTGAAGATGCGGTCTTTTAGGTTTAAACCTAATTGGATAATTAATTTTTTCCGAGGTTCTAAGCTAGGACATCAACCCCTTCACAGCGCAACATGCCAATCAGACGAATCAAAGGTAATCCGATCAAAGCATTAGGGTCATCGCCTTCAAGACGCTCGAAGAGGCAGATACCAAGCCCCTCTGATTTAAAAGATCCTGCACAGTTGTAGGGTTGTTCTTTATGTAGATAGTTTTCCACTTCTGATCTCTGCAGGTTGCGAAAAACGACATGAAATGGCTCGCAACAAGATTGGGAATGGTGGGTTTTACTGTTGTAGAGGCTAAGCCCGGTAAAAAATGTGACTCGCTTGCCAGATACTTGCATCAGTTGTTCAACGGCACATTCATGATTGCCTGGTTTGCCCAATATCCGATCCGAAATAGTTGCAACCTGATCAGAACCGATGATCAAGGCATTGGGGTGGGATTGACCTATGGCCATTGCTTTCTGTTTTGCGAGTCGTAGGACAAGCTCTTCTGCAGACTCGCCAGGTAGCTGGCATTCGTCAATATCGGGAGAGACACTGCTGAATTCAATGCCGATCCGGCTTAGTAACTCTCTGCGAAATGGTGAGCTGGAGGCTAATATGAGCGAAGGATGATTTAAGTCGAGTACTTGAGGCATGCTATTCCAAAGTTGAGTAAAACAGAATTCTCATGGCATTTTACCAGATGGGCTAATCATCCTAAAAAAATCAGTTGACCGCTCCATTCTGAGATTAATATGTTAATTTTTCTAAAAATTGTTCGATGGACTTGGTCACCCACTGGGTCGTGAATGGCACGCTTGTGGCGGCACATGGCGGCGTTGCAACTCCTTGGAATAGCGGGCTATTCCGCGTCGTTGCGTCTTGCCCTGTACCACCACAAACGCACCCTTCACGCTGTCCAACTGATCTTTTTAGGATCATAACCCGCATCTAAAGAAACGGGATTGCACGGGCATCTTGTTCAACCTAAATAAATCAGCTGAAGTTAGTTTTATTGATTTCACAGAAAAACCAAATAGATGTACTAAATAGTTAATATGAATATTCTAAATGATAGACCGTTTTATTTATATAAAACAATTGGGTATGGTGTATAGTTAATGTGAGTGTGACTTGACAAGATGAGCTAACCCAACGTAGAAAGGTATAAATAACTACCATAGGGGTACATCTAAAATATGCCAATCCAAGATTTATTGCTGTCGGGTGTCAATCTCATGTTCATTGGAATGGGGATTGTTTTCTCTTTCCTGATGGTTCTTGTTTTTGCTATGAAAGGCATGTCAAAGCTGGCTCAGATGGTTTCTGAGCGACAAGGAGTGGCTGAAACGCTATCATCTCAGCCTTCTGGAATAGGTCAAGTACAAACTGGTATGCGTGGTGATCTGGTAGCCGTTATATCAGCGGCTATAACCCAGTTCCGCGCAAACCATAATTGAGTTTGATTTTCTAATTTTTCCTAACACCTGTAAACAGGCTGTTTACATCTACGGCGGCTAGCTTATGAGCGAAAAGAAACCACTTGGTATTACCGATGTTGTGTTGAGAGACGCACATCAATCCCTATTTGCAACCAGGATGCGTATCGATGATATGCTACCGATCGCTGAAAAACTGGATAAGGTTGGGTTTTGGTCCCTAGAGACTTGGGGAGGGGCAACCTTTGATGCCTGCATTCGTTTTCTAGGGGAGGATCCCTGGGAGCGTATCCGGCTACTCAAATCTGCAATGCCCAATACACCCATGCAAATGCTGTTCCGTGGCCAGAATATACTTGGCTATCGCCACTATGCAGACGATGTGGTGGAAAAGTTTGTGGAGCGAGCGGCAACCAATGGTGTCGATGTCTTTCGCATCTTTGATGCTATGAATGACCTGCGCAACCTGGAGACAGCGGTCAAGGCCACTCTAAAGGTCGAGAAACATGCTCAGGGCACTATGTCCTACACTGTGAGTCCAGTGCATAACATTGACTACTGGCTTGATATGGGGAAACGGCTTGAAGAGATGGGCTGTCATTCCATCTGTATCAAGGATATGGCTGGTCTGCTTAATCCCTATGTAGGCTATGAGCTGGTTACGCGTCTTAAAGAGAATCTCTCCATTCCTATCGCCATGCAGAGTCATGCGACTACAGGTATGAGCACAGCAACCAATATCAAGGCAGCTGAGGCAGGGATTGATATGCTGGATACCTCGATCTCTTCGATGAGTATGACTTATGGCCACTCTGCGACTGAGTCAGTTGTGGCCATTCTGCAAGGTAGCGAGCGGGATACCGGGCTTGATCTCATCCTTTTGGAGGAAATTGCCGCCTATTTCCGCGAAGTACGAAAAAAATATGCGAAGTTTGAAGGCTCATTAAAAGGCGTCGATTCCCGAATTCTGGTTGCCCAGGTGCCGGGTGGGATGCTGACCAACATGGAAAACCAGCTGAGAGAGCAGGGCGCCACTGACAAACTTGATCAGGTGCTTGAAGAGATTCCCAAGGTGAGAAAGGATCTTGGTTATATTCCCTTGGTTACTCCAACTTCTCAAATAGTAGGAACACAGGCAGTCATCAATGTCTTGATGGGTGAGCGTTATAAAAATATCGCCAAAGAGACAGCTGGTGTTTTGAAGGGGGAATATGGTGCGGCTCCAGCACCAGTTAACAGTGAGCTTCAGGCGAAAGTTTTGAAAGACGGCGAAGAGGCGATTACCTGCCGCCCCGCCGACCTGATTGATGCCGAGATGGATAAATTGACTGCTGAGTTCTGTGGACTTGTTACCGAACATGGTATCAAAGTGGCCAAGGACGAGGTTGATGATGTCCTGATCTATGCGCTGTTCCCTCAAGTGGGCCTTAAGTTTCTCAAGAACAGAGATAATCCTGATGCCTTTGAGCCACTACCAGGGAGTGAAGAGCCTGCTGCCCCTGCGGCCCAGGCTTCCGCAGCCACCACCACTCCAGCGAGCGGCCCGGAAGCCTATCAGGTCGAAGTTAACGGTGTAATCTATAATGTTAAAGTTTCACCTGTAGGCGATGTTACCGAGGTGGCACCAATGAAGGCTCCGACAGCTAATGCAGGGGGGCCGGTAGGGGGTGCTACTAATGTTACTGCACCATTATCGGGTAATATTCACACGATCAAAGTCTCAGTGGGTCAGCAAGTTGCCTCTGGAGAGGTGGTGATGGTGCTGGAAGCGATGAAGATGGAGACTGAGGTGCGCGCAACATCGGCGGGTAGCGTTGCTCAGATCCTGGTGAAAGAGGGTGAGACTGTTCAGGTCGGAACACCTCTATTGAGTCTCTCCTGATATGATTGAACTAGGTATAGAACCACTTTGGCTCTCCACTGGGCTGGCCAATCTTACATGGGAACAGGCGCTCATGATGGGCGTAGGTGGGTTATTGATCTACTTGGCGGTTGTTAAGAAATTTGAACCGCTGCTGTTATTGCCGATTGGGTTCGGTGCCATCCTGAGTAATATTCCTCTGGCTGGTATTGGTGGCAGCGAAGGTCTTCTTGGTCATATTTACCATGTGGGTATAGAAACCGGCGTGTTTCCACTCCTAATCTTTATGGGGGTAGGGGCATTAACAGACTTTGGTGCTCTGATTGCCATGCCCTGGACATTGCTATTAGGTGCTGCCGCTCAGTTCGGTATTTTTGTCACCCTACTGGGGGCTTTAGCACTTAATTTCATCCCAGGATTTGACTTTACCCTTGCCGACGCATCAGCCATTGCGATTATTGGTGGTGCGGATGGACCAACTGCCATCTTCCTGGCTTCCAGGCTTGCGCCTGACCTATTGGGGGCGATCGCTGTGGCAGCCTACTCCTACATGGCATTGGTGCCGATCATCCAACCACCGATCATGCGTTGGCTGACTACGGAAGCTGAGCGCAATGTGGAGATGCAGCAATTGCGGTATGTTACTAAGCTTGAGAAAGTCCTGTTTCCCTTTGCGGTATTAATGTTATGTGTGATTTTTTTACCTTCTGCAGCACCACTGATCGGTATGCTGACTTTTGGCAATCTGCTTAGGGAGAGTGGTGTTGTGGAGCGTCTCAGCCATGCTGCACAGAATGAAATTATCAATATCGTGACAATCTTTCTTGGACTTGCTGTTGGCTCCAAGCTTTCGGCAGACAAATTTCTAACACTTGATACCCTGGGTATCCTTACGTTGGGCGCATTTGCTTTCTGTATAGGCACTGCGGCTGGTGTTCTGATGGGTAAGGTCATGTATCGGGTAACCGGAGGTAAGGTCAACCCTCTGATCGGAGCTGCTGGGGTTTCAGCGGTGCCAATGGCTGCTCGAGTGGTCAATAAGGTCGGTTTGGAGAGTAATCAGCATAATTTTCTGCTGATGCACGCCATGGGCCCGAATGTGGCTGGTGTTATTGGCTCTGCCGTAGCAGCTGGTGTTTTGCTGGCTTTGGTTGGCGGTTAGTCTTCTGGAAATTACCACTTTGGCTATAGCCTCTTATGTCATTTTGACATGAGAGGCAATCTCATAATACTATTGCGCGCTTATGTCGAAGCGCTTTCCTGATCGATTGGATCCCTGGCGTTTCGCTGATCTCGGTAAAGAGGTCAACGGAGAAATGCCGCTGGATGTCTTTTCCAGGCTGCGCGATATTCTGCTCAAGCCTGATGGCAAAGTGTGCTTTGAATTGCGCTTCAGCAGGGATGAGCGTCGTCGTGCCAGGCTTGATGGTGAGATACGAACCCAACTGTCCCTTGAGTGTCAACGCTGTCTTGGTGAGCTAATACTCCCGGTGGACAGACGAATCTCAGTGGTATTTGTTCAAGGATTGAAAGAGGCAGAAATGCTGCCTGAAGATATGGATCCGTGCTTGGTAGAGGAGGGTATGGTGGTTTTTAGTGAGTTAATCGAAGATGAACTCCTTTTGGCCTTGCCTCAAGTGTCAATGCACGACAGAGATATTTGTCAAATCCCTCGGGAATTGGCAACCAACGAGTTATCGCCCATTGAGATTAAAAATGGCGAGCAAGAGCGTGAAAATCCGTTTGCAGTTCTGGCTGGACTGAAGCGGGATAAACATTAAATTTGGTTTAAACATTATTCAGGAGACCAGCCATGGCTGTTCAGCAAAATAGAAAGACCCCATCAAAGCGTGGTATGCGGCGTTCGCATGACGGATTAAAAAAGGAAACGCTTTCAATCGATTCCACTTCAGGTGAAACCCATCTTCGTCACCATATAACTGCCGATGGCTTCTACAAAGGCCGCAAAGTAATTGATACCAAGGGCGAGTAACTCTCAACTCCTCGGTTTAACCTAATAAAGATCAGTTGGACAGCGTGACGTGTGCGCTTGTGGTGGTGCAGGGTAAGGCGCAACGACGAGGAATAGCCCGCTATTTCAAGGAGTTACAAGGCTGTCATGCGCCGCTACAAGTGTACCATTCGCACTGTAGCGTGATTCACCCAATAGGTGATCATGATCATCGAGGCTATTTTCTTCAAAATCAGGAACCTGCATTAGAATGGAGCGGTCAACTGATTTTTTTAGGTTCAATTACTGTTTTAGAACCCGTGCAGGGCAAAGCCCTTTTACGGGTTCTTTGTTATTTGGGTGAATATAACCACGAATGAATAAGCCAGTCACAATATCTTTAGATGCTATGGGTGGAGATATAGGTGCGGATGTAGTCGTGCCCGCTGCTCTAGATTATTTGAAGAAGGATAAGGAAGCGACGCTGATTCTTGTAGGCCATGAAGAGCTTTTACGAGGTATGCTGGGAGAGCACACATTCGGTGATCGATTACGTATTAAACATGCCTCGGAAACGGTGGCCATGGATGAATTGCCATCCAAAGCATTACGTGGCAAAAAAGATTCTTCGATGCGTGTAGCCATCGATCTGGTTAAGTCTGGAGAGGCTGACGCTTGTGTCAGTGCCGGTAATACCGGCGCTTTAATGGCGACATCGCGATTCGTGCTGAAAATGCTGCCGAATATCGATCGCCCGGCCATGATTACTGCTTTGCCATCGATCACAGGCCAGACCTTTATGCTCGATTTAGGCGCGAACGTGGATTGCAGTGCAGAGCATTTATTTCAGTTTGCGGTTATGGGCAGCGAAACGGTTGCAGCCGTTACGGATATCAAAAAACCAAGAATTGGCTTATTGAATATTGGTCAGGAGGAGATTAAGGGTAACGAGCAGGTAAAAGGTGCTCATGAACTTCTGCTGAACAGTTCACTCAACTATGTTGGTTATGTAGAAGGGGACGATATCATTCAGGGCGGTACGGATGTGATTGTTTCCGACGGTTTTGTCGGTAATATCGCTCTTAAAAGCATTGAAGGTGTTGCCAAAATGATCGTTCATCTTATGAAATTGGGATTCAAAAAGAATATTTTTACCAGGATCGCAGGCTTAGTTGCACTGCCTGTGCTGCGTGGATTGCGAAAACGTATCGACCATCGACATTACAATGGCGCTAGTCTACTTGGCTTGCGTGGCATCGTAATCAAAAGCCATGGGGGTGCTGATAAGCTGGCATTCATGAACGCCATCACGATTGCGCGCAAAGAGGTTTCAAGTGATGTGCCAGGCCGCATCGCTGAGCAGGTCAAAGCTCATCTGGATAAAAGGGAATTCGCGTGATCTATTCGCGTATCATAGGCACAGGTGGATACCTGCCCAAAAACATAGTTACCAATAAGGATTTGGAAAAGATAGTCGATACCACCGATCAATGGATTGTGGAGCGAACTGGTATTCGTAAGCGTCATATTGCTGAAGAGGGTGAATATACCTGCGATCTGGCAGAAAAAGCTGCTCGTAAAGCGATCGAAATGGCTGGGTTGCAACCCGAAGAGATTGATCTGATCCTGGTAGCCACAACAACAGCAGATCAGGTGTTTCCCAGTACAGCCTGCCTGTTGCAGGCGCGGCTCGGAATTCGGGGTCCTGCCGCCTTTGATATTCAAGCTGTCTGCACTGGATTTATCTATGCCTTAAGCGTGGCGGATAAATTCATTCAGACTGGAGCGGCAAAAAAGGCATTGGTTGTTGGTGCTGAGACATTTTCGCGAATATTGGATTGGACCGATCGCAATACCTGTGTCTTGTTTGGTGATGGTGCCGGTGCTGTGGTAGTCGAAGCGAGCAGTGAGCCAGGTATCATCTCTACCCATCTCCACGCAGATGGTGCTTACGAGAATTTATTGCGCGTGCCGACTGGTGTCTCTCGTGGTTACGACACCCTGAGAGAAGGTGGTGCCTTTGTCGAGATGCGTGGCAATGAAGTATTTAAGGTAGCTGTGACAACTTTGGGCCGGATTGTGGATGAAACTCTGGCGGCCAACGGTATGAGAAAATCCGATATCGACTGGTTGATTCCACACCAAGCTAATATCAGGATTATTAATGCAACGGCAAGAAAACTACAAACACCGATGGAAAGGGTGGTAGTAACCGTGGAAGACCATGGTAATACATCAGCTGCTTCGGTTCCGT
This sequence comes from Candidatus Thiodiazotropha sp., assembly GCA_037382065.1. Lineage (GTDB taxonomy): Bacteria > Pseudomonadota > Gammaproteobacteria > Chromatiales > Chromatiaceae > Thiodiazotropha. Next base: position 8,582 of record JARRQF010000047.1, on the reverse strand, counting down.
TGGCGCTGGATGTGGCGGTGAGAGATGGTCGGGTCAAACGTGGCGAGACCATTCTTATGGAGGCTTTTGGGGGTGGTTTTACCTGGGGCTCTGTGTTGGCAAAATTCTAATTCTTGTGATGGTCGTTTATGAGTGAATCTCAGTTTAGTGCGGTCTTTCCTGGTCAAGGGTCTCAATCATTGGGTATGTTAAGAGATCTTGGCGATTCTTTTCCTATTGTCATTGACACTTTCACAGAAGCCTCTGACATACTTGGCTATGATCTCTGGGATTTGGTGCAGAATGGGCCTGTTGAATCCCTAAATCAGACAGTCAATACTCAGCCAGCCATGTTGGCTGCCGGAGTTGCTGTGTGGCGAGCCTGGTTGGCGCAGCAGGGGCCTCTTCCTCAAATGATGGCCGGTCATAGCTTGGGAGAATACTCGGCATTGGTGTGTGCTGAGGCCATTGAGTTTTCTGATGCAATCAAAGTGGTTTCTGAACGGGGTAGATTGATGCAGAACGCAGTGCCTGAAGGTAGTGGCAGCATGGCTGCTATTCTGGGGCTAGATGATGAGGCGGTACGTGAGGCTTGTCGTGCCGCTGCATCGGATGAGGTGGTTGAGGCGGTAAATTACAATTCGCCAGGACAAGTGGTTATTGCTGGTGCAAAGATGGCTGTGGAGCGGGCCTGTGAGTTTGCCAAGGCCGCTGGCGCCAGGCGTGCTATGCCGCTTCCAGTCAGTGTACCTTCCCATAGTACTCTGATGCGGCCAGCGGCTGAGCGCCTGATCGAACAACTTGCAACCATTTCAATCTCTCGACCAACAATTCCTGTGTTGCACAGCGTCAATGTTGAGTGGATTGAAGATGCTGATGACATACGGAAAATCTTGGCTTCTCAGCTATATAGTCCAGTTCGTTGGGTCGAGACTGTGCTGAAAATGGCGGCTGCTGGCAGCGCTAGCCTGCTTGAAATTGGGCCAGGCAAAGTGCTAGCTGGATTGACTAAACGAATTGATCGTAGCCTGATAGGTAAAGCGGTTTTTGATACAAAAAGTTTGAATCAAGCTTTGGAGGCATTGGGATGAGTCTGGATAACGAAATTGCCTTGGTGACTGGGGCCAGTAGAGGCATTGGCGCTTCGATTGCTGATTGCCTAGCGTCAGCTGGTGCAACTGTGATTGGTACGGCGACCTCTGAAGCGGGTGCTCAGGCCATTACAGAGCATCTCCAGGTAGCAGGACATAAAGGCTGTGGCATGGTTTTGGATGTCGCTGATTCGGTATCGATAGCCACCTTTATCGCAGCTGCCTCGAAAGCCTACGGCACCCCGACAATTTTGGTTAATAATGCAGGTATCACGAATGATAACCTATTGATGCGTATGAAGGATGACGAATGGGAACGAGTTATCAGCACCAATCTCTCATCAGTCTACCGCCTTAGTAAAAGCGTGTTACGTGGTATGATGAAGGCACGTAAAGGGCGGATAATAAGTATTTCGTCCGTGGTTGGCTCGATGGGAAACGCCGGGCAGACCAACTATGCTGCAGCAAAAGCTGGCATTGATGGTTTTACTCGCTCCTTGGCGAAAGAGGTTGGTTCACGGGGGATCACTGTAAATTCGGTGGCTCCTGGATTTATCGAAACCGATATGACGAAGCAATTACCAGAAGCACAGCGCAAGAGCCTCGAAGAGCATATTCCGCTGCAAAAGTTGGGGCAACCAGAGGATATTGCAAATGCTGTGTTATTTCTGGCTGGTGAGTCTGGCCGCTATATTACAGGCGAGACCTTGCATGTAAATGGTGGAATGTACATGTGTTAATGGGGTATCTGAGTCAACACATATTTATGAAATGATTTAAATATTGACTGTAACGTTTTGTATTAAAATAGAAAGTCAATAAATTGCAGCGTGGAGCCGATCAGCGGATTACGCTTTTCTCAAAACTTTTTTGTTACTACAATACCGCATCGGTCCTTTTCGAGGCCGTCGGATAATCCAGAGGAAATTAATAAAATGAGCGATGTCGTAGAACGAGTTCGTAAAATCGTGGTTGAACAGCTGGGCGTTAAAGATGAGGAAGTGACTCTTGAAGCCTCATTCGTTGATGATCTTGGCGCTGACTCTCTCGACACAGTAGAGCTGGTAATGGCCCTCGAAGAGGAATTTGAGACCGAAATTCCTGATGAAGAGGCTGAAAAGATTACAACTGTGCAGTTGGCTGTCAACTATATTAACGCGCATAGTTAATCTATACGCAGTTTTTCATCATAGGCCGTAATGCTCCAAGATTTCTGGGGCGCGGCCTTTTTGTTTATTAGACACACCATTGAAATTGGGGGTAGTCATACATGACTGCAAGAAGGGTTGTCGTTACTGGACTCGGCATGGTGACTCCTGTCGGACTGGATGTTACGACTGCTTGGGATAATATTAAATCTGGTCAAAGTGGGATTCAACCGATTACCCACTTCGACGTGGAATCGTTTTCGACTCGTTTTGGTGGCCCGATCTATGGTTTTGATGCTACCGACTATATTCCCAAGAAAGAAGTCAAAAAAATGGATAAATTTATCCATTATGGTGTTGCCGCTGGTATTCAGGCTATCAAAGATTCCGGTCTTGAAGTAACTGAAGAGAATGCCGAGCGAATCGGTGTATTGATTGGCTCAGGCATTGGGGGTATTACAGGCATTGAAAATAGCTATCAATCCTACCTGGATGGTGGCCCGCGTAAGATATCTCCTTTCTTTGTACCCTCCAGTATCATTAACATGGTGTCTGGAAATCTTTCCATCATGTATGGTTTGAAAGGCCCCAATTACTCTATCGTGTCTGCTTGCAGCAGTGGTTCTCACAGTATTGCCGAAGCAGCGATGATGATTCGCTATGGACGCACCGATGTGATGATTGCTGGCGGGGCTGAGATGGCGACTTCGCCAGTGGGGCTAGGCGGTTTCGCTGCTGCCCGAGCGCTTTCTCGACGCAATGACGACCCGCAAGCTGCGAGTCGCCCCTGGGACAGAGATCGGGATGGTTTTGTGCTTAGCGACGGTGCTGGCGTGGTCGTGTTGGAAGAGTATGAGATGGCCAAGGCGCGGGGAGCGACGATTTATGCCGAGTTGGTTGGTATGGGGATGGACTCTGATGCCTACCATATGACCGCCCCCTCAGTTGATGGTTCTGGTGCTGCGAAATGCATGGAGTTGGCTTTGCAAGATGCTGGTATTAACCTGGATCAGGTGGACTATATTAATGCCCACGGTACATCGACCCCAGCCGGAGATCTAGCGGAAACCATGGCAGTAAAAAGAGCCTTTGGCGATCACGCACATAAGTTGTGTGTTAGTTCGACCAAGTCCATGACTGGACACATGCTTGGCGCAGCAGGTGGTGTGGAAGCGGTGTTTAGCATCTTGGCTTTGCATGATCAGGTGGTTCCTCCCACGATCAATCTTGATAATCAGGATCCAGAGTGTGATCTCGATTATGTACCAAATACAGCGAGAGAAATGAAGCTGGATGTCGTGATCTCCAACTCATTTGGCTTTGGTGGCACCAACGGGACTTTGGTGTTTCAGCGTAATTAGTGAATATCGATAGCGATTCTGCACCCTATGCTCGTTGACGGCCTGCCAGCTGATCAGATACCGCTAACTGACCGCGGATTGCTGTATGGTGATGGCTTATTTGAGACCTTTGCCGTTTTAGATGGACGTCCTCTCCTTTGGCAGCGCCATATGGCACGTTTACAAGCAGGTGAACGTGCTATGGGTTTTCCTTCATCGGATAAAGCGTTGCTGAGGCGCGAGGCTTGCCAGGTTTGTGAGGGAATTGGTCGTGGAGTGCTTAAAATAGTATTAACCCGTGGTAGTGGTGGACGAGGTTATCGACCTTCCTCCCAAAGCCAGCCACGGAGAATCATCACTCTGCACCCCTGGCCCGACTATCCCCAAGCTTGGTACACCCAGGGCATTAGCCTGAGACTCTGTGATACTCGCTTCTCAAGGCAGAGTCGCCTGGCCGGAATCAAGCATCTGAATCGTTTGGAGCAGGTATTGGCCAGGGCTGAATGGGATGATGCCTCAATTGCCGAGGGTTTGATGTGCGATGAAGAGGGTTACTTGGTGTCTGGCACCCAGTCAAACCTATTCATGTTGCAGGGAGATAAATTGATCACACCAGACTTGAGTCAGTCAGGTATTGCCGGTGTTGTGCGGGGTCTGGTGCTTGAACAGGCAGAAAATTTTGCTCTTAAACCCAGAATTGCCATGCTTCGTGTCAATGATCTAAAAAACGCTAATGCTTTGTTCGTCACAAATTCCGTGATGGGTCTCTGCCCAGTGGCCAGATTTGAGGCGCAGCGATATGATTTTAAAAAAATTCCCCCCGAATTGCTTACTTTGGTTGAAAAGTCGAATAACACGGAGACCTGATTAATTGTAGAATGAGCAGATAATGAATCGACTATTAGGAATTATCATATTTGTTTTGAGCCTGCTTTTTGCATGGGGATGGCTTGAATATGATGAATTTATCCATCAACCCCTTAATCTTCCTGAGGCTGGTCTTGACTACCGTCTCAATTCGGGAACTAGCATGAGGGTGTTGTCTCAGGATCTGCAGCAAAAAGGGATTCTTCATAAACCGTTATTTTTAGAGTTATTCGCCCGTTGGAGTGGTTATGCCAGTCGTTTGAAGGCTGGTGAATACCATCTGCCCAGTGGGATTACCCCGCCACAATTACTGGAGATACTCAGCTCTTCCCGAGTTATCCAGCATGCTTTAACCATCATTGAAGGATGGACCTTTCGGCAGATGATGAGTGCCGTCAGGCTGAATCCGGTATTGCAGAAAACACTGGATGGTATGGATGATGATCAGGTCATGCAACAGCTTGGTTTGGGAGGCGAGCATCCAGAAGGGCGCTTCTATCCCGATACATACCACTTCCCACGAGGCACAACTGACGCTGAATTTCTGTTACGTGCCTATCACCGGATGGAGAAAAGCTTGCAAGAACTTTGGTCTGAAAGGGCCTCCGATCTACCGCTGAAATCACCCTATGAAGCACTCATTCTGGCTTCCATTATTGAGCGGGAAACAGGTCTTCCTGAAGAGAGAAAACAGATTGCGGGAGTATTTATCCGGAGGCTTAAACTCGGCATGCTTTTACAGACTGATCCAACCGTGATCTATGGCATGGGAGATGCCTATGATGGCAATATACGCAAACGCGACCTGCTCCAAGATACGCCCTATAACACCTATGTCCATAAAGGACTCACCCCAACACCCATTGCCATGCCAAGCCGTGCTGCTATTGAGGCGGCACTGCATCCCGATCCGGGTAAGACACTCTATTTTGTTGCGACAGGCAAGGGTGGACACTATTTTTCCAAAACCCTTAAAGAGCATAATAAGGCGGTACGCAAGTACCAGTTAAAGCGATGAATAAGCCACGAGGACGTTTTATTACCGTTGAAGGTGGAGAAGGTGCTGGTAAAACCAGTAATCTAGCCTATATTCGCTCACTTCTGGAAGCAGCAGGTAAAGAGGTTCTGTTTACCCGGGAGCCAGGCGGAACACCTCTGGGAGAGGAGATCAGAGAACTACTACTGGGACATCAACACACTGGAATGAGTGATGATAGCGAATTACTATTAATGTTTGCTGCCAGGGCAGAGCATCTGCAGAGCAAAATTCTTCCCGCTCTGCAACAGGGACTATGGGTGTTGTGTGACCGATTTACCGATGCCAGTTACGCTTACCAGGGAGCGGGACGAGGACTTTCCCAGGATCGAATTGCAACCCTTGAAAAGTTTGTGCAGGGGGATTTGCGTCCAGATCTGACATTATTGCTTGATCTGCCTGTTGAAACTGGCATGGCTCGAGCAGAAAAACGCTCCGAACCGGACCGTTTTGAGCGAGAAACACTCGATTTTTTTGAAAAAGTCAGGGGAGGGTATCTGGCGATTGCCGCGAGGGAGCCAGAGAGAGTTCGAGTGGTCGATGCCTCACTCACTTTGGACAAGGTACAGAGCCAGATTGCTGATATCATAAAGTGCTTTATTGATGCTACCGATGAGTGAACCCTATCGCTATCTGCCATGGCAGGAGACGCTGTGGCAGCAGCTACAAGAGTCCATCAGACAGGATCGGCTGCCGCATGCACTACTGCTATGTGGTAGTGCCGGTTTAGGAAAACACTCTTTCGCCCTCAGTTTGGCCCAGTCGTGCTTGTGTACCGAGCGGGATGCCACCGGGCAGCCCTGTGGTCACTGTCGTCACTGTCAGTTAATGCAGAGTGGACACCATCCTGACTTTCAATGGGTTAGACCAGAAGAGACGAGCAAGAGTGGTGACATAAAAATTGAGGCAATTCGTCATTTCACCGATAGTGCGACACTGACCACCCATTCAGCAGGCTATAAAGTAGTTGTCATCCAGCCCGCTCACCGCATGACACATGGCGCAGCCAATAGTCTCTTGAAGACCTTGGAAGAGCCCACTTCACGCACGATTATCCTATTACTGACAGACCAGCCAGCTAGATTGCTACCTACCATCCGAAGTCGCTGTCAAAAGCTTCTGTTCCGCCCTCCCAATCAGAAGTTTGCTTTGGAGTGGCTGGCAGCTAAGGTCAAATATGGTGATCCAAAATTACTTCTCTCTCTGGCCAATGGCGCACCCTTGAAAGCGCTCACTCTTGATGATGAGGGGTTATTGCAGGCAAGGGAGGAAATGCTGAACGAGTTTCTGGCGCTGAGTGAAAATCGCCAAGATCCGGTGAAATTAGCGAACCATTGGAGCAAATTTGACTTTATTTTGCTGATGGAGTGGCTGACTGGATGGGTCATTGATCTTTTGCGTTTAAAAATGACGACTTCCGCACCATGCTTGTTTAATATTGATCATGTTCAAGCTTTGCATAAGGCTGCCGACAAGTTAAACTCAAGGGTAGTGCAGGGTTATTTAGCGCAACTCTATGCTGCAAGGGCGTTGGCTGACAGCAATTTAAATTTACAGCTGACTTTGGAAAAACTGCTTATCGAATGGCAGGCCTGCGCTTAGCAGGTGATATGAAGTAACAATCAGGTATTCTATGGCTGGTGGCGCAAAACAAGGCATTCTCTCTTTAACCATCAAGGATAAAAATGCCTTATATGCTGCTTACATGCAGTTTGTACAGTTTGGCGGTCTTTTTATTCCAACCAGTAAACAGTATCGTTTAGGGGATGAAGTCTTCATGCTGTTAACGCTGATGGATGAGGCTGAGCGTCTGCCGGTGGCAGGCAAGATCATCTGGATCACTCCAGTAGGTGCTGAAGGTAATCGGGCCGCAGGTATTGGGGTTCAGTTCAGCGACCAGGATGGCGGTGCCGCACGCAATAAGATTGAGACCTATCTTGCTGGTGCACTCAAGTCAGATCGTCCGACGCACACACTTTAACTGATACTTTTATCTAAGTCCCTTAGAATAATAACTTTCTCTATAGAATAAGCTTATCGCCATGCTAGTGGATTCCCATTGCCATCTCGATCGCGTCGCTCTTGACCGTTATGAGAATGATTTTGCACGCTTTATTTCGGCTACTCAAGAGAGTGGGGTTAGCCATATGCTGTGCGTCTCCATCGATCTTGAATCCTGGCCAGCAATGGCGGCACTGGTTGCCGATTATCCACAGATTTCCATCTCGGTTGGCGTTCATCCCAGTGACCAGGAGCGTCACGAGCCAAGTGTTGCCGAGCTGGTTGAACTCGCTGGGCGGCCAAAGGTAGTTGCGATTGGTGAAACCGGCCTCGACTACTTTCATGGTAAAGGCGATTTAGAGTGGCAGCGAGAGCGGTTTCGCACACATATCCAGGCTGCGAAGGCGTCAAAGAAGCCCTTAATTATCCATACTCGGCAGGCCAGAGAGGATACGCTTCACATCATGCGGGAGCAGGGAGCCGATCTGATTGGTGGTGTCATGCACTGCTTTACTGAAGATTGGCCAATGGCAAAGCAGGCACTGGAGATGGGTTTCTACATTTCATTTTCTGGCATTATCACATTCAAAAACGCAGCCGAACTCCGTGAGGTTGTCAAGCAGATACCGTTGGATAGACTATTGATTGAGACCGATTCTCCCTATTTGGCACCAGTTCCATACCGGGGTAAACCCAACCAACCGATCTATGTACGTCAGGTAGCGGAGTGTGTTGCTGATTTGAAAGGTCTCAGTCTTGAAGAAGTGGCTCAGCTCACGTCTGAAAACGCCTATCGCTGCTTCCCATTGGCCATTCGCTAACTTGCTATAGGGGGGCTGTGACCAGGGTACATGACCCAGTTCTCTCTCTTTGAGACTGTGAAAGTACTCTTTTCACTCCGCAAACTTGAACCTAAAAAATCAGTTGACCGCTCCATTCTAATAACAAGTTTCTGATTTTGAAAAAATAGTTTCGATGGTTATGGTCACCTACTGGGTGATTCACGCTACAACGTGAATGGCACGCTTGTGGCGGCACATGGCGGCGTTGCAACTCCTTGGAATAGCGGGCTATTCCGCGTCGTTGCGCGCCGTGCATGGATGCACAAGTGTCGCGAGCA
>JARRQF010000046.1:0-15621 GCA_037382065.1 Candidatus Thiodiazotropha sp. | reverse complement strand
TGTCCAACTGATCTTTTTAGGTTGAAAAGGGCGAGCCATTCCCTGCGCATTGCGCCTTGTCTCCTGGCCTGAGCAGGCTTCTATCATCGTCAATTTGTATGAAGCACCACACTAGCATCGTGCGTCCCTTCTCCCCCCGAAGGGTGTCGCAAAAGTTGTAGGGTGGGGTTCTGTCCCACCATTAAGGGATGAAACGTAGGATGTGGTGAGGTACGAACCGCATCATGGATGTTCGTGAGCCACCCCACTATTGATGCGGTTCGCACCGCTCACCGCATCCTACGACTTTGCGAATATTCGCGGCATGCTTTTACAACACCCTTAGAATGGAGTAGTCAACTGATTTTTTAGGTTTAAGATCATCTTGCTCGCTTCAAGCTGTTTTTATTGAAGTCGGCCTCAGTCAAACCAGTACCAAAATCATATTTCTTCCAGCTTAAAAGAGTACTTTTACCTGTCTGGTGGTTCTCCATGTACATCTCGTCAGCACGCCAGTATTTATCGAGGTATTGTTGATAGCCACGAAGTACCAGGGTTTTCAGTAATGAGTTTTTGCGGTCATAATAGTCGATCTTTAGTGGGATGTATCTTTGTTTATCGACCCAAACCTGTTGGCGGGTATAACCCGAGTTGGAATCTATCGGATAGCGTTCCAGAAGAAAGCAGGCAATGCCGTCATGTTCACGCTCACCGATATATTTATAAGTGTATTTTTCAACCTCCTGGGATGAAATGTCTTCATACGCAAATTCGCTGCCCATAAATGGCCCCGACTTATTTCGTGAGGCGATGCGTTTGACTCGCTTCAGTGCTGGTAGATAGAGCCACTGATCATCATCGCCTGTTTTATGGGAAAAGCTGAGTAGAGCTGTTCCTTTGACATCCCGAGGTTCATCAAAGATTATCAGGGTTTTATCACCATCATTCGCCATCTCCAGGGACTGATTGCGCATATTGCGCAGGCTCTCTTCACCTTGACGGTTTTTCAAGAGCATAGTCATGGCTGCCTTGAAATCATGAAAGCCGATGTCCCGGCGTTCGATCTCGGTAGCGATTTCCAGGCCACGTTCCTCTGATGTGGCAGCTTGCATTAATCCCGGTGCAAGCAGTATTAACCCAGCAATCATGTTTGCCATGTTTGGGGTTCGTTTCATGATTTTTTTCCTCCGAAATAGATCAGTAGTGGTGGTAGAAAGAGAAAATCTGCGATCAGGGCCAGGCCGAGTGTGATGGCGGTTAGCAGGCCCATGCCCGCATTGATTTGAAAATGGGAGAAGGCTAGGATACCAAATCCAACCATCAGTACTAATGAGGTGACCCATAAGGCGGTGCCAACGGTGGAGAACGCATAGCGAACAGCATCTTCTTGCGATAGTTTTTTCTCTCTGCGTGCCCGAAGGTATTTGCTGAGAAAATGTACCGTATCGTCAACAACAATACCAATAGTGATGCCGCTCACTACGGAGAGTGCCAATCCAATTTCACCAACAAGCAGCCCCCATAGTCCGAAAGCCATTCCAATGGGCACTAGATTGGGAATCAGACTGATAGCGCCGATACGAATAGATTTCAGAGCAATCAGCAGGACCAGCGAAATCATAACCAAAGCTACAGTAGTTCCTTTTAACATGGCAACAATATTACGGCTGCCAATATGCGCGAACATGACGGCGCTGCTCGCTCCATCGATTTGCATTCTAGGGGCATTATCCGCAAGCCATTGTTGGGCATTCTGCTCTGTTGCTATTAACTCTTGGGTAGAGATATTGTCCATAGTCACTGTAAAGCGAGTGGCTGATTTCTTCACATTAATCTGATTGTTAAGGTCAAGTCCAAACGGGAGTGAGAATTCATACAGCAGAAGGTATTGTGCAGCAAGATCCCGTTGCTCAGGCAGGCGATACCAATCATCCTTATCTTCATGCATATTACGATTCAGCCGCTTCATAATATCTGTGATGCTATTGACATGTAGTACATAGGGTTGTTGCCGATACCATTGGGCGAATGCATCAACTTTGCGTAAAAACTCGGGGTTATTGATGCCGCCGGTCTCTCCACTTTCCAAGGAGTATTCGATCCGGTAGATACCGGTCAGGTTATTGGTGGCGTAGTCAGTATCCTGACGGAATTCCATGGTCTCATCGAAATATTCCAAAAACCGGTCATCCAGGCGATTGTTGGGAATCTGTGAAGCAAGAAACAGTACGCTGATACTCATCCCCCACATCAATAGTTTTTTATACTTGATCACAAACTCGCCAAAGTGGAGCATGGCAGTACTGCCCATTGTGTCGCCGTTCAATCTCTTGACAGGGAGTATCATGATCATTGCTGGCAGCAAGATAATCGATAGGAAGAATGCTAATACGACACCTATGGCTGCAATGTTACCCAAGTCACGAAAAGGGGGGGCATCGCTGAAGTTGAGGCTGAGAAATCCGATGACAGTGGTCAGAGTGGTGAGAAAGATCGGCTGTAGATTGATTCTCAAACTCTCCATCATGGCCTGGTGTTTTGATTCACCAGTTCGCATTAAGTGAAGAAAATTGACCAGAACATGCACGCAATCGGCAATGGCTAGAGTCATGATGATAATCGGAACTGTGGTGGTGGGAGGGGTCATTTTGATTCCGATCCATCCAGTCAGGCCCATTGTAGCGACGATCATCAATAGGATAATGATTGCCGTCGACAGGGTGCCTGGAATGGAACGCAACATCAGCATCAGAACCAGTATGACTGCCGCGAACATGATGGGATAGAGGCTCTTCATGTCATCTAGCGAAGCAGTAGGAAAGGCGTTGTTTAATATCACCATGCCGGTTAATTGTACCTTGATATGGGGATAAGCCGCTTGCAGATGGGTGGCCAGCTCTTTGGCCTTTGCTGCAACCTCGGGTACTTCTGATAATTTCTTGCCAGGTAATTGAATTGTGACGTTGATACCTGTGGTATGGGCAGTGGGTGAGATCAGTCGATTGACCAGTAACGGGTCAGTAGTGGCGATGTGCTGTTTCTCTTTTAGTTCTTCTTCGCTCAAGGATGCCGGATCGAGTACCAGGTCTTCTACTACCAGATCATCTCCTTCAGCATGAGTATGCTGGAAGTTGGTAATTGAGTCGACTCGTATGGAGTATGGGAGCTGCCAAGCTTCTTTCGTTAGTTCGATAATGGCAGCGAGTGTTTTCTGGGTGAAGACCTTGCCGTCTTGCGGGGTGATTACAAATAACACATTATCATTTTTGGTATAGGTGTTTTGTAGTTGTTCAAAAGCTTGAAGCTGAGGATTTTCCTTGCTGAAAAACATTCGGTAATCGTTACTGAATTGCAGAGATCGCATGCCGCTTCCCATCAGCAGGCAAAGTATGATCGTGAGTAGTATTACCACCACTTTGTATTTTAATACAAAGTGAAAAAAACCTTCTGTCATGAGTCGATCCTTGTTAAACCTAAAAAAGTAGTTGACCGTTCCATTCTAATAGCAGGCTCATGATTATCAAGAAAATAGCTTCGATGGACATAGCGGGCTATTGCAAACGTACAGGGATGCACAAGTGTCCAAGCAAGGAGTGTCAGGGGCGATCCTTGCTCTGCCTACCACAAGCGCATACTTCACGCTGTTCAACTGATCTTTTTAGGTTGACGAATTACTATTGAGTTCACTTAATAGGTGAGGATGAAATTCAATGTTTTATCCAAATAATCATTATTTTATTGCCAGAAATTAGCTACAAACTTTAAAATTCAGGGCCATGGCCTGAGTGCTTTAATCCGTGGTTAGACGATATGTTTGGATCAAGTGCGAAGGTTATTCTGGTCGTGTGTTAATTCTTTTCCACAGCGCTTGTTACTAAAGAGCCACTTTGGTGATACTGCTCCACTTTCATATGGCAGTTAAACCGACTGCCTGATAACTGTTTTGGGGATCTCCTCATAGGCTATTTTCAGAAGTGCCGGGCAAGTCTTATGGGTGTTTGCTGTCTTGACTATAAGTATATGATCGCTTTCATCTAACATGCCGACCAGTATGTGTCTCACTGTTTATCCTGTCAAATGAAATAAGCGAAAAAGTTTACCGTTATTGGTTTGAATGAAATCCTTTCGAAGAAGTTACCTTGCAATCGAAATGTAACATTCGAATGATGACCTGTTGTTAATAACTTCCTATACTGAAAGTATTGTCGCCGTTATCGTTTAATTTAAAAAGATCAGTTGGACGGTGTGTAATTTACACTGTAGCGTCACTCATCCAGAAGGTAACGGTGTTTGGTTAATAACTTAGGCCTATTAAATACACAACGAGCCCTTCTAGAATCACCGCAGCGCCTTGAATGATAAATAACATGCTAAAAAGAAAAGAGGGCGCTTGATAGAATTTCTCTCACCTGACGGGATTGAGTACGAATATTTAAACTGATTTTTTAGATTTAATTAAGAGTAAGAGTATCGGTGGTCAGAGCTGCCGGTATATAACAATAAAGGGGAGATCCGCATGTCTTTGTCTGATCCAATTACACAGCATGAAAATAGGTCAAAGGGTTCTTCAACCAGGGAATTCCTGAGTTATTGCACGGCAGAGCGCGAGCGCAGGCGAAATTCTGGTGAGGTGTTTGACGAATCGGTATTTGATCAAGCCATTGAAATGGTCCTTAGCAAGCTGAAGGTTTTGGCTGAAGAGGGTTGGACATGATCATACATGCCATAAAAGCAGAAAATGTACTGAAATATACCAGTTTAAATATTAATGAAATTCCTGAATGTGGAGTGATTGCGATTTCAGGACCCAATGAGTCTGGCAAAAGCTCAATTGGTGAGACGGTTTGCTTTGCTCTGTTTGGTCGGACTTTCTCTCTTGACGTGGGAGAACTGTCAAAAATTATTCTATGGGGAGAGACGCACTGTTCTGCACAGCTGGAGTTCTCCTGTGGGGATGGTCAACGATATCGACTTGAGCGTTATCTCGACAATGCAGGGAATCACAGCGCGTGCTTGGCCGCAATGGGGTCTGTAGAGGTCGATGATTCTGTGGTACGTGGCGTAGACAAGGTTGCAGATAGGGTTTTCCAGCTTATCGGCTTTGAGTTTGATGAGTTTGTCGAGTCTTTCTATCTGGCTCAACGGGAGATTACAACCCCACATCCGCATAGCTATGCGGTCAAGACCATGGCGGGTTTGGTAACCCTGGAATATTGTGGTACGGCCTGTCAGGAGGATCGAGATGCAACTATTGAAGAGCTGAAGCAACGCAACAGCGAGGTGGCCGAGATGCAAACACGGATCGATGAGTTGGGCATTGATCCTGGATTATTAGCTGGACTTGAGAGCGAGCACCGTGAGATCACTCAACGCATGGAGGCGTCCCAACGTCTGATTGACGATCTGGATAGTGCCTCCATGGCTTACCAGGACGCCATACCTAAACGAGAGCAGGCTTATTCTAAGCGTGGACGCGCAGGCTTTTTGGGCTTTTTTTGTCTGCTATTGGCTCTTCTGACGGGGGGTGCCTGGTATTTGTTGGTCAAACTTCCTGAGCATGCTTGGTCAATAAGTTTATCCGCCCAAGTGGCTAATCTGATTCCAGATAGGCAGACAGAAGTAGTTCCCTGGTTGCTTGTTGGTGCTGGGGTTTTTGCGGTGTTATCCTTAATCTTATGGACGCGCCGTATTTTGCTTAAAAAATTGGCCCTTAGCTATGCTGAGACGGCATTGACTCTTAGTAATAGCTTAAATAGTCTCGCTAGTTTGTCCCAGAACCTGAAAGAGCATAAAGAGCATGAACAGCTACAGACAGAAGTCTCTGAAAACCCCGTTGAAGAAAGCGCTATTGCAGAAGAGCAGACGCCACAAGCCATTGACTATATTGCTCATGACAAGCTTAAGGAGCACATCATAGATTGGCACGCCACATATGCTGAAGTAAGAGACGGAGTGGCTCATGAGCTGACTCTTCTCAATATGGGGGTTGAGGGCGAGAAACGTCGATTAGGTCAACTTGATCAGGCGATCAGCCAAGAACAGGAGCGGATAGATAAAGCGCTCCAGTTACAGGAGGTTCTGGCTGACCTTAAAGAGAAGATCGAATCACGTCAGCGGCACATTGAAATCTGCCAAGTGGCAGATGAGCTTATTCAGGGCACCACTCGCGAGGTCTCTCATCAGTTTAATCGTAAGCTACGGGGATTGGTAAGCAAGACGCTTCCTCTATTCACGGAAAATCGTTATGAGCATCTGCAAATCGACGATGATCTGAGTGTGCGGGCATTCTCCAATGAGAAGCGGGATTTTATGGACTTGGAGGAGATCTCCAGCGGCACTCAGCGCCAGATTATGCTGGCAGTACGTTTGGCTCTCTCCCAAGAGTTGGCTGGGCGGACTGTACGGGGGGAGCAGTTTTTATTTCTTGATGAGCCTTTCGCTTTCTTTGATGAGATGCGTACACGTTGCGCATTGACGGTGCTGCCGACGCTGAGCGATGAGCTGAATCAGATCTGGATTGTTGCCCAGGATTTCGCAGATGATCTGCATTTTGACTATCATGTAAAATGCGATCGGAGTTTTCAATCGATTCCAGCTTCTTAGGATTTGAGTGCCTGATCTTCCCGTCAAACAGGTGATACCCCGTCTCTCTGGTGCACTTAAGGAGCATTGCAGAGCGGTATTGAGTGCGCCTCCTGGGTCAGGTAAGACCACGTTGGTACCCCTTGAACTTTTGCAGGCGCCTTGGCTGGACGGGGCTGGAATTCTGTTATTGGAACCCCGTCGTTTGGCTACCCGAGCTGCTGCTGGGCGGATGGCATCGCTGTTGGGAGAATCGGTTGGCGAACAGGTCGGTTACACGATTCGTATGGAGCGCAAGGTCTCCAGCAAAACTCGTATCGAAGTGGTAACGGAAGGCATTCTTACCCGCCGACTACAGCAGGACCCTGAGTTGAAGGGGATTGGATTGGTCATATTCGATGAATTCCATGAACGCAATCTGCATAGTGATCTGGCTCTGGCTTTATCACTGGATGCACAGCAGGGTTTACGGGATGATCTGCGCCTGCTGGTGATGTCAGCCACCCTTGATCAACAACGGGTCAGTCGATTGATGGATAGTGCTCCGGTAATAGAAGCAGATAGTCGTCAATATCCGGTGGTGTGTCACTATCTTGGGCTCTCCCCAGATAAGCGACGAATTGCCGAACAGGTTGTTCAGGCGGTGGTTGAGGCATGGCAAAAGGAGTTGGGGGATCTCTTAGTCTTTCTGCCTGGCATAGGTGAAATAAAAGCGACACAGAAGTTACTTCACTCCCGTTTCACCGAAGCATGCCCCGTGCCATTGATCTGCCCTTTGTATGGGGATCTACCAAAACAGGATCAGCAGCGAGCGATTCTTCCCGACCATCAGAAACGCCGTAGGATTGTACTAACCACGGCTATTGCAGAGACCAGTCTGACCATTGAAGGTGTTGGGGTGGTGGTTGACTGTGGCTGGTCCCGTCAACCCCGATTCCTTCCCGGAGTCGGCCTGACGAGGTTGGAGACGGTGCCAGTTTCCCGTGCGGCGGCTAGACAACGGTCGGGAAGAGCGGGACGTATGGGACCTGGTGTCTGTTACCGAGTCTGGAGTGAATCCATTCATGCACAGCTACCGGCTCACCATCCTGCCGAGATCACTCAAGCAGATTTAGCGCCGTTGGCTCTACAACTGGCAACCTGGGGAGTGGCCGATCCGGATCAGTTGCGCTGGCTTGATGCTCCGCCTCAAGGGGCATACGCACAGGCGATTGATCTGCTGAAGCGGCTTGGGGCATTGGATCAACAGCATCGGTTGACTTTACTTGGTAGGCACATGTCAGCGTTGCCAATCCATCCTCGCCTTGCCCATATGATGCTGAATGGCTCAGTTGAACAGCGACAGTTGGTTTGCGATTTGTGCGCACTACTGAGTGAAAAGGATATTTTTTCAGGGCAGACTAGTGAGTCTCAGGGATGTGACATGGAGTTAAGGTTGCGTCAGCTCAGGGCGTGGCGAAATCACGAGACAAGAGAGGGTTTTATCGCGACTGCTTGCCAGCAGGTCGACCGAGTCAGCAAAGAGTGGTTTCGGCGTTTGCAGTCAATAACATATCAGGTAAAGGGTGAGGCGTTATCGCTTGGTCAGTTGTTAGCCTTGGCTTTTCCTGACCGCATTGCACAGCGCACCGACCACAGCCGCTATCGTCTGGTCAGTGGTCGTGCCGCACGTCTTACGCCAAGCGATCCATTGGCAGGCGATGCGTATTTAGTGGCGCCCCAGCTTGATGCTGGGCAGAATGAAGGTCGTATCAGACTCGCAGTAGGTATCGGTATTGCCGAAATTCGCAGTTTGCCTGAGTCGTCTATTGAACAGATCGAGACGATAAGCTGGGATAAAAAACGTCAACGCGTCACGGCTTTTCAGGAGGAGCGATTAGGCGCATTGATATTGACGAGTAAACCACTTTCCAACGGAAACCCACAGGCGGTACAAGCTGCCATGCTAGAAGGTGTTCAGAGCATGGGGCTGGAGGTATTGCCCTGGAAGAAGCCGATTCGACAGTGGCAGGGGCGGGTCTGTTGGCTGGCTCAGCAATTGCATGATCCGAGCTGGCCAGATGTTTCAGATTTGTGGTTAGCAGAGCACACCGAACAGTGGCTAGCTCCCTGGCTGGAAAATATCAATAGTAGGGAGCAGCTACAAAAGTTGGATCTAATGGCGATCCTACTGTCTATGTTGAGCTGGGATCAACAGCAGTGTCTGAAGCGGCTGGCTCCTACTCATCTTCAGGTTCCCAGCGGCTCCAAAATTCCATTGCGCTATAGCACAGATAAAGCGCCAGTGTTGGCTGTTAGATTGCAGGAATTGTTTGGTTTGAGCGAGACCCCAAGGATCTGTCGAGGGCGGGTACCCGTCACAATTCATTTACTCTCTCCGGCACAGCGCCCCATTCAAGTCACTAATGATCTGGCAGGTTTCTGGAAACGAACCTATTCAGAGGTAAAAAAGGAGTTGAAAGGGCGTTACCCCAAACACTTCTGGCCTGATGACCCTCTACTGGCGGAAGCAACCCACCGTGTCAGGCCAAACAGGCGATAAACTTATTAGAAGTTTCCTTCATGTGAAGGTGTACTCGTACGAGTAGGTAAAGCATTTAGTGCAGCGGTACGCTGTGCATGATAGTGAGCGTATCCTTGGAGTGTTAGATTAAAGGTTTGCTGTATTTCATTCAATAGATCGGCACCTTTATATTCGAACTCAAGGTTAGATAGTTTCGAGGCTTGCTGACCCAGTTCGTAAAGAATAATGGCACCAAGTTGCCCTGCGCTATCTAAGAGTATTTGCGCATTATCAAGAAAATCCCCAAATTGCTGGTGAGCTACAGCTAGCTCCATTTGATGCAGAATGATACGACCATCGGCTTCGAAAATCTTGAATAGGTCATCAATAAACGAGATGCCGGAATCCAGTTTTTCCAAGCGCAGAAGTGTTGCATGATCTAGCAACATGGCGTCTAGGATACGATTGTTTTTAAATTGAATAGGGTCCCTATTACGGGAAATACAGGTGAGATTTTGCAGGTCCCCCTTATCAAGGGCTGCTAAAATCGAGAGTATCGCTTCTTGTGGCGTGAAGGGTTTAAAGAGATAGATATCTACTCCAATACTTTGACTGATATTCAGTGTCTCATTGTTACAGTCATCATGCATGAAGATGAAAGGTACCCACTGTTTGTAAGGGGTTGTAAAGCGATGTAGCTTTACAACCTGAGTACCACTCATGACGGGCAGTTTCATATTAATGATGGCTAAGTCATAAAACTGCTCTTCAAGCGCATCCAAAGCTTGATTTCCGTTATCCACTGTGTGGATGATATATCCAGCTTGAGTTAGAGATTGAGCGAGTGAATTCCGTTCTGGAGTGGGAATGTCTGCAAGCAAGATTTCCTTTTGACGAGTATATGCCTTTTTAATCGTGCGATGTTTTGCAAAACTGATAATATTATCCGTTTCACCTAAGGGGGACTCTTTTTCATAACTGATAATGCTAAACAGCTGCTCTTTAGTCCAAGGAGACTCAAGTAGTGTATGGTAACCGGCTTTCAGCAGACGCTGGGAATATTTTTCATTATAGAATGAAGATTGTAAGCAGATTAGGCGCAGTTCGGAGAGTAGCTCCTCTTTTTTGACCAGGCGTACAAGAGAAATTGGTTCAATGTCCAAGTTTTCTCCATCGACAATCAAAAAGGAGTAGGGAGTAAATACCTCGCCCTTTCTTCGCGATAACATGTGCTTGAATGCTTGTAGACTGTTGTCGCAGGTGGTGGTCTCATGTCCCCAATTGATGAGCTGTTCGGTAAGCTGCGAGACTGTGCTCGAGTTTCTTGAAAGGATCAGAATGCGACGGCTCTGTTTTTCAACAGGGCCTCCTTCAAATTTCACAGAGGTCAACTGCTTCTCAGAAGAGGGCTGTAGGTTTTCGGTTGACGCATTTTGCGATACGCTGTTTTCGACTTCACTATTTTTAGGATGTTGCCTATTAAGTCGCAAAGCGGATGGTAGTAGAGCCACCAGACTTAGCGGTATCGCCACAAGTATCTCCATCTGTAATGATGGTGCCAGTTGCAGGGTTGTGAGTAGCGTAACAGAGGCAGTAGCCATCGCTAGCAAGAGATAGCGTCTGCCAAAATGGCTGGCGGAAAACATCAACAGACTACTGAATGGAAGAATTAATAGACCCGGACTACCAGCAAATGTCACCAGACTTAGAAAGAGCTGATCGATAATGATCGTAGTTCCTGGTGTGGCGGGAAGGGTGTTACGCTTGCTCATATTTCGCTGAATGAGGCGTATTACAGCAAAGTTAGCTGTGAGAATAAGGGTTGTCAGGCTGACTGGCTCTGATATTGGCCATAGATAGGTAATGACCAGGCAGCAGAGTACCACGCAGCTGACGAATAAACTGAGGTTGTAGTAAGACTCCCAGAGTGAGGGGAGGGAGATGGTTTGCTGATTATCTGTAGGTTGTTTTATTTTCACGTATTCAATCCTTGTGTCGCGCTGTTTAGTGCATGGTGAATCGCTTCCACTTCATTCAGACCACTGAAAAATGCGTCTGTGCAATCTGGGTCGAAATGCTTTCCTCGTTCCTGATTGATGTATTCTATTGCGTTTTCGATTGTCCAGTTACTTTTGTATGGTCTATTGGAGACAAGCGCATCAAAAACATCAGCAACGGTTACTATTCTAGCTTCCAAGGGTATATCAGTACCACTCAAATGGTTTGGGTAGCCCTCGCCATTGAACTTTTCATGGTGATTAAGCGCAATAACCGCCCCAGTTTGAATGTATTTGGAAGAACTATCTTTGAGTATTTCCCGACCAAGAAGCGTATGACCTTGCATGATTTTAAACTCATCTTGAGTTAATCGACCAGGTTTCAGTAGGATGGCGTCAGATATTCCTATTTTACCTATATCATGCATCGGTGCCGCTTGTGAAATTAAATCGCACTGCTCTTTTGATAGGCCGAGTTTTTTGGCAATCAGTTTGGAATATCTGGAGATCCGTATAATGTGGTTCCCTGTATCTTCATCTCTGTATTCCCCTGCTTTCGCTAGCCGCATCAGGGTCTCTTGCTCCCTATCGTGAAGTTCCTGGGTGGTTTTTCGGATCTCCTGTTCCAGCAGAAATGCCCTGTCTTTAATCATCTTTCTCTGATGACTCATGGTGAGCATGTTGAGGCAGCGGGCCTTGCATTCTGTATGGTCAATGGGCTTGGTGATAAAATCGTTGGCGCCAGATTCCAGCGCCATATAGCGTACAGACTGGTCTTCAATACAAGTAACAATCATCACGGGTACGTCATGGCAGCCCGGTATTCGTCTTAGCCATTTAATGAATTCGATGCCATCCATTTGTGGCATTTTGTAATCAGTGATGACCAGGTCAATTTCGTGAGTTTTTGCCCATTCGAGGGCTTCTATTGGATCAGCAAAGCAGGTAGATGAAATGTCTGCATCCATCGATCCAACTAGCTCTTGCAGGATCATCCGGGTTATTGATTGGTCATCGATGACAAGTACTTGAGACATATATGATCCATGATTCTCGTTGATAGGGGTGATAATGATATCCACCTGCCCCCTTCTTCTTGCTTGGCTAACGGCAAATGAACTCAATTCTTGACCATTTCCAAGGAGTGATTGAGTAGAGTTGCCAAGCAAAATTTAATCTTTAAACGCCTGTAGCTATTGATTCTACTTGAGACGTAACAACTGAACTTTGTTATGTTTTTTTAGTATTCGGAGAATAAATATCCTAGGATGTTAACTGATTTTTTCAATTGATGCGACTGCTCCTTATGGACTGTGTGTGCGGTTGCTTTCAGGTTCAGTGAGTGAGTCTTAAATCTAAAAATTTGTTGACCACTTTATTGTCCAACTGATCTTTTTAGGCTTTACGCAAAAAAGATGTCTATAATTACTATTATCCAATAAAAACAAATACTTAATTTTTATTATTAATGGTGGTTGGCCCTATTCCTGGAGGATTTTCTGCAATAAATCTTGCAAAGTATCCAGGTTGAATGGCTTGTCACAGATTGCTGATACTCCTGATTTCTGCACTGCAGAAAGACGATTTTCATTGGATTCACTGGTAACCATAAGGATAGGGAGGCCCGGTTGTCCACTTTTTTGTCGAATAAAGTCGACTAATTCTTGGCCATTCATTTCTGGCATGTTGTAATCTGAGATAACCAGATCAAAATAGTGCTGTTCGATTAGGCGGGCAGCTTCGGCACCGTTACTTGCCTGTATAATATTTTCGATATCCATCGCCTCTAACATACGCTGAATATGGTTGCGAGACATCATACTGTCGTCTACGATCAGAATTTGAAGTGAC
The DNA here is from genome assembly GCA_037382065.1 of Candidatus Thiodiazotropha sp. Classification (GTDB taxonomy): domain Bacteria; phylum Pseudomonadota; class Gammaproteobacteria; order Chromatiales; family Chromatiaceae; genus Thiodiazotropha. The sequence continues at coordinate 2,709 of JARRQF010000046.1, read as the reverse complement.
CCTGTGTCGATATCTTGCAGTTCCAGTGCAGGTGTCTCAACATAATCGAGCGTTGCACCAAGAGCAACTTGCAGATCCTCTTTGGAGAAAGGTTTGGGAAGTATCGCAACCGCTCCAGCTTGGCGGATTGGATCCAGATAGGAGATGTTTGTCTCGCTGGATACAAGCATGAAGGCTGATTTTATCAGCTCTGCATCATTGTGCATGCGTTCAATTAAGTCTGTACCCGTCATATCAGGCAGATAGAGGCTGCTGATGACCAAATCTGGCTTGCTGGTTAGTAGGGCCTGTAAAGCTTTAGCACCACTGCTGAAGACATCGATATCATGGATACCCAGTTCACTGAGTTGTTGTTCAATGATATGACGCTGTGTTAGCGAGGGCTCCACAAGGATAACAGCGAGATCTTTGATGTTCATCTGATATGCTTCTGCTTGCTGATCACAGGTTGTGCTCGGCATCATACCAAAATGATCTGAGCAATTGTAGAGTTATTGGTTTTTCAAGAGGGACATAATCTTGTGGCTTTCCTCATACTCCCCTAAGCCGTAGAATTAGCGCCTTTGAGAGAGGAGAGGATTTGTAGTGAAACTGAGCGCCGAACAATTTCGTTGCTGGGACAGAAAAGTTATCAGCCTGTTGGGTATGTCAGGTGTTGGAAAAACCCGATTGTCAAACCTACTGCGGAGCCGCGATTGGTTTCACTATTCAGGGGATTATCGAATTGGTACTCGCTACCTCGACGAGCCTATCCTGGATACTATCAAGGAGCAGGCGATGAGTGTCCCTTTGCTGAGGGATCTGCTGCGGTCAGATTCAATTTTCATTCGCAATAACGTCACTTTCCATAATCTCAAGCCTGTTTCTACCTTTCTTGGTATGCTCGGTAATCCGGAGCAGGGAGGGCTTTCATTGCCCGAGTTCAAGCGCCGTCAAAACCTACATCGGCAAGCAGAAGTAGCGGCTATGTATGATGTGCCGAATTTCATCCGGAAGGCTGAGCTAATCTACGGATACTCCCATTTCGTAAATGATGTTGGGGGTAGTCTGTGCGAATTGGATGAGCCAGGCTTATTGGACTTTCTTGCCGAGCATTCACTAATACTCTACATCCAAGCCAGCGAGGATGATGAGTCCTCATTGATCGCCAGATCTATGTCTCACCCCAAGCCTTTGTACTACCGGGAGGCATTCCTTGATGAATTGTTGCCAGAGTATATGGCGCTCAATGATATTGAGTATGTGTCGTTGATCGATCCCTATGAATTTAGCCGTTGGGTATTTCCTCGTCTATTCAGGGCACGGATTCCCAGGTATGAAACGATTGCAGCGGAGTATGGCTATACGGTGACGACACAAGAGCTCTCCAAAGTAGAGAGCGAGTCCGATTTTATTCAACTACTTGAACGAGTGATCGAGCGGGAGTCCTGATATGCCTTTGGTTGCTCATACTGAATTGCCCACATTCAAACGCTTGAGTGAGGAGGGGCAGAATATTCTCTCTCCTGATCGCGCAACCCAGCAGTATATTCGAGAACTGCATATCGGTCTGCTGAATATGATGCCAGATGCGGCGATTGAGGCGACAGAGAGGCAGTTCTTTCGTCTGGTGGGAGAGGCCAATCCAATTGCGCAGTTTTTTATACATCCCTTCACACTGGATGTCTTGCCTCGTGGAGAGAAGGCAAGAGCCCATATTGATGCCTATTACGAATCCTTTGAAGAGATCAAAGAGGCTGGTTTGGATGCGCTGATTATTACCGGAGCCAATGTCAGTCATCCAAATCTGGCTCAAGAGGATTTTTGGAAACCCTTGACTGAAGTGGTGGATTGGGCTTATGAAAATGTTACCTCAGTGCTATGTTCTTGTCTGGCAACCCATGCTGTGGTGCAGTCTCATCATGGTCAGAAGCGTATCCATATGGAGGATAAACTGTGGGGTGTTTACAGTCACAGGGTAATAGATAGTGAGCATCCATTGGTAAACGATGTCAACACTCGGTTTGATGTCCCCCATTCGCGCTACAATCAGATTACCCGAGATCAATTTGAGCAAGCAGGATTAAAGGTTTTGGTGGAGAGCGAGGCGGCGGGAGTCCATCTCGCGGTTAGTCGAGATGGTCTGCGAGTCGTCTATTTTCAGGGACATCCTGAGTATGACACCATCAGTCTTTTGAAAGAGTATAAGCGGGAAGTCAATCTCTATATCATGGGCAAGCGCTCCGACTATCCGCCATTTCCAGAGAACTATTTCTCACGCCGTAGTCAGGCAATCTTCGATGAGTACCGTGAACGCCTGGAACAGAGCATCTTGAAAGGCGAAGCAAAACCTGAGTTTCCCGAGTTCTTGGTCACTAAAACACTGGACAATACCTGGCACGACACCGCAGCGGCGGTGATTGGTAATTGGATCGGCTTGGTTTATCAAGTGACGCATCAGATGCGTAAGCTGCCATTTATGGACGGAATAGACCCCAATGATCCTTTGGGTATTCGCAAGAGAGGCTAGTGTGGTGCTTTATACCAATTGACGATGATAGAAGCCCGCTCAGGCTAGGAGTCAAGGCGCAAGGAATGGCTCGCCCTTTTCAACCTAAAAAAATCAGTTGACCGCTCCATTCTAATAACAGGTATCTGATTTTGAAGAAAATAGCTTCGATGGTGATGGTCACCTACTGGGTGAATCACGCTACAACGTGAATAGCACGC
>JARRQF010000045.1:0-25999 GCA_037382065.1 Candidatus Thiodiazotropha sp. | reverse complement strand
GGTCATCCGCGTTGTTGCGCACCTTGGAAAGGGAGAAGCCATTCCCGGCGGCACGCGCCTAGCGGCTAACCGCTTAGCGTCACGCTATCATCGTCAATTTGTATGAAGCACCACACTAGCAGCAGGAACCCACCAAAGCGACTCAAGCACGGCTCAATGCCGCATTTGAGCGCTGTAGGAATCGCCATTATTTAGGGTGGCGAGGATGTCAAATTTTCGATTTTTCCGAAGGGTATTGAATCCTGTGATGACTTACTGGCGTATATTTCTCTTATTTGGGCTGTCTGTTTTTTCAATAATTACCCAGGCTCAGGCTCCTGATTCAGAACCCTTTAATGTGCGAAATATGAACCCCTATATTCTGCTGCATGGTTTACCTGTAGCCACTTCAGCGCGAACTCTCAAGCAGGGAGAGTCGAGTTTCGGGCTCTATTTGAGCGTCGCGAATAGCGCAATTGATAACCAGGCAGATGGTGAATGGGTCATTTTAGATGGTGAGACCTACCAGGCCACTCTGGATTGGAAGGAGGGCATTGGTTCTGGTTGGCAATTGGGGATTGAAGTGCCCTACATTTCTCATCGCAGTGGTGGTTTGGATAACCTGATTGAGAGCTGGCATGATCTTTTTGGTTTTTCCAATTCAGAGCGCGATGATTTACAGCAAAACAAGATACGGTATTGGTATCGCGATGGGGATGCGATAGAGGTTAATATCGATAAAAACATGAGTGGTTTCGGGGATCTGCAATTTCAACTTTCTCGCGCTGTGCCACTTGATGACAAGCAGTTGCAAGCCTCGCTACATGTAAGCTTAAAGCTGCCAACGGGCGATGAGGAAACCTTGTTGGGAAGTGGCGCACCCGATCTGGCCTTTTGGTTAAGCGGCTCGGATAGACAGCTGCTTGAAGGCTGGCCGGTCGGAGGATATGCTCAGATGGGTATTCTGGTGATGGGGATGGGGAAAGTGTTTTCTGAACAGCAACGGAGATTTGCCCTGTTTGGTACCCTGGGAACCAGCTGGCTCGCCAAAGACTGGCTTCAGATAAAATTTCAGCTAGATAGTCATACGCCACTCTACAACAGCCGTTTAGATCAACTTGGATCTGCCATATTGTTTACCTTAGGTGGCTCCATTCTGATGGATGGAGGTCATAGCCAAGTCGATCTATCAATAGGAGAAAACCTCACAATCGATTCTGTCCCCGATTTCACTTTGAATCTGGGTTATAGAGTCTTTTTTCACTGAGTTTTTTAGCTTTCTGCTTCTTTACTGCCAGGATTATCAGTATCAGTCCGATTGTGATGAAAGGCAGGCTTAAGATTTGCCCTGTATTCAATGGTAAATCACTTGTATAGGCGGCCTGCTTGATTTTGACAAACTCAATGATGAATCTTGCGCTGAATACAGAAAAGAGAAACAGGCCGAAAATCAGGCCATCTTGGATACGCTGCCACGCACGGCGGTAGAAGCTGAGTAAACCAATAAAGATTAATGCGTAAATAATTGCTTCATAGAGCTGCACTGGGTGTCTGGGTAGGGAATCAATACGCTCAAAAATAAATGCCCAGGGTGCGTCGGTTGGGATGCCATAGATCTCCGAATTAAAAAGATTGCCAAGGCGAATGAATGCCCCAGCAAGCGCAGTAGGGATTGCAAAGCGGTCGAGTAGCCACAGGTAGGATAGATTTGAGTGACGACTATGAAAATAGAGGACGAGCAATACCCCCAGGCCACCACCATGGCTCGCCAGCCCACCTTTCCAGAAGGCAAGAATCTCTAAAGGATGACTAAGATAGTAAGCTGGATCATAGAGTAGGCAGTGGCCCAGTCTGGCGCCTACGATAATACCGATAACCAGATAGATGGTCAGACGTTCGAGGTATCTGGCATCCTGTTTTTCATGGTGGTAGATCCAGTGAATGGTTTGATAACCGAGTAGATAGGCAATGGCAAACAAGGCACCGTACCAACGGATTTTCAGGCCGGCGAAAGAGATGAGTATTGGATCGATATTCCAGGTAATGAAATCGAGCGCTTGTTGTTCCATCATGAATTCTTCCAGGGAGCATTCTACAGGCGGAGAATTCTAACTCAGAATCGGCTATCAAACATTGATTTGCGGTAGATATTTTATGTGTACATTGATGCCCCTTTATGCTGTGTTTAGTGATATTGGGTAACACCTTGTATTTCGCTAATATTTCATGAAAAACGGATGTAAATATTTAGGTTAAACGATTGGGTTGAAGGCTGTGAGGCTGTCAAGCATGGTGGCATTTCCCAGGCTGGTGCCAAACAATGAGCTGAAAGAGCTTTGTTCTCCATGCAGGGCAAGATAGTTTAGAGCAACGGTCAATACCAATTGATTGACATTATTAGCGGCTGGACTAGAACCGTTATCTACTGCACCCTCAGGGGTAAAGTATCCAATCTGCTGGTGAAGTAACTGCTCGTCTAGAGTGCCTCCAGATAATACAGCCGGCCCACCAGGGTTATAGACCAGGAAGAAGGAAGCTGCTGTAGATTGGTTGTCGCCGGTCCAGACGCCTTTACCCCGACCTTCGGTTGAGTTATCAACAGAACCGTTGCTGGCGACCGATCCATCACTGAATACATAGAGCATTAATGGGGTGCCAAGGCGGGCGGCATATTCCAGGCAGGCCCCCATACAACGGCCAGCACGCAAGTCACGGGTTTCGCCTGTGGCCCGGTCGCCTGTATGGTAGTCAAATCCCCCCATAGTAATGGTGCCAGCGCCAGCATAACCGTTGACCACTAACTTCATTACCGAAGCGGTTTTGCGGAATTCAGATTCGTTATCAAACTCATCTTGGGTAAAGATCGGACCGATGATATCCGCATCGGCAGTGACATCCAGGGCGGCTGGGTCGCCATACCGATCAACCAGGTCCGCGCTCTTGACATAGCCACAGCGAACTAGCTCTTTCACTATCTGGTCAGTGGAGATGCCTGTATTGATGCTATCAAGCTTCATATCTGAGATGCGTTGAATGGCTTCCATGACGGCAACGGCATCGGACTGATCCAGCAGACCGACCAGTTTTCCTGTATCGACCAGGCCAGTGGTATCACTGGGTCGGTCAACCTTGGTTGGGCGTACTGCCGGGTCGATTTGATCTGCTGGTGCTAAGGAGTTACCCCCTGAATCGGAGCTGCGTGAGCCTATCAGGGTTAACAGTTCACCATTGGCGCCGCAGCGGTTGATAGCGTACATGGGGTTATGTGGATTATTCGCCGTATCATTTTCAGAACGAGCAGGAATAATGGCACCATTAATGTTGGTGCGGTTGCCAGCAGAGACCTTCTCTAGAATGCCTCGCAAAAAGGCGCTATCTGAATGGAAGGCAAGGCCGAGTTCTTTGTTGATGTAATCACTGAGTCCGGTCGTTGGGTTGGCGATAGAGGGTATCATATCACCTGGTAAGCCCAAACGGTTATAGCCAGCGGTGGTAAGAAAATCGAGCTGTCCGCCTTGAAGGCCAGCTAACACATTGGAGCCAGCGATATTTCCCCCTCCTGCAAGATCGAAACAGATGAATGGGATTTTGCCGCCTCCCAGAGTGTCAAGACCACAGCTGTTTTTTAAGGTTTCGAGGTCAGGTGAGAGTGCTGCCCTAGCTGCTCCAGGATTAGCGAATAGGCCAAATAGGGATGGCGTCGTGACGGCTCCCAGTCCAGCCATCAGGCCATGACGAATAAAGTCTCGGCGTGACACAGGGCGGGGATGATCCGGATAGAGCAGGGGACTATCTGGCGAGAGGTTTTTTACTTTTCTGCGCATAATCTTTGGTTTCCGTCTGGTATCTCTATCGATCAGTCTTGGTTATTGTAACAGCACAACCGCGCTGCCTAGCAGAGAGGCACAAGCCGCCATAGTTGCTTTAGCTGTACGGTCTGCGGCGCATTGGCCACTACAACGAGCCAACCCAACGCTGCCTGTTAGCAGTGTCATTAATTCACTTTCGACCATCGCTGGATCTGGTTGGGTGGTTAGATTCTCTCCCATGAAACGACTCATCAATGGTGCAACGATCTGATCTTGCCAAGTGGATGCTGGAATGTCGTTGGCATTGATATTGAAATCGAAACCTGGGAAAAAATCGCCTCTCAGGCTGCTGTCGTCAACCATGGCACTGCAATACTCAATGGCAAGCTGAGAAACGGCTACCTGGTGTGAGGAGAGAAAGCCACTGATCTCTTCGCTGGATGGGAGCTGCTGTTTGATGGTGGCGTAAGTGGTTTGCACCGAACTGAGGGTTTGACTGACGCCTGTGAGGGAGGACATGCTGGCATTGATTTCATCAAAGGTACGTAGTCCTATCGTTGACTGGGGCTCGGAATCTGCCACAGCGCCGGAAGGCAATATTTCAGGCTCGGTATAGACATTGGTTTGACTGCCCAGTCTTTCGAAAGTTAGGAAAAATTGATCGTTTTCCGCCCCTTTTTCGGACGCGATAGTGGTGCCGATATTTGAGAGTAACTGACCATTAGCCGTGTAATCTGAACTATTAATGGTGGTGTCGAGTCGTGCGTAGGCCTGGCCGATGGCAGCCTCCCTTCCATTGATGCCGATGCGCATGCCCTGCAGAGGGATTGAGTCAGGTATGGTATTTTTATCGAGACTGATAAATTTTGGTTGGCGAAATAGATAGCTGTAATTATCGTACTGACTGACTTCAAACATGATATAGCTTTGTGGCAGGCTGACCAGTGAGCTGACATTGAATAATAAAAAATATTTCTCACCAACACCAGCCTCGAAATTCTGCTGAATCTGCTGCTCAGTCAAGGCTCGGTTGTGAATCGCAAGCATTCGAATTTTTCCCACCCAGGGACGATTGCTGGATGCTTCATTACCGAGCACCAGGGCGTAGGTGTCATCCCAGTCATTGAGGTTGCCGGGCGCAGTTTCATCCTGGTCATCGGTGAATTGACCATCAATATAGATACGCCGACCGTTTTCTGGATCGAAGGTTAGCACCACATGTTGCTCAGTGGCTTGCAGGTCTTCGTCATCATCTGAGGTGGAATGGCCTGGTTCACCATTACCATCAGTTGTGCTGGAGCGATGCAGAAAGTTGTAGTTGTAGAGTGTCTGGCCTAGGGTGAAATTGCGATCGTCGGTACCCGCCGAGTAGCTGACGATACGGGCTGGTCCCTCTTGAGTGACGTTTGCGGGAACTACCCAGGCTTCAATGCTGTATTCGCCGGTAGCCTTGATTAATTGGCTTAACTTGCGGCTGTCGCTGGTGCTGCCCTGGGCCTTACCTGTCTTAAATTCGAGGCCCCATCCCTCAACCCAAGTGGTGTCACCACTCAAGGTCAGGTTAATCGCCGGGTCCACACCACTGGTGTCATAGGCAATATTGCCAGTTCCGGTTTTGAACTCATAAAGGGCAATGATATCGCTCTCTTGGCGGCTTCCACCGCTGGCCACGGTTCCCTCCGGTAAACTCAGTGCGCGGCTAACCACCAGGTCTGGGTCGACTGGGGTTGGTGAGATGTTATCGGCCATATTTGCGATGGCGGTTTCCATCTCCTGGGCGTTGCTTGGACAATCATCCCAGCAGTTGTGAAGCTCAAGCAGACGTTGAACTAAGCGAGAGTTATTCGGGGAATCAAGGTCTATGGAGGTTTTGACTGCCGCATAGGCAACCGCTGAATCACTGCCAGCAAAATAGGGTGATTGAGGCGAAGCTGCATCCTCAACGTGACACTCAGAACAGTATTTGGTCAGCAGAGGGTGGACATTGCTGGTAAACAGTGACGGATCATCGGGAAAAGTTTTACTATCACCAACTACTTTTTCAGGTGGTGCTTCAAGTTCAATCTGTCTTCCACCACTGGCACCGTCACCCACCCAGGATTCGATATAGTTGGTAATGATTGTGGCACAGGCACTGTTGCTGGCTTCCCAGCAGTTATGACCGTTGGCGACTTTGGTAACCAGAGAGGATTCATCCGGTTCAGTTCGGTTGATAAAGGGGTTGACGGCATCGTAAGCTTGGTTGACATCATCTTCACGAGCAAAAAGCGGAGCCTGTCCGCCGGCATTATGGCAAGCACCACAACGATTCTGTGCGCGTAATGGCTCCCATACACTGATCCTGAAACCCTGTATGTCGTTAGTACGTGCTGCTGGACCGTTATAAGTGCTGGAGGTAACAGAGGTCTCCTGCTGAGAATCATTTGAAATGCTATCTTGGCAGGCGGGTAGCCCAATCAGAGCAATCACTGGAATGAGGAGCCAAGCGAACCTTTGCAACCATTCCTGATGTTTACCGAAGTTATTGTGTCTGTTCACTGGCTAATCCTCCGCGCAATAGACGGCTGATTCAGCAAACACACGCTTCATATTATAGCCGGATTTAAAGTTATTGGTCATTTCGGAGATCTTGCTTCGGTCAGCGGCATTACCTGGAGAACGCAGACAAACTGCCTGAAAGGCTTTGGTTACCTGACATTCCGCAAAGGCGTGGCTATTGGCTAGCTCTTGCCCCATGGATTTGGCACCACTGCCGGAACCAGTCAGACTTTGATCCCACCCCAATAATGAGTTAGGCCCCTCCCGCCAGTAGTTATCCCAATGATCGTCAGGGGTGGCATAACCATCTTTAAACACACTGCTGTTGATGAGATATTTTGGTTGTACATTGTCTGGGGTGTAGGAGAGGTGGCCTGTCTCTTCATCATCGGTGTATTCGTAGGTATAGTAGGCGTATGCCTGGGTGAGGGGCTCCATGCCTGCATGACAACCAACACAGTTATTGAAAAACACTCGGCTATCGCCACCCGGGCTGCGAGATACATCTTGCCGAACGCGGTTATTTGACCGGGTTGGGTCTTTTATCAGTTCCAGATCTTTGCAAAGATGGTTCAGCATGGTGAAACGGAACATGGCACGGTTCGTGCCATCGATAAAAAAGGCTCTGGCGGCAGCACGGGTGGTAATGATACCGGCCGTTGCCTCGGAAGAGAGGCCCGTGACGCTTGACTGGGTGGTTCTTTTTAGCTCATCTTTGAGGTTTAGCGCCTGATTTTCCATCGCCTCATAATGATCATTATTGTTATTGGAGTAGGCAGGCGTATTACTACCAATGTAAAGTATGTCTGCTGACAGGAGTTCGTTGAACGGGACTTCATCACGCACCATGCCAATTACGGTGGCGGAGTAGTCGTTTAAAGGAGCAAAAGGGGTTTGCTCTTCGTTGGTCCAGGGGGTTGCCCAGTTTTTTAGGGTTACATTGTAGAAATCAGGGTGTTCGATGGCTAGCATGGCGGCAGCCAGGGGATCGTTGTTATTTTCGATCTCATCCACCATTTTCTCCAGGGTCTCGGCACTGGGTGGTACACCCGTTATACGGTCGTGAATGCGCTTCGCCTGCTCTCGAGGGCCAGAGATTGCAGGCGTGGTACTTAACACCACAAGACTTAGTGTTAATAATTTAATCATTAACCAGGCACCTGGCAGCAGATGTTTGGATTGACGCTTTCCCGACATGATGGTTGTGCCTCTGGATTCGAAATACTTAGCGAAAGCTAGCCATAGATAGTCTAGCTAATTGTACGCCGTTATCCTTCCTTCTATAACAGTTATGGTTTTTGTCAATGCAAAGTGGCAGAATCGTGATCTCTGTTTCTTTAGGCTGTGAACTTGTGCACTGATTGGTGTTTTAGTTAGGCTAGACTCTCAAGTCTATGATTTTATTAGGCGATAGCTTAATTAAACTATATTCAGTTAGACTTAGTGGTGAGTCACACTGCTATCGGCTTTTCGGGGGATCACTCAGTTCATGAAACAAGGTAATCGCAGGAGATACCCGCCACATGTCTGTGAGCTGTCTTTGATTCTTCTTTTGCTGGGGTGTGGTGGTGGCGGAGATAGCCAGGATCCAGACCCGGTGGTAGTTGATTATCCGGTGGCATATGTCAAACGCCCCGTTACTACGGAGAGCAATACCGATATCCGGGTCAGTCAAGCCACTGAAGCGGGTGGTGATCTCTACCTGAAGGATTACGCGGCTGCTGGGGCCGATGAGGTCAATATCACCGGTTCTGTGACGGGAGGGCAGGGTGATGTGCGTGATGTATCTGTCTCTTTCGATGGTACCAAGTTACTATTTTCTCTGCGTTTGCCCTTGATTGAAGACGCTGAAGATGAGGATCAGCCCACCTGGAATATCTGGGAATATGAGATTTCCTCAGCCAACCTGAGACGGGTCATTGCGTCGGAAACTACGGCAGAAGATGGGCATGACCGTTTTCCCCACTATCTTCCCGATGGACGGATCGTTTTCTCTTCCTCGCGTCAACGTCTGGCGAAGGCGCGTCTGCTGGATGAGGGGAAGCCGCAATACCTGGCAATGGAACGATCTGTTAATGAGCCTGCCATGGTGCTGCATGTGATGAACGATGACGGTAGTGATATCAAACAGATCTCGTTTAACCGCAGCCATGATTTCTCACCCAGTGTATTAGCTAATGGCCAGATAGTGTTCAGTCGTTGGGACAATGCCGACGGCAATAATGCTATTCATCTCTATCGCATGAATCCGGATGGAACGGAGTTGGAGCTGCTCTATGGTCTGAATAGCCATGAGACAGGAACAGAGGGGAGTACGGTGCAGTTTCTGCGGCCTCAGGAGATGTTGGATGGCCGTATTATGAGTCTTCTATTGCCGTTTGATGGCACTAATGAAGGTGGCTCGCTGATTTTTATCGATACAGCCAACTATGTCGATAATGAGCAACCGACCTGGGAGAATCTGGGATTGACTGGTCCTGCTCAAAGCCGTGCCACACACCATCTAATCAATACTGATGGCACTCTGACCCTCGGGGGGCAGCTGCGTAGCGCCTATCCACTATTTGACAACACAGACCGCCTGCTGATCAGTTGGAGTCCCTGCCGTGTTATTGAGGACGAGCGCATTCTCCCTTGTACTGATGAGCGTCTTGCTAATCCCGCTTCGGTAGCGGCCCCGCCACTTTACAGCTTGTTTATCTATGATGCTTTGGAGCAGACGCAGCTGCCGATCGTAAAGCCTCAGGAAGGGATTATCTATACCGATGTGGTGGTCGCGGTAGATCGTCCTGAGCCATTGATTCGCCACGATAAGACCGCAGGCATTGATCTTGATCCCACACTGGTGGCTGATAAGGCCGGTCTTCTACACATACGTAGTGTCTATGACCTGGATGGGGTCGACGTTGCCACCCCCAATATTGCAACCCTGGCTGATCCATCACTGACAACCGCTGAAAATCGTCCCGCACGTTTTCTACGGTTGATTAAGCAGGTGACTATTCCTGATAATGAGGTGCTTGACTTCCCATCAAGCGCATTTGGTGCTACATCTCAATTTGGTATGCGCGAAATCCTTGGATATGCCCCAATTGAGCCAGATGGTTCGGTACAGGTAAAAGTACCGGCGAATGTGCCTGTCAGCTTTAGTGTACTGGATGCGAATGGGCGGAGCATTGGGGATACGCACAGTTTTTGGTTGCAGTTCAGACCAGGAGAGGTGGTTGAGTGTGGCGGTTGTCATGAGGCGGATAACCCCTTGCCCCATGGCCGCCTCATGGCGGCACCACCTAGTGCCAACAGCGGCAGTTTGGTGACGGGACAGCCATTCCCAAACACTAATCCTGAACTCTGGAGCGATGTGGGTGAGACCATGGCGCAGACACGCAATCGTTTGCAGTGCCAAGCCTCCGCCTGTGATCCAAGTATGGATCTGCTGTTCGTTGATGTCTGGACCGATCCAGCATTGCGCCAAATTGATGCTGAATTCTCATATCGATATGCCGATCTGGATACCCCATCGCCACTGAGCAATGATGTGTGTGCCTCGAACTGGAATGAGCTCTGTCGCGCCATCATTCATTACGAAGCAAACATCCATCCGCTGTGGGCCCTACCAAGGCTAGTTTTGGATGGCGAGGGTAATCAGGTCGATGATCATACCTGTACTGCCTGTCATAATAGTGATGATGCGGGTGTAACGGTAGTGCCCGACGCACAGTTGGATTTAAGTGACGGAGCATCGGAAGATGAGCCAGGCCATTTTGCAGCCTATCGGGAGCTATTGTTCCCCGATAATATGCAGGAATTGGTAGATGGTATCTTGGTTGATGTGCTGGTCCCGGCTACCGATGAGAATGGCAACCCACGCTACGAAACAGACGCCGATGGTAATTTGAGCCTCGATAGCGAAGGTAATCCCATCCCGATGCAGGATGTTCCTGTCCCCGTTCCTGGTGGCGCATCAATGGTGGCCGGTTCTGCCAGCGATAGGGCGCTCAATATTACAATGATCCCTTTCTCGCCCCATTGGATAACTAAGTTTGAGACTGATTAAATTAATTAGGTATCTCAGTGCTTCCTGCTTCCTGTTGGGCTTGATGCCGTTATTGGGGATTGCAGATGAGGGCCCTTTACGGGTGCAGGTTATGGCACCCTACATAGAGATGCACACAGGACCGGGTAGTGTCTACCCCATCCAATATGTAGCTGAGCGGGATGAGTGGGTCGAGATTCTAAAGCGACGCACCGACTGGTTTAAGATAGCGTCACAGCGAGGCAGAGAGGGCTGGGTGCATGTTAGCGAAATGCGCCGTACACGCCTTGAAGATGGTACTCCACTGCAATTAGCCTCCTATTCCAAAGATGATTTTAGAGCCCGCAAATGGGAGTTCAGCTTCTTTGGTGGTGATATGGAAGGGGCTGCCTTACTTGGACTTAGTGGCGGATATTCTTTTAATGAAAATCTTTCTACCGAGGTCAGTTTTTCCCAGGCTCTTGGCGATTACTCCAGTGAGTATTTGCTTGATGTCAACCTGCTTTCTCAGCCTTTTCCCGAATGGACCTTCAGTCCATATTTTACTTTGGGAGGAGGCGTGATCCGCACCAAGCCGAACAGTACTCTGGTGCAGGCAGAAGATCGCACCGATACAACGGCTCATGTTGGAGCTGGGTTGAATGTTTATATGACAAGGCGATTTTTTGTGCGCGGAGAGTTCCGCCACTATGCCGTGTTTACCAGTCGTGACGATAATGAGGAGTTTGACCAGTGGAAAATAGGACTCGGTTTCTTTTTCTGAGTACAGCAATCCTGCTGGGCCCCCTAACACTGCCAACTTGTCAGGGGGCAAGCCCCTTAGGCGACAGCCTGCGAGATGAGTTGCTGGTAGAACCTGAGATCGCTCGGCGAGAGATTAATGAACCAAGTTTCGATACCGAGGATTTCGAAATAGGTGCTTTTATTGGACTGATGAGTATTGAGGATTTCGGGACCAGTCCAGTATACGGCGCACGCCTTGCTTATCATGGTACCGAGTCGATATTTCTTGAGGCTTCGATCGGAACCAGTGAAGCTAACGAAACCAGTTATGAACAGCTGAGCGGCGATGTGCAGCTACTCACCGATGAGGAGCGTCGCTTGACCTACTACAACCTTTCGGTGGGCTATAACCTTCTACCTGGTGAAGTATTTCTGGGTGGAAAGCATGCCTATAACAGCCAGTTCTACCTGCTCGGTGGTATCGGTAGCACCCGCTTTGCTGATGATGATCAATTTACCATTAGTCTTGGTGCTGGTTATCGTCTGCTGATTAACGACTGGTTGACGATCCACTTGGACGCCAAGGACCATATGTTTGATTCAGATCTATTGGGTGAGAGCAAGACTACCCATAATTTTGAGCTGCTTGGCAGTCTGACCTTTTTCTTCTGAGGATATGAATGTGAAGATGAATTTTGCGCTATTTCCCAGGATGCTGAATGCCTTTCTATTGATGAGTCTGCTACTGATTGTTAGCGGACAGTTGGTAGCTGCCAGCGATCCGACACCGGCACCCGATTTTACCCTCAAGAGTAACAGTGGGAAAAATATCAAACTCAGCGAATTGCGAGGAAGTGTGGTAATGGTTAATTTCTGGGCCTCTTGGTGTGGTCCCTGTCGAGAAGAGATGCCCCTTCTGCAACAGCTCTATGATCGTTACCAAGGAATGGGTTTTACGCTGCTTGGGGTGAATGTGGATGAGGAGTCAGCGGCGGCCGAGAAGATGTTGAAAGATACCCCTGTCAGTTTCCCGGTCTTGTATGACCAGAAAAACAGCGTGAGTAAGCAATATCAGGTCAAGGCGATGCCAAGTACTTTTATTGTCGACCGAGATGGCAATGTGCGCTTTCTCCACAAAGGCTACAAGCCTGGGTACGAGGAGGAGTATCAACAGCAGATCCGTAGCTTGTTGCGCGAGTGAGATCGATTATGAAATCGATTCCGATAATTATGGCTGGCTTACTGATTCTGCTGCTCTTTGGATGCAGTATAGAGCCTTGGGTTCAACCCTATGAGCGAGCCCATCTAGCCGATCCCATTATGAGTTTTGCACGTGATCCTGTGGCTAATGGTTATCGTCACCATGTCTATCAGATCCGCGAAGGTGCACGAGGCGCTGAGGGAGGTGGTGGAGGTGGTTGTGGCTGTAACTAATGAATCCCATTCGATGATCGGAAAAGCGCCATCTCCCCGTTGGATGTTGCCGCTGCTACTGGCTCCAAGTCTGAGTCTGTTTGCCACAGTTCTTCCTGAGGATAGGGCTGATGTTATGTATCACCGTTATGATGGCGGCGGTATTGAAGTGGATGGACCCTCAATTTTGGTGCGTAAGTCAGTTACCAACAACGTCTCACTAAATGCCAATTACTATGTGGATACTATATCCAGTGCCTCAGTGGATGTGCTCAGTATGGCCTCCCCATACACCGAAAGGCGTACGGAGACCAGTTTGTCAGCTGACTATCTGCATAATAAAACCTTAATGAGCCTGGCTCTGACCAAGAGTGATGAGAGTGACTATGAATCAGAGACAGGCAGCTTTTCGATCAGTCACGATATGTTTGGTGACCTGACGACGGTTTCACTTGGATATTCAGTAGGTAATGATGATATCAGCCGAAACGGAGATAGCGATTTTGGTGAAACAATAAAACGCCAGAACTATCGTCTAGACCTGAGTCAGGTATTGACCAAAAATAGTATTCTTGGGGTTGGTTGGGAGACCATCACTGACGAGGGGTTTCTAGGTAGTCCCTACCGTTCCTACCGATACCTCGATCCTCTCAGTGGAAATGGATTTAGCTACCAGCCTGAAAACTATCCCACTACCCGCACCAGCAATGCCTTAGCGCTTAGATTGAAATACTACCTCTCTTATCGGGCCGCCTTGAGTGGTGAATACCGTTACTTCAATGATACCTGGGGAATCAGCGCCAATAACATAGAACTGGCTTACACCCATCCCTTCAGGGAGAGCTGGATATTTGATGTTAGCTACCGCTACTACACCCAGGAGGGTGCCGACTTTTATAGCGACCTCTTTTCCCGGCAAGGGGAATTCAGGTATCTCGCAAGAGACAAAGAGTTGAGTAACTTTGAGAGCCACACCCTTGGCTTGGGTGTTAGCTACGCCATTAAACCGAGTTTCTTGCAATTTGTCGATCATGGTAGTCTTAATTTCGCCTACGATTACATCTACTATGACTACCATGATTTCCGGGATTTGACCCGGGGAGGTGTGGCTGGAGAGGAGCCCTTATACTCCTTTTCGGCAAATGTTATCAAAGCCTATCTATCAATTTGGTATTAGTTCAGAAAGCGAGTGAACTTTCAGCAAAGGTAAGTGACTGAATAGGCATTTGGTTTTGAAGCATGCCAAGTCCTGATTCTTATCCTCTGATGTGTCATAATCGGTCGCTGATTTTTAGTCTTGGGCCAGAAGATGCTTCCTGGACCATGTTTTTGACCGATAAAGAGGTTGATAGAGATGAGTTTTTTTATTTCTGATGCAATGGCTGAAGCGGTTCCCGCTGCGGCTAGTCAGGCTGATCCCATTACAGGATTGCTACCATTGGTGCTTTTTGGCGCTGTGCTCTACTTTTTAATGATTCGTCCGCAGGTGAAACGTCAGAAAGAGCATAAAAAGCTGATTGAGGCTCTGGCCAAAGGGGATGAGATCGTGACTTCAGGCGGTGTTGCTGGCAAGATTACCGACTTCGGAGAAAATTTCATTCTGGTTGAGATTTCCGAAGGGGTTGAGGTAAAAGTACGTCGCCAAGCCGTGGATACAGTGCTCCCAAAAGGATCACTGAAAGAGCTCTAGTCTCCTGTATCAGCGTTAATCGTGGGCAGTCTGTTTCGGCTGTCCTTTGTTTCATGGCATAACCTAATGAAAACACAATGAACCAATATCCACTTTGGAAGAATCTTATGGTTCTGGTGGTGGTCCTGATGGGCGCACTGTTCGCTCTGCCTAATATCTTTGGGCAGGACCCCTCCATGGAAATTTCGGCCACCCGCGATGCGGTGCTCGATGAAGCTACTCAGTCACGTGTTGAAGAGGCTTTGAAAGAGGCTGGCATAAGCGTGAAAGGGGTGGAGCTAAACCAGCATAAACTTTTGGTCCGTTTCAACGGTTCGGAAGATCAGCTGAAAGCAATGGACCAGATTACGGCCTCCTTGGGTGATAACTATACCGCAGCACTGACACTTGCCCCCGACCTGCCTAATTGGATGAGGGGATGGGCGGAACCTATGTATTTGGGTCTGGATCTCCGTGGTGGTATCCATGTATTGATCGATGTGGATATGGAATCAGCCTTAGAGCAGGCTGCAGAGCGTTATAGTAGTGATATCCGGACCTTGCTGCGTGAAAAGAAACTGCGCTATGTGAGTATCAATCGAGAGGGCGACCAGATACTGGTGAAGTTCAATACGCTTGAGAAACGTGATGAGTCCGCCGAACTGATTGGTAATGAGTTCCGTTCCCTGAATCTGGAAATGATCGATCAAACGAGCGCCTTTCTGGTTAAAGTAGTTCTTTCACCAAAAGAGAAGCTAGAGGTACAAAAATTCGCATTGCAGCAGAATATTACCACGCTACGCAATCGGGTAAATGCCCTGGGTGTCTCTGAGCCATCGATTACACAGCAGGGTGCACGACGTATCGTTGTTCAGTTGCCAGGTGCCCAGGATCCAGCCAAGCTGAAGGATATGCTAGGTGCGACTGCAACACTTGAATACCGTTTAGCAGATACTGAGCATAGTGTCGAAGATGCACTCAATGGACGAGTTCCTCCCGGTTCAAGCCTCTATTATGAGCGTAACGGCCGACCTGTTTTATTGAAAAAACGGGTTATCGTCACCGGCAATCAGATCGTCGATGCCTCCTCTGGAATGGACTCGCGCACAGGACAGCCGCAAGTATCGGTCACGCTTGATGGTGTCGGCGCAAAGCGCATGCGTCGAATGACTAATGAAAATGTTGGTAAGCCGATGGCCGTCGTGTTTATTGAAAACCGTGTCACCACTGATATGGTGAATGGTAAGGCAGTGACGAGAAAGAAAAAGGTGGAGGAGGTCATCTCCATCGCCAATATTTTGGAGCCTTTCGGCAGGCGCTTTCAGACCACAGGGCTCGATTCACCTGAGGAAGCTCATGATTTGGCGCTCCTCTTAAGAGCGGGAGCATTGGCCGCTCCCATTGAGATTGTCGAGGAGCGTACCATTGGTCCCAGCTTGGGTCAGGATAGTATCAATAAGGGCTTTGTCTCTGTGGTGATCGGTCTTGTTCTAGTGATGATATTCATGGGGGTTTATTACAAGGTATTTGGCTTGGTGGCCGATTTGGCCTTGTTTATGAATCTGATATTGATCATTGCCTTACTCTCTTTCCTGCAAGCGACTTTAACCTTGCCAGGTATTGCCGGTATTGTATTGACCGTGGGTATGGCTGTGGATGCCAATGTGTTAATTTTTCAGCGCATACGAGAAGAGATCGCCAATGGAAGTTCGCCACAAGCGAGTATTCATGCGGGCTATGAAAAGGCCTTCTCCACCATTATCGATGCCAACATCACCACCTTGATTGCGGCCATTGTGCTGTTTAGTTTTGGCACCGGGCCGATCAAAGGCTTTGCGGTCACCTTGGCGATTGGCATTTTAACCTCCATGTTTACCGCCATCATCGGAACTCGTGCGGTAATTAATCTGATTTATGGTCATAAGCGGATATCATCCCTGGCGATCTAAAGAGGCGGAATAGATGCAGTTTTTTAATAAAGGGACAGAGATCGATCTGATGGGAAAACGCCATCTAGCGATTATATTCTCTGGAGCAATGTTATTGATTTCCCTCGGAGCAATCATCTTTCAGGGGCTCAATTTCGGTATTGACTTTACTGGAGGCACCTTGGTTGAGGTGAAATACCCTCAGGCGGTGGAACTCTCTGCGGTGCGTGAGGCGCTGAGTAAGGATGGTTTCTCTGATGCGGTGGTACAGCACTTCGGTACTTCACAAGAGGTTTTGGTTAGGATTGCGCCAAGGGACGACGTGGCGAGTGCTGTTCTTAGTGATCGTGCCTTTAATGCTATGCAGCGTGTTGACTCAGGAGCAGATCGGCGTCGCGTTGAGTTTGTCGGTCCACAAGTAGGTGAGGAGCTAACCGAAGATGGGGGGTTGGCCATGCTGTATGCCCTGTTTGGCATTTTAATCTACGTGGGATTGAGATTTGAATATCGTTTTGCGGTTGGCTCAGTCATTGCCCTGATGCATGATGTGCTGATTACCATCGGTTTTTTTGCTCTGTTTCAAGTGGAGTTTGATCTGCCTGTGCTTGCTGCTGTGCTTGCGGTGATTGGTTACTCACTCAACGATACCATTGTGGTGTTCGACCGTATCCGGGAGAATTTCCGCAAGATGCGCAAGGGAGAGACGGTGGGGATTATCAATCTATCGATTAATCAGACCTTCTCCAGAACATTGATTACCTCAGGTACCACTCTGCTGGTATTGATTGCTCTGTTTGTGTTTGGAGGCAAGATTATTCATGGCTTTTCTTTGGCATTGATCGTTGGTATTGTGGTGGGTACCTACTCATCCATCTATGTAGCCAGCACCTCAGTGATTTCTATGGGGGTTAGCCGGGCTGATCTGATGCCGGTGAAAAAGGAAGATGATCTCAATGATATGCCCTAGGCAATATCTCCTGATTACCCTTCAAAGTAGTGATGGTGATAATCCTGGATTTCGCAGATAGGTTTAGGTTTAAATACGCTTTTTGAGTGGGGTACACCACACTAGAGATGGCGTGATTCAGCCCTTCTTCAGATTATCATCATCCGCTAATGTAACATCCTGACCACTTTGCGTTGTCAATGTGGCGGCATTCAGGTACTTATTGCCTAACTGCAGGGAGACATCTATTAACCCACTCAAAACATCTTGCATGACCAGCTCAAGAGCTCGGTCACTTAGTGCCTTCGGTTTTTTGGGGTCTTTTTGCATCTGTTATTATCCGTTTGGGTGAGATTCTCTTCACTCAAACTAACGGTTGTCAGATGCCTTTCTTGAGGGCGTATAACGAATCTGTGAACCTTATTCTTTGCTTAGGAATTAAGCGGTTAGTTTATCATTTAGATGTGGGCGGATCTGTCTTAGCATGGCATTGTGAACCTTCATATTACCAGCAATCACATTTCCAGTTTCAAGGAAGCGCTCACCACCTCCAATGTCGGTCACCAAGCCACCTGCTTCCCTGACCAGCACCGCTCCAGCAGCGAAATCCCATTCGCTGAGGCCCAATTCCCAGAATCCGTCTGTACGGCCTGCTGCTAGGTAGGCGAAATCCAAAGCAGCAGATCCAGGACGACGGATACCCGCACTCTCTTTCATTAAGTCGCCAAGCATCCCCATGTAGTTATCAAAGAAGCGGAAGTCCCGATAGGGTAGGCCAGTTCCAAGCAGGGCACCATCCAGACTCTTGCGATTGGCCACACGAATTTTATGGTCGTTCAGCAAGGCCCCTTCACCACGACTAGCGGTGAACATCTCTTCATTAATAGGATCATAAACGACGCCAATTTCCAAACGTCCTTTGATCTTCAATGCGATTGAAATGGCAAATTGGGGAAATCCATGCAGAAAGTTAGTGGTGCCATCGAGAGGGTCAATAACCCATTGGTACTCATCATTCCCTTGCCGGCCACTCTCTTCCGCTAAAATAGCGTGATGGGGGTATTTTTCGCGCAGTACATTGATGATAGCCGCCTCAGCATTACGGTCTACCTCCGTGACGAAATCATTATTGCCCTTGTCAGTAATAGTTAACCGATCGATGCGATTAAAATTTCGAGTGATGACCCGACTGGCTTCGCGGGCGGCGCGTACTGCAATGGTTACCATAGGATTCATGGGCGGCGAGGATACCTCAAGTCAGGCAGTGGATAAACACTTTTTCGCAATGGGGTGGTTTTGATGCCTACTTCTTCCTTGTTACCTCAGCCCTGCTGAGGGGGGTGTAAAAGCATGCAGTGAAGATTCGCAAATAGATTTTGAGAACAAAAGAGCGCAAGTTCTTACATGTTTCAGTTCTTAATGGTGGGGCAGGCTCCCCACCCTACGATTTTTGCGACACCTTTTGCTACTAATGAGAAGGTTGTTCCGCAGCGGATGCGAGACAACGCCACGCGCTACAATCTAAGGCTTTAATCAGGTACCCTAGCCGGCTATGCTGAATAATATCCGAATCGTGCTGGTTGATACCAGCCATCCAGGCAATATTGGGGCTGTTGCACGAGCTATGAAGAATATGTGCCTGCAGCATCTCTATCTGGTCAAGCCTCAACTGTTTCCCCATGCAGAAGCGACTTCCCGGGCTTCAGGAGCTGACGACCTGTTGCTTCAGGCTCAAGTGGTCGATAGCCTCGACGAAGCGTTGATTGGTTGCCGCCTCGTGGTGGGAACCAGTGCTCGTGCACGTAGCGTTAATTGGCCAGTGGTTTCACCCAGGGAAGCAGCAGCCAAGCTAGTCAATGAATCGGCAGCCGGAGATGTGGCCTTGGTATTTGGACGTGAGAGATCTGGACTGACTAACAGTGAGTTAGATCGCTGTACCTTTTTGGTTCATATTCCGACCAATGAGGTCTATAGTTCACTCAATCTTGGTGCGGCTGTGCAGGTACTCTCCTATGAGGTCTATCTGACCGAACTGAATGGGCAAGAGTGTACTGAAGAGGCAATCAGAGATATTGCTACCGCAGAGATGATGCAGAGCTTTTATGACCACCTGAAGCAGGCCTTGAATGATGTGGGTTTCACTGATACCCGACAGTCAGAGAAGCTGTTGAGACGACTGCGCAGCCTTTTTCAACGGGCACGACCCGATAAGGATGAGGTTAATATTTTACGGGGTATTTTTAGTGCCATGCAGGGGCGTAAATCGATGCGACCCTGAGTCCTGGGAATTGCGCGGTTACCTTTGATAAGCTAAGTAAAAATAAATGGTTAGAAATATTCTACAAGTAACCTGATGGATCACCTGGGTTAATATCCTAGAAATTTATATGGGATTGTGGATAATCTCTTCTCCTCGTACCAACATTAATGATACTGAGACTGATAAAGTCGGCTTTTTAGCTAAATTTAGTCACTGTCTCCAGGAGCGTAATTTGGTATCACTTTTTTTATACAACCAAAGTTGTAGGTATGCCGTTGGATAATTCAGGAAAACGGAAAGTCTCGCGCTGGAAAGAGGATATCCAGAGTGTTTTTGATCGAGACCCTGCTGCACGCAATTCATTTGAGATTATCACCACCTATCCAGGGGTTCATGCGGTGATTTTTCACCGTTTGAGTCATAGATTATGGAAAATGGGGCTAAAATGGTTTGCTCGGATGATTTCAAATCTAGCCCGCTTGTTTACTGGAATTGAAATTCATCCTGGAGCTGTGATAGGAAGGCGTTTTTTTATTGATCATGGTATGGGGGTGGTGATTGGAGAAACCGCGATAATTGGTGATGACTGTACTCTCTATCATGGTGTCACCCTAGGCGGGACGAGTTGGGAGAAAGGTAAGCGCCACCCTACACTAGCTAATAATGTGGTGGTTGGTGCTGGAGCCAAGGTTCTGGGGCCCATTGATGTGGGTGAAGGGGCCAGGATTGGCTCCAACGCAGTTGTGGTTAAGGATGTTCCGCCAGGATCAACCGTGATAGGTGTGCCTGGCAAGCTTATTTCTCCATCGAAGCCTGAGGTTGCAGGGCATCGGGAAAAGATCGCGAAAAAGATAGGCTTTGACGCCTATGGGGCAACCAAAGATGCCACCGATCCTGTTGCTCATGCGATTAACTGTATGCTTGATCATATTCACGTCATGGACAATAAGATGCAGTTGATGTGCGAGGCATTGAAGAAGCTGGGAATCGATGAGGCTTCATCCAATTTACCTGCTATCGATTCCTGCGAAATTATCTCAACAGCAGAGGAGCTTAAAAAGCTCGATGAAATAACCGGTGAGGATGGGAAAACCTCTTAATAATTGAGGTGGCAAAATCTTGACTATTTTGCTGGGGAATGTATATTAGCTTTTAGAAATATTCATGGAGTTGACGAAGTGAAGCTTACTACAAAAGGCCGCTACGCGGTGACCGCCATGCTGGATCTCTCTCTGCATTTTGGAGAAGGTCCTATTACTTTGGCTGACATCGCCCAACGGCAGGGGATCTCGCTATCATATCTGGAACAACTGTTTTCCAGGCTGCGAAAAAAATCACTGGTGGCCAGCGTGCGGGGGCCTGGTGGTGGCTACAGCCTGGGTCGTGATGCTAGTGAGATCTATGTTGGTGAGGTGATTACTGCCGTCGATGAGAATATCGATACCACACGTTGTAATGGTGCGCATAACTGCCAAAACAACGAACGTTGCCTGACCCATGACCTCTGGTCTGATCTCAGTAATCAGATTTATAATTACTTGAATAAAATCAGCCTACAGGACTTGATGGACAGGCAAGCTGTACGCGAAGTCGCTTCCCGTCAGGACCCGCCAGGACATAATTCCTCAGCAGCAGAGCTGGATATGTCAATAACAGATCTAACTGGCGGCTCTGCAGGGGCCTAAAGATTCGAATTGTCGGAGTTTGAGATGAAGTTACCCATATACATGGATTACTCGGCTACCACGCCGGTGGATCCTCGTGTGGCGGAATTGATGTGTCGTTATCTCACACCAGATGGTGATTTCGGCAATCCGGCATCTCGTTCACACCCTTTTGGCTGGGTGGCCGATGAAGCGATTGCAACGGCGAGAAAACAGGTTGCTGATTTGGTGAATGCCGATCCCAAAGAGATCGTTTGGACATCTGGAGCGACAGAGTCAGATAATCTTGCCATAAAGGGCGTTGCCGATTTTTATGCGAAGAAGGGCCGCCATATTGTGACTTGTAAGACAGAACACAAGGCGGTACTGGATACTTGTCGTCAACTTGAACGGCATGGTTATGAGGTTACCTACCTAGATCCCGAACCGGACGGTTTGATCGATCTGAATAAATTGCAGGCTGTGTTACGGGATGACACCATTCTCGTTTCAATTATGCATGCCAACAATGAGGTGGGTGTGATCCAAGATATTCAGGCAATAGGTGAAATTACCCGAGAGCGAAAAATTCTATTTCATGTGGATGCCGCGCAAAGTGCTGGAAAAGTACCCATTGACCTGAACCAGTTAAAAGTTGATCTGATGTCATTTTCCGCGCACAAAATTTATGGCCCGAAAGGGATAGGCGCGCTCTATGTAAGACGTAAACCAAGAGTTCGACTTGAAGCGCAAATTCATGGTGGTGGACATGAACGCGGCATGCGTTCAGGTACATTGCCGACTCATCAGATCGTCGGTATGGGTGAGGCGTTTCGCATTGCTAAGGAAGAGATGGCATCGGAAAATGAACGTGTCCTTGGTCTGCGTCAACGGTTGTGGGATGGTCTTCGTGACATGGAGGAGGTCTATCTTAATGGTGACGAAGAGCAGCGAGTAGCGGGTAATTTGAATATTAGCTTTGCCTATGTTGAAGGTGAATCTTTGATCATGGCGCTTAAGGATCTGGCGGTTTCCTCTGGTTCTGCTTGCACTTCAGCTAGCCTGGAGCCAAGCTATGTACTGCGTGCCTTGGGACGCGAAGATGAGCTGGCTCACAGCTCCATACGTTTTACCCTGGGCCGGTTTTCCACTATGGAAGAAGTGGACTACGCGATCGAAAAAATTCGTACCGAAGTGGGGCGACTGCGGGAGCTGTCGCCGTTATGGGAGATGTTCAAGGATGGTGTCGACCTGAAATCTATTCAATGGGCTGCACACTAGTAACACTAGATGCTGCATTTTAGAGGTTCAAGCTATGGCATACAGCGACAAGGTACTCGATCATTATGAGAATCCACGAAACGTGGGTGCTTTCGATAAAGATGATAGCCGTGTTGGCACTGGAATGGTGGGAGCTCCAGCGTGCGGCGATGTGATGCGTCTGCAAATTAAAGTCAATGATGACGGCGTTATTGAAGATGCCCGATTCAAAACCTATGGCTGTGGCTCGGCTATTGCATCCAGCAGTTTACTGACCGAGTGGGTCAAGGGAAAAACCTTGGAGCAGGCGCAAGAGATCAAGAATTCAGAAATTGCAGAAGAGCTGGCTCTGCCACCGGTCAAAGTACACTGCTCGGTGTTGGCTGAAGACGCCATTAAAGCGGCTATCAAAGATTTTTCTGATAAAAATGCGAAATGAGGCAATAGGTTCATATTGTCCTCTATACTAGAGTCGCTTTTCTTTACTAGAGTAGAAATATGAGCATCACAATCACAGAAGCTGCTGCTAATCGGGTAACCACCTTCCTTGCCAATCGGGGAAAAGGGTTAGGGATTCGTCTAGGCGTGCGCACCTCTGGCTGTTCGGGTATGGCCTATGAAATAGAGTTTGTAGACGAACTCCAGGAAGATGATCAGGTATTCGAGGACCAAGGGGTTAAGGTTATCATTGATTCGAAGAGTCTTGTCTATCTGGATGGCACTGAAGTTGATTATGTGCGGGAGGGACTTAATGAGGGTTTTAAATTCAATAACCCCAATGCCCAAAGCGAATGTGGCTGTGGTGAAAGTTTTAATGTTTGATTATCAATCAACTAAAGGTATGAGACGGCTGCCATAAGGCAGCCGTTTTTTTCGATATGCTTGATTTTTCGAAAAACTACTTTGATCTGTTTGGTTTACCAGTGGGATATATTATCGAGAGTTCATCCCTCGCTGATCGGTATCGTGATTTGCAACGGGTGGTTCACCCTGACCGCTATGCTAATGCTACGGAGCAGGAGCGTCGGCTCTCTGTACAAGGTGCATCATTGATAAATGAGGCCTTCGAAACGCTTAAGGATCCGATTGCCCGTGCCGCCTATCTGCTCTCATTGCACGGCATTGAAATCGATGCGCAAAATGAGTCAACCCATGACATGGAATTCCTAATGCAGCAAATGGCATTGCGTGAGGAGTTGGAAGAGCTGCGTAGCCAGTTGGGTCCTTTTGAATCAATTCTTGATTTAAGCAGTCGGATTAACAAGCAGCTTGTCGATCTAGTGGCGCAGATGGCCGTTCAGTTTGAGGTGCCGACCCAAGAATCTTTGGAGGATGCACAGGAAATTTTACGAAAAATGCGTTTTTTACAGAAGCTGCGGGCTGAAACAGAGCGTGTGGAAGCCGAATTGGATGAACAATTGAATTGAGTGGAATAAGATAGATGGCACTCCTTCAGATTGCAGAACCGGGTCAGGCGCAGGCACCCCACCAACACCGCCTCTCTGCTGGTATTGATCTTGGCACAACTAACTCCCTGGTTGCGAGTGTGCGCAGTGGTGAGGCCGAAACTATGCCTGATGAGCAGGGCTATCATCTACTCCCTTCTGTCGTTCAGTACCGGGCAACCTCTATTCTGGTAGGCCATAAAGCAAAGCTGACTGAGGTGGATGATCCACAGAATACCATCTCTTCAGCAAAGCGCCTGATTGGTCGAGGGGTTGAAGAGATCAAAACCCTCGGCAGTCAGCTTCCCTATCAATTTGTGCAGAAGGATTCCACTGTACCCCGTATCAGAACCTTGGCGGGGGATGTCTCTCCTGTTGAGGTTTCAGCTGAAATACTCAAGCAATTAGCTAATCGGGCAGAAAACACATTAGGTGGTAGTTTGGATGGGGTAGTGATCACAGTACCTGCCTATTTTGACGAAGCCCAAAGGCAGGCAACAAAGGATGCTGCTAAGCTTGCCGGATTACATGTACTTCGTCTGCTTAATGAACCCACTGCAGCTGCCGTGGCTTATGGTCTCGATAAAGCAGCTGAGGGCATACACGCCATCTATGACCTTGGAGGAGGCACCTTCGATATCTCGATTCTGCGGCTTAATAAAGGTGTATTCGAAGTGTTGGCCACAGGGGGAGATTCGGCTTTGGGTGGTGACGACCTAGACCGTGCTGTGGCGGAGTGGATTATGCAACAGGCCGATATTCATCAAGACGACGCAGGTCAGGCTTTGGTGAAGCGTTTGATGCGTGCTGCCTGTACTGCAAAGGAGGCACTGACCGAAGCAAACGAAACCGAGATCATGATCCAACGAGACAATGGGACCGAGTGGCAGGGCCGTCTAGATCGGATTCAGTTTAACGAGCTGATTGATCCTCTCGTTAAAAAGACTCTGCTGGCTTGTCGGCGCACCATCCGGGATGCTGGAGTGACGGCCCAGGAGATAGAGGATGTTGTTATGGTGGGTGGTTCAACCCGAGTACCCTGGGTACGTGAAAAGGTAGGTGAGCTGTTTGCCACCCAGCCGCTGGTTGATATCGATCCAGATAGAGTGGTCGCCGTAGGTGCTGCTATCCAAGCCGATATTCTGGTGGGTAACAAACCTGGTGACGAGATGTTACTGTTGGACGTGATTCCTCTTTCGTTAGGCATTGAGACGATGGGAGGGTTGACTGAAAAACTGATTAGCCGCAACACAACCATCCCGGTTGCAAGGGCTCAGGAGTTTACCACCTTTAAAGATGGTCAGACAGCGATGGCGATTCATGTTCTACAGGGTGAGCGTGAACTGGTGTCAGATTGTCGGTCATTGGCCCGTTTTGAGTTGCGTGGTATCCCACCAATGGTTGCAGGTGCTGCGCGAATCCGCGTGACCTTTGCTGTCGATGCGGATGGGCTGCTGAGTGTTAGTGCCATCGAGCAAAGTAGTGGTGTGCAGGCGAGTATTGAGGTGAAACCCTCTTATGGACTAAGCGACCATGAAATCGAGAGCATGCTACGTGAATCCATCGCCCATGCCAGTGAAGATAAACAGGCACGCAGTCTAAGAGAGCAGCAGGTTGAAGCGGAGCGGGTTATCGAGGCACTGAGTGCTGCCCTGATAGATGACGGAGATCGCTTATTGAGTGAAGATGAGCGACGACAGGTGGATGAAGCTTTGGATATTCTGCGTGATGTTGTTAAAGATGGCGATCAAAATAGCATCAAAAAACAGATTGCCGCGCTTGAAAAGAGCTGCGGTTTCTATGTTGAGCGCCGAATGAACCAGAGTATTCAGCAAGCTATGTCAGGCCACAGCGTCAATGAATTTGATTAGACGAGAAAGGAAATAGCATGCCTCAAGTCATCTTTTTACCCCATGAAGAGATCTGTCCTGAAGGTGCAGCTATCGATGTGGCGCCTGGTACAACAATCTGCGATGCGGCTTTGCAACATGGCATTGAAATTGAGCATGCCTGCGAAAAGTCCTGTGCCTGTACCACCTGTCATGTCATTGTGCGTGAAGGTTTTGACTCATTACTGGAAGCCGAAGAGTTAGAAGAGGATTTGCTTGACAAGGCTTGGGGGCTTGAGCCCGAGTCACGCTTGAGTTGTCAGGCTCAGGTAGGCAATGAAGATCTGGTCATCGAGATACCCAAGTACACTATAAATATGGTTTCAGAGCATCATTGAACCTAACTAGTGTGGTGCTTCATACAAATTGACGATGATAGAAGCCTGCTCAGGCCAGGAGACAAGGCGCAATGCGCAGGGAATGGCTCGCCCTTTTCAACCTAAAAAGATCAGTTGGACAGC